>CALMZR010000329.1 GCA_937870845.1 uncultured Chloroflexota bacterium
GATCTGGCCTTGAAATTTGGGATACCGTAACCGATCTGGTTATTGGGACTGTTTGCCAGCGATGCCGTCTGTTTCAGCAAGGCGATCACCTCATCGCTCGACAGTTCCGGGTATCGCTGCCACACACCCGCTACCAGCGCCGTCATCAACGGAGCCGCCAGCGACGTTCCTGACGCGGACGACAACGCGCCGTTGGACCTGATAACCTTCACGCCCACCCCCATCGCGGCAAGGTCAGGCTTGATCCTGCCGTCGGCCGAAGGGCCCACAGAACTCGACGAGCTCCTGATGCCGGAAGCATCCACGCTGGCGACCGCGATAACATCCACGGCATCCGCCGGAGCCGTGATGATTCGCCAGTTGGTAATGTTCCCTTCGTTTCCCGCGCTGCACACGACAACCATGCCCCTATCCGCAGCAAACTGAGCGGCTTTCGTTACCACCGCAGTCTTCCCGTCCATCTGGGCTTTGGTGTAGTTCATGGCGCCATCGTCAAAATCGTAGTATCCGAGGGAAGAATTGATGATATCCGCGCCCGCGCTGTCGGCGCGCTCCGCGGCGAAGGCCCAATTGTATTCCTCCACCCTGTATTCGGAAGAGACGTCCTCGGTCACGTACAGTTGAAAGTTCGCCTCCGGCGCACCTCCCGTAAAAGCATCCGGCACCTCGCCGGCAATGACGGAGAGCACTTCGGTACCATGATCATCATACCTGAAAACATTTTCAGTATTATACACAAAATCAAAGGAGACCGCCGCGTTGAGCCGGCCTTCATTCCTGATCCCTGCAAAAGGCGCTGTTGAGTCGACACCCTGAAATCCTGCGTCCAGCAATGCTATCGTGATGCCCTCGCCCTTGTGCCCGGCCTCGTGCATGTAGTTGATGCCGACCAGGTTCAGCTGGTTGATGGTCTCTGTTCCAAAACTGCCATCCTTGCGCTTGAGATTGAATTTCTTTTTTCCTGGTGAAATGAGCTTTGGCCGCGGTGCCACAAATTCAACATGATCCACAAACGCCAGGCCCTCGATCGTGGGAACCAGAGACTGATCACACTGAACGAGTAGTCCGTTAAACCATTTTGACCTGAAAAAGACCGACGCGCCCGTCCCGCGAACGCCCTGTACATAATTCTCATTCACGGGAATATCGGTCTCGCTCACCTGGATCCCCTGCTGGATTCTCCTGGTAATCGATTTCTCGGAAAGAAAATCCGCCGGCCGGGAGATCTCAAATGGGCTGCCTGCCTTGTCCCTGAAGAACACCATGTACCGGTTCACCTGGCCCCTGGCAAAAAACGCAGCGAACACAAAAAAAGATGTAATCAATAAAATTCTATTGAATGCCATATTCACGGATCTCCTGTTTGTAAATGATACCGCTGTCGATAAATCCCTGGTTGAGACAAACCTGTTCGGTGCAATAGGTCAGCACGGTCGATTCTTTTCTGATCAATCCAACATCCCGGGCATAGACCTCCGTGCGGATATCAGTCCGGGTAACTTCATCGTCGTACGCCTCCTGTCCCACTGTAAGGGTTCGGTCAAACTCCAACCCGTTGACCGACAAGCGAGCGTCATAGGTTTTTACCTCGTATTCATCCGATGCGAGGGTATTGAATTTGTTGCCATCCCACCTGGTGCCTTCCTCCAGGGGAAATGCCAGTTTCAGGTAGGAAACATTTGACTCATTCACAACGACTTCACGAAGATCCATTCTCACCGACCACGTATCCATTGGTTCCCAATCGTCCGTCTCGGTCGTCCTCTTGCTTCTGTGCATCACATAGGTAAAGCCACCGGCGCCGTTGGCAAAGGAATCTGTCACCACTGTCATCAGCTCGTAGGCAATGGTGTCGGGTTCTGACGCTGTCGAGTAATGGATCTCCTCCACATCGTAGATAGCATACTGTCCCGTGCTGACAGGAAAATAATCAAGGCCTTTATCGGGCGCGTTCTGGTCGTCATTGTTATCACAGCCAGCAACAATAATGAAACCAAGAATGAAATATTTGTAAAAAAGCTTCAATGATTAGCCTGATTTTAGTAACTCCGCACCCTGTTTGAAACGAAATATCTGTAAAGTTATTTTTTCTTTTGTTATTAACCTATGCCGCTAAAGACGTTCGTAAAAGTAGGCCGTATCTCCAACCTAAGCGATGCGCGCTATTGTGCTGGCATGGGTGTGGACATGCTGGGTTTCAGGGTCATGGACGGACAGGAGGGGTATATATCTCCCAAACTTTACCAGGAGATAAGAGGCTGGGTATCGGTGCCCTTCATTGTTGCAGAGGTCGACGGGCTGGAAAGCCCAGCCCGGCCGGGTGCGCCACCACGCGACGGCCAGCGGCAGCAAAATCACCAGCAAGGGGGCCAGGGCAGCCGGGGCGGCGTTATACCAGCGCACCCGGGTCAGCATCACGGAGCCAAGCTCCCAGTGCTGCCCCACCCTGCGCGGTATCACGGTGAACGATGCCGGGCGCGCGCCGGTGACCAGCCCGGCCACGAAGTGCGCCAGCTCGTGGCTGACGGTGCCGAGCACAGTGAACAGGAAAAACAAGGGATGGCTGCGCGCCAGCGCGCGGATGACGATGGCAAGAAAGGCCGACGGCAGCAGGTAGAGGAAAATGTCGCCGTTACGGCAAACGATGTCTGGTGCGAACGCGCGGCAGCTGTCGATAAGCGTCATCTGCCGCGCAGCCGGGTCAGGTGGAGTAGAAGCAGCGGCCGCAGGCCTGGCGGTAGCGCTCATTGCCGCCGATGGACACCTGCTCGCCCTCGCGGATGCGCTTGCCATCGTCATCGACGCGGATGTTCATGGTCGCTTTCTTGCCGCAGGTGCAGATGTTCTTGATTTCCTCGATATCGTCGGCCAGCGCCAGCAGGTAGGCCGAACCGGGGAACGGCTCGCCGCGGAAGTCGCTGCGCAAGCCATAGCAAATAACCGGCACGCCCTTGACCTGGGCCAGCTGGTGCAGCTGCTGTACCTGGGCGGTGCTGAGGAACTGGGCCTCGTCGACCAGCACGCAGGCTACCTGCGGCACATCGGCCAGGAAGTCGGTCTCGGGACCGAAGGTATCGACGTGGCGCTGGGGGCCAAGGCGGGACGTGACCTGCCCGACGCCGTAGCGGCTGTCGATGACGGCCGTGTACAGCCTGACCTTCTGGCCCTGCTCCTCGTAATTGTGGGCCACCTGCAGCAGCGCCGTCGATTTACCGGCGTTCATCGCCGAATACCTGAAATAGAGTTTTGCCACTGCCGGACCTAGCGAAATTGAAGGGGCGGATTATATCAAGCGCGGGTTACTGTCCCGGGTGATATTTGCGCTCGAGGTTGTTCTCGATGTCCTCTTTATAGAAGAGCACGTCCTTGAACTGGCCCTTGCTGTACATCTCGGCCTGGTCGTCAAAGTGCTTCGAGCCGGGATCGCTGCTCTGGCCACCGGCCAGGATGCTTTTGGCGCGGATGCGCGGCCCGAATTCGACCGCCGCCACGAAGCTGTTCCCGCGGTCGCCGTATATGCGCTTGGTCGTCTGCGGCGCCACCATGCCGAACGACGCCAGCGAACCCCACACCGCGGACGGGAAAGCGACCGGATAGCTCGGCCTGGAATCGTCATACTTCTGGGTGACGTCGCCGCTGATGCGCTGGAAGCGGTTGATTTCGCCCCACGGCGTCCGCCAGTTGCCAAAGTCCGCCTCCAGTTTGGCCGACGCGCGCGCCAGCGCCTCCAGCGTCGGCCGCGGCGTCTCCGGCCCCAGCACCTGCCCCAGATTGGCGATCACGTTGGCGCGATAGACCGGCGTCGACCGAACCCAGACGTCCCCGGCGCGGTCGGCCAGCCAGTCGCGCAGCCGATCCGGCATCCTGGAGACGATCTCGGATACCACGTCGGCGATGCGGATGGCGAGCTTGTACCGAAACTCGCGCGGCCGCTCGCGCCGAAAGCGGTCGCTCGGCCGGCGCAGCAGCCGGCCCACGGGGGATTCGAGCGGCATGATGGGGGCCGCGCCCTCGTCGCGTTCGGCGGCCGCGGCGGGATGCGTCGTCATGGGTGGATTATCGCTCCGAATCGCCCGCCGTCGTCGTCGCCGGCTGGCCGCCGGCCCGGATGTACGGCATCGCGTCGAAGACCACCGGCAATCCGCGGATCAGCGTCAGCGCGATCGCCAGCCAGACGTTGACCCACCCGAACCAATAGACCGCGCCCAGATCGTAAATCCGCTCCAGCCACGTCCCCGCGGACTCGGGCTGAATGTACCCAACCCAGCCGGTGAGAAAGATGAACGCCGCCGCCTTGACGTACCCGTACAACCCGCGCATGAAGCGCCCCGCCGTCAGCCAACGCGTGAACGCCGAGCGCATCATGGTCTTCTCGCCGAAGGCCGTCATCCCTTCCACGTACGACATGGAGCGCAGCGCGTCGACGATCCCCCCCCGCACGATGACCAGAAACGGCGCCCACAGCGGGATCACCCGCTCCCACGCGAAATAGACCCACAGCACGGTTTCCACGATGCGGTCGCCCGCGATGTCGAAGACGGCTCCAAACGGCGAGGTCGAGCCGCGCCTGCGCGCCACCCAGCCGTCGAGCCCGTCGCCCGCGAACACCACCCCCAGCAGGATCATCGACACCAGCGCCAGATCGACAGGCTGATAGTGGATCATGGCGATGACCACGAACAGCAAGATCAGCCGGGCAATGGTGATGAGATTGGCCATCTGCGGCGTGCTGCCCCTCGCGGCTCGCGCTCGCGGCGCGGCGACTCCTGCCGCGCGGGGAAGCGCGGATGCCGGGGATTATCGTCCGGGGCGCGATTCGGCTCAACCGTGGGTGACAGCGATTCGGAGTGTCAGCGTGAACGGCAATGATCGAACTCCTGGCTCCGCGCCGCCATTCAGCGCCGATTAGCCAGCGAACAGCGCGTCGAGGTCGATGGTCACGCTCGGCAGGGCGGCCAGTGCGATCGTTCCGTCGCGATGAACCGACTCGTCATATGCCCCGTCCGGCTGACGGACCCAGCGCGTGAGCGTCCGCTCGTAGGGATGAATACGCCAGATCTCCAAATCGCCGCGCTGCATGTAGACCGGGGCTTTGGTATCGACATCATACTCCCCGGTCGACGGCGACCAGATCTCGACGACCAGTGGTAGGGGATCGGAGAAGATAGCAAGCACCGGTCGGTCCCTGAACGGTTCGCCGTAGGCCGTCGGGACCACCATCAGGTCGGGAAGGAAGATGGTCGCCGATGGCCTGCGGACGCGCAGTTCGGTGAACACGTGATACTCGGTGCGGTCAAGCTGCTGGAAAAGAAGCACGAGGAGCTTCGTGATGATGTCTCCGTGGCTCCAACTCATTCCCGGCTTCTCCACCAACCGCCCGTCATGCAGTTCCCACACTCCGTCGACGCCGGAGTTGACGAACTCGACGTAATCAGCTTCGCTCATGCGCTGGGCAACGGCCATGGAGAACTCCTGGTGCGGTCTGGCGGGGATCGCCGCTCCGCCCAGTTTACCGCGCGGCGCCACGTCCTACTCCCGCGCCCCCAGCCCCTCCTCCTCCTCCGCCGCCCACGTCGCCGTGCGCGTCCGCTCCGAGCGTTGCCGTAGCAGCTCGGCGCTGAGGAGGATGACGATCGAGAAGGCGATCAGCACCGTCGAGACCGCCGCGATGGTCGGGTCGATCTCCTGGCGCAGCCCGTCCCACATCTTGCGCGGCAGCGTCACGGCGCCGGAGCCGCTGACGAACAGCGCCACGATCAGCTCGTCGAAGGAGGTGATAAAGGCAAACAGCGCGCCGGCAAACACCCCGGGCCGGATGATCGGCAACGTCACCCGCCGAAAGGTCTGCCAGCGGTTGGCGCCCAGGTTCATCGCGGCGTACTCGAGCCGCTCGTCGAAGCCGTGCAGCGTCGCCGACACGTTCGTGATGACGAAGGGCAGCGCCAGCGCCGTGTGCGCCAGCGACAGGCCCAGAGGATGCCCGACCAGCCGCACGCGGGCGTAGAAAAAGTAGACCCCGATGGCGACGATGATCGTGGGCACCACCAGCGGCGAGACCATGAACGAGTTGATCGCGTTGCGGCCCGGAAACCGCCCCCGCACCAGCGCCAGCGAAGCCGCCGTGCCCAGGATCGTCGCCAGGACAGTGGTTACCAACGCCACCCGGATGCTGAGGAACGTGGCGTCGACCCAGCCGGGCCGGATGAAGTAGTTCTCGTACCACTGCAACGACCACCCCGGCGGCGGGAACTGCAAATACTTCGCCGAACTGAACGAGACCGGCACGACGACAAAGACCGGAAAGACCAGAAACAGCAGCACCAACCCCACGACGACCCACAGCAGCGCGCGCCCCAGCGAGAATGACGAGCGCGCCCGCTGCCGCGGCCGGGGAACGGCGGACGCATCCGCGCGCGGGAGACGGGCCGAGGGCGCCGTGGCGGTCATGCCCGCGCCGATCCGAAGACCCGCTCCACGCCAAGCAGGCGCGTGAAGACCAGATAGATGACCAGAGCCAGGACCAGCAGCACCAGCGCCAGCGCCGACCCGAATCCCCATTTGAGCAGATCGACCTGCTGCTGGATCAGCATCGAGACCATCACGTCGCGCTGCCCCCCGAGCAGTTGCGGCGTGATGTAGAACCCGAGCGAGAGGATAAAGACGAGCAGGCACCCGGCGGCGATGCCGGGCAAACTCAGCGGCAGGAAAATGCGCCGGAAGACCGCCGCCGGCGGCGCCCCGAGGTTCCCCGCGGCCCGCATCAGGTTGCGGTCGATCCCTCGCATCACCGCGTACAGCGGCAAGATCATGAACGGCAGCAGGATATGCACCATGCCGAGGTAGACGGCGAAGCGCGTGTTGAGCAACCGGATCGGGTTCTCGATCGCGCCGGCCGCCGTCAGCGCCTCGTTGATGATCCCCTCCTGCCCCAGCAGCACCATCCAGGCATAGGAGCGGACCAGGATGCTCGTCCAGAACGGGATCAGCACCAGCATCATCAGCAGGTTCGCCCGCCCCGGCGAGATCGAGGAGAGCGCGTACGCCACCGGATAGCCCAGGAGCAAGGTGCAAACCGTCGTCACTAACGCGATCTGGAGGGTGATCCAGAAGACGCGCAGATAGACGTTCATCGGCAGCGAGAGGCCCAGCACCTCGACGGTGCTGCTCGCTTCCACCAGCGGCGCGAAGTTCTGCCCGCCCCAGGACGGGTCGTAGAAGGCCCGCATTAGCATGCTGGCCACCGGGTAGCCGTAGAAGGCGGTCAGAAAGACGAGCGCCGGCGCCAGCAGGAAGAGGTAGCGCCACTGCTCGCGCCGCCGTAGCGCCGCGAATCGGGCGCTCTGCGCCTCGCGGGGAGCGGCCGCCATCTCGGTCGTCAGCGTCGCCATCGCGCCCCTCGGCCGTCTCCGGCCTCAGACGATGCGGCCATCGGCCACGTTCCAGCAGACCCGGATCGGATCGCCGCGTTCGAAGTTTTGCACCCCGATCCGGTTCTGCGCCTTGAGCACCAGCCGCTGCCCGCCCGGCATCCGCACCACGTAGCGCCGCATCTCTCCCACGAACACCACGTCCTCGACGACCCCTGCGACGGCGTTCATCCCCGGCGCGCTGCCGTTTTCCGCCGCCACGATCTTCTCCGGCCGCACCGTCAGCGCCACCACGGTCCCCGCGGCGTATCCCGGCCGCGCCGGCGCGTGCAGCTCGCCGAGCCCGGACACGTCCACGCACGCGGTCGCCCCGTCGTGCTGCGTGAGCGTCCCGTCGATGAAGTTCGACTCGCCGATGAAGTCCGCCACGAAGCGGGTCGCCGGCTCGTCGTAGAGGTCGGTCGGCTGGCCGAACTGCTCGATGAGCCCCTCGTTCATGACCGCGATGCGGTCGGACATGATGAGGGCTTCCTCCTGGTCGTGGGTGACGTAGATGATCGTCACCCCGAGCTGCTCGTGCAGCGCCTTGATCTCGAGCTGCAGCCGCTCCCGCAACTGCTTGTCGAGCGCGCCCAGCGGCTCGTCCATCAGCAGCACCCGCGGGTTGAAGACCAGCGCCCGCGCCACCGCCACCCGCTGCTGCTGCCCGCCCGAGAGCTGGCGCGGGTAGCGCCCTTCGTAGCCGGGCAACCCGACCAGCTCCAGGACTTCGCCGGTCTTGCTGGCGATCTCCGCCCGGCTCATCCGCCGCATCTGCAACGGGAAGGCGATGTTCTCCCCCACGGTCATGTGCGGGAAGAGCGCGTAGTTCTGGAAGACCATGCCGATGTTGCGCCGGTACGGGGGCACCGCCGCGATCGGGTCGTCGTCGACGTAGATCTCGCCGGCCGTCGGGATCTCGAACCCGGCCAGCATCATCAACGTCGTCGTCTTGCCCGACCCGGACGGCCCCAGCAACGTCACGAACTCGCCGGGCGCGATGTCGAGCGACACGTCGTTGACGGCGACCACCGCGCCGTACCGTTTCTCGATGCGGTCGAAGACCACCCGCGCCCCGAGCGCCCCGAGTCCGTCGGGGTCGCCCCGCATCTCCCGGTTGGCCGTTGCGGTCATGCCAGCCGTCCCATGCGGGGCGCTCCCCGCGAGCGCCCCCGCCTGTCGCCGTTACGTTACGAGAGGATCCACTCGTTCCAGGTATTGAGCACCGTCTCCAGATTCTCGACCCACCAGTCGATGTCGCGCACCCACATCTTCTCCAGGTACTCCGGGGAGGTGGGCAGCGTGGCGAGCTGCTCGGGCGTCATCAGCTCGGCCGACGCGGCGTTGACCGACCCGTAGGGGATCAGGTAGCTCAGCCGCGCCTGCGACACCGGCAGCGTGATGAAGGCGGCGAACTTCTGGGCGTTCTCGGCGTTGGCCGCGCCCTTCGGGATCGCCCACACGTCGGTGGCGAGTTGCGCTTCGTTCCACTGCACGTCGACCGGCGCGCCCTCCTGCATGATGGCGTGCGTGCGCCCGTTCCAGGAGTGCGCCATCACCGCCTCGTTGTCGGTCAGCATCTGCGCCGGCTGCGCCCCCGCCTCCCAGAAACGCACCACGTCCGGCCGCAGCGCGCCGAGCGATGCGAAGGCGGCGTCCAGGTCGATCGGGTAGATGGCGTCCATCGGCGTCCCGGCGGCGACCACGGCCGCCTCCAGGAACGGCGTCACCCCGCCGGTTCCCCCGGAGGTCGTGCGCGGCCCAGGGAACGCCTCGGTGTTCCAGAAGTCGGCCTGCCCCGCGGGGCCTTCCGGGAAGGCATCGGTGCGATAGCCGATCACCGTCGCGTAGGGGAGCATGTCGACCGAGTACTCGAAGCGGTGGTACTCGGCGATGTTGTCGACGTCGAAGAGCGAGTAGTCGATCGGCTCCCAGTAATCGCCCTGTTGGAGCAGGAAGATGACGTCGGCGCGGTCCATCTGGACCACGTCCTGCTCGACGTTGCCGGTGTCGACCATCGCCTTGATCTGGGAGGGGTCCGGCCCCTCCGACTCGATGACGGTGATCCCGGTCAGCTCCTGGAAGGGCTGGAAGTACGCCTCCCGCTGCGCGTCCTGGAACGCGCCGCCCCACGACTGCACGCGCACCTCGCCGGACCCCATGAGATTCTCCGGAATCTCGCCGTACTCCGGCAGCGGCGGAGTCTCCTCCTGCGCGCTGGCGTGCAGCGGAATGCCCGCCTTGAACAGGATGCTGGCCGCCGACGCCCCGGCGACGAGCGTGCCGCCGCGCCGGAGCAGTTGGCGCCGGCTCATCACGTCGAGATCGCGCATCATCTGGCGCTTGAGGGCGCGATTTGTGGCCCGCATCTCCGCGATCGGATCCCAGGAATTCCGCATGGCAGCCTCCACGCCGATGTGCGCCCGCGAACCGGGCCACGTTCAGGGCCGTTGCCCCGCGTCCCGCGGCGATCGACATCGGGGAGGTTCAGCGCCACTGACGCCTCGGGCCCGCACGGCCCACCCGCGTCGTCGTCCCTTGGGAGTTCGCCACAGTGTAGAGGTGAAGGCGCGGGCTGTCTATGAAAAGTGGGTTTCCCCTCCGCTTCAGGTGACGGCCGAGCCTCCAGAGACGGCCACGGGTGTGGCATGGTCTCCGGCCGCGGCGTCATCCGCGGTTGGCAGCACCCATTGCGGCTTGAGATCGGCGACGCACGAGGTGTCCGGGATGACGGTCGGATCGGCGATGAACTCCGTGGCGACCCGCTCGGCGCATGCCGAGTAGGTGATGACGCCGTGCCCGGACATCGGGAACTCGATAAACACGCCATTCGGCAGGGTGACGAAGGCCGACTTGTTCCAGGAGACCGGCGTCTGCAAATCGTATGACCCGGCCATAACGAGGGTGGGGATGTCGCTCGTCACCGGAAGCTCCTCGACCGCCGGCGCGCGCCCCGACGGCCAGACCTCGCAGATTGCGAACTGCGCGGCCATCGCGTCGACCACGCCGAGGGCCAGTTCGGGAATCTCCAACTGCCGCGCGGTTGTGACCGCGTTTTCGAATGCCTGAAACGGGACCTCCTCGTTGCACTCGACTGCATGGAACTGCGGCCGCGTGGTGCGGAAGGTCAAGAAGTCGAAAAAGGTGATCGTCTCTTCCACGACGACGAAGACCTCGCCCACGTCCTCCTCGCTCATGTCCTCCAACTGCGCCATCAATGCGGCGTATGCCTCCGCGTACCGCGATGGCGGGAACGCCTGCTCGACGAGCGCGGCCAGGGTGGCGCGCTCCGGCGGCCGCGTGTCGAGGTGCAAGAGCAGGCTGAGCGCGCGGTTGGTGTCATCGACCGGCAACGGATCCATTTGGTCCTGAAAGGCGATCAAGAAGTGCCGTGCTGGCGAAAGACTCGTGGCGCTCCGCGGCAGGGGCGTCGCCGCGGCGGCAGCGGGGGCCGCGGCCACGTCGGCGTCGGTCAGCGCCTCATCGGACGATGCCGGCGAAAGGATCGCTCCGCTGGCGATCCCGATGAAGGCAGCGTCCTCGCCCCGCTCCAGTTCGGCAATCATCAACGGCACGTAGGGAACGGCGTCGACCTGCTGGGACAACGCCTGCATCACCCCGATCAGGTCGCGATCGGTGATCGGGATGCCATCGTCGGAGATGACCGGCTCGTCGCGCAAGCGGGTCAGGAGCGCGACGAAGCGCGTTTTGAGATCGGGATAGGCAGCGGAGCAGGCCGGGTCGATCGCGCAGTCGGCGAAAAGCTGGATGACGACCTCGTGCGGCTCCTCCGGGTAGCGCTCGAAGCCGTTGATTTCGGGGGGGAACGCCGAGTCGAGGACGACGCCGCGGATGCCGCTGGCGGGGTGCTCCCGCATGATGACCAGCGCCAGTCGCGTCCCGTAGGAGATGCCGTAGAGGTTGTAGGCATCGTAGCCCAGGGCCTTGACGAGCGCGACCGTATCGTTGGCGCTGGCGATGCTGTTATAGTGGCGCAGATCGACGCCGCTGGCGGCGATCTCCCGCGCGCATGCGACAGCGGCGCCTGAGTGCTCCTGCCGCGCCATCTGCATGATCTCGAACGGATCGCCCAGCTCGTCCGGAAAGCGCGCGGCCGGTTGCGCCGCTGGCGTGCCGGCAACGTCGGGTGCTGGATCCTGGAGTCTGGCATCGATCGCCGCGGCGGCGCTGACCGACTCACAGCGGAGCGGTGACGAGAGACGCGTTCCGCGCTGATCGAAGACGATGATGTCGCGCTGCTGGCGCATGCCGGCGAAGAGCTGAGCGAGGAATTCGATGCCGGTCAGGGCGCTGCCCCCAGGGCCGCCCTCGAGATAGACGACCGGATCCGGCGCGGCATGCTCCCCGGTGCTGTGCAGCACCACGTAGCCGATCTGAATGCGGCGCCCGTCCGGCCGCGACCAGTCCTCCGGCACGTCTAGCGTCCCACAGGTGACGGCGCCGAGCCGAGGCCGGGGATCGTCGCCGAGCTGCATGAGGAACGCGCAATCGTTCGGCGCAATCCTCGCCGCGGCGAGGTCAGGGCCGGAAACCGTGTCTTGGGCCGCCGTGACCCCGAGGAGCGGCGCCGCGGCGGAGAGCGCCACGGCCGCGGTCAGGATCAGGATCGCCAACGAACGCATGGGACACGCCTCCAATCAGTACCAGCCCGCGTCGCATGCGGCGCGCGGACGACGCGGGCAGCGGGCGGCGGGGGCATCGGGCGGCGTTGGCTGCTGGCGTATTTTCGACTTTGCCGGCGTGCCATCTCGTCCCGCTATCCGTACCACCCGTACTGGTACGGTCCGCAGAAGCCATCGTTGCAGGCGAGCAGGCCGCAGCACTCGTTATCGCCGCGACAGAATCCGCCCTCCCACAGACAGCAGTTCATGTCGCCGTCCCAGTCAAAGCCGTTGGAGGCGCACGCGGGGACCTGCAGATCGGGATTGAGCCCGCGTCCTCCCGACGCGGCGTACTCGTTGATGCACTGATGGGACCGGTAGCAGACCCCTCCGAGGGGCACAGAATTGGGCCGCGCCGCCGCCGGTTCGCGGGTGATGGCGGCGAGCGCCGCGCCGGCGAGGGCGCCGATCAGGCCGCGAGCGGCGGCGCGGCGCGTAAACCGATCGAACCGACTTGGTTTCACTGCCCACCTCCCCCTTTTCGTCCGCCGAACCGTCGCATCAGCCGTAGTACCCGCCGCAAAAGCCGTCGAGGCACAGCAGATCGCGGCAGCAATGCTCGTGGCCGGAGCAGAGCCCGCCTTCGTAGCGGCAGCAGTTGCGCTCGCCGTCGTAGCCGAGCATGTTGTCCTGGCACCAGACGAGTTGGTTCTGGTAGTTGAGATCGGGGCGGTTCAGCGCGTCGTTGAAGCACTGCTCGTCCCAGTAACAGACCCCGCCGAGGGGCACGGTGCGCTGCATCGCCGTCGCCCGGCCTTGGCCGAGCCCGGTCACCGCGACCCCGGCCAGACCCCCGGACACGATCCCCAGCAGCGCGCGGCGGGAGCGGCGGCGGGCGAACCGCCGGGTCAGCGCGTCGAATCGATGCGACTCCATCGTAGGACTCCTTTGCGTGGTCGGGGCTACGTCCAGGCGACGGCGACGGGGACGAGGTCGGTGGCGAACGCCCCCTCGGCCAGGTAGGAAACCGCCCATTGCGGCGCGCTCCTATCGACCTCGCCCAGAACCAGTCCCCCGTCGTCGCAGCCGTAGTTCACGCGCTCGCCGGCCAGCACCGCGCTCGCCCCGGTCAGCAGCGTGCATTGCGCGCCGTTAGCCAGCTCCAGTCCCCATGGGATGTCGAGCGGGTCGATCGTCTCCTGCGCGGCGATCTCCGCCTCGGCGGCGGACGGCGGCGGGGCGAGGGCCGGCTCCCCAGGCTGACCCGGCGGCATGGCGGCGAGCGGCGGTGGCGGGACGGATGCCGGGGGCTCGGCCTCCTTGAACCGCCGCAGCGGTTCGGTCAGGGCGAGGCGCACCACGTCGGGCGAGAACGGCGACGTCATGCAGGCGAGCTCGCCGAGCGCCTCTGGATCGCCGAACGGATTCTCGAAGCAGGGGTCGTAACGCTCGCCCGTGTCAGGATTGGTGCAAACCCAGGCATCGGGTCGGCCGACATCGGCCAGAGAGGTCGTGGCACAAAAGCCGCTGACCTCCTCCGTGACGGTGAGCCCGGAGGCGAGACCGTCCTGGGAGTAAGGAATGACGAAGCGGACGTTGGTCCTCGGCACATCCCCAGCCGCGGCGTCGTCTTGGGCCGCGGCGCCCACGCCTCCCGCGGCGATCCCGGATAGCACGAGCATGAGCACGAACAGCAGACGCATCGCAACCTCCTTCAGACTTTGCCGACGGCCCCTCCGTGAGGCCACACGATCGAACGGCCGGCCCGCTCGGGGCAGTACGGCGGTGAGCTATGCTTGTCGAGTCCTGCTCGCTACTCTACGCGTACCTGAAACAGTGTCAAGGGGTTCCCCAGCGGGGGAAGGGGTCTTTGCGCCGGTGGGGAACCCTAACCCACAACGGACGACTGACGACTCACGGCTCACGGCTTTCGACTGGTAGACTCCCAGCCCGGTCTATCTCGTTCGGCGCGAAAGGACAGGCGGCGATGGCGGGCCTCTCGGAGGCGAAGCGGTTTGCTCACGACTGGGTCGATCGGAATAGCCAGCGGCTCTCCGACTTCGACCTCGAGATCTGGCGCTACGCCGAGCCGGCCTGGCGCGAATACCGCTCCGCCAAGGCCTACGTCGATCTGCTGCGCGCAGACGGCTGGGAGGTCGAGGAAGGCAGCGGCGGCATGCCGACCGCCTTCCTGGCGTCCTGGGGCGAGAGTGGCCCGGTCATCGGCTCCTACGCCGAGTACGACGCCGTCCCCGGCAACTCGCAACAGGCCGTCCCCTATCAGGCGCCGCGCGAAGGGCTGCATCCCTACGCCGCGGGTCACACCGATCCCCACTCCATGCTCGGCGTCGGCGCCCTGGCCGGGTTTCTCGCCGCCAAGGCGGCCATGGAGCAGTTCGGGATCGCGGGGCGGTTGCGCTTTTTCGGCGAGCCGGCGGAAAAGGTCTGCGGCTCCAAACCGGTCCACGCCGCCAAGGGCTACTTCGACGACGCCGACGCCTTCATCTCCTACCACCCGCTGAACGCCAACACGACCGTCTGGGAGACCCACTGCGGCTCCTACTGGAGCGCCGTCTTCACCTTCGAGTGCGCCGAACCGGAAACGTGGATCAACAAGGGTCTCTCTCCCAAAGCCCACGACGACAGCGCCGCCAACCCCCACAGCGTGGCCCGCACCCCCGGCGCCATCGACGCCATCATGCTCATGTACACCCTCACCAAATACACCAAGGAGGCGATGTTCCCCCACACCGGCACCTGGACCCTCAACGAGTTTGTGCTCGCCGCCGGCGACGCCACCTCCGACAACCTTCCCCCCCGCTGGAGCCAGATCCAGTACTCCTGGCGCGCCCCCACCTTGGCCATCCAGGAGCAGATCTACGCCGTCCTCGAAAACAACGCCAGGCAGGCCGCCGGCGCTACGGGCTGTCGCGCCCACGTGCAGTGGGTCACCAAGACCCGCCCCGGTCTGGCCAACAACGCCCTCGCCGCTCTCACCTTCCGCAACATGGAGCTCGTCGGCGCCCCGACATACTCCGAGGAGGCCAAGGCCTTCGCCCGCGAAATCCAGAAGAACGTCGGCATCGACCCGATGGATGATCCCTTCCCCGACGCCTTCGAGCAGTTGACCGCCCCCCACGAGTACGAAGAGGCGACGCGGAAACTCCTCCCCGAGTGGCAGAAGAACTTCACCTCCGACGACTACACCGATTACACCTGGCACGCACCGACCGTGCGCGTCTTCACCGGCCGCCCGGTGCTGCGCACCCCCTACGCTGGCTTCGAGTACCCCGCCTGGGCCTACAACGCCATGGGCGGCGTTCCGGAGATCGTCGACCCCGGCATGTTCCTGGCCGGCAAGACCATCGCCGGCACGACCCTCGACCTCCTCACCGACCCGGAAGAGCTGGCCAAAGCCAAAGCCGAGTTCGAGGAGCGCACCGGCGGCGGCGTCGGCGGCAGCATGTGGCTCGCTCCCCTTCTCCCCAACGACTTCCAGCCCCCCATCGACCTACGCTGGCCGGAGTACGTCACCACCGCCCGCGGCGAAGAATGGTGGATTCCGACCCCGGTTCCGGGGGCGAGCGAGCGGATCGCATGACGATGACCGCTGGACGCGGCAATCCGGATCGTAGGGGCGCTGCTTGCTGCGCCCATGGCCCGGAGGGCCATAATCCGGTTCACGGCATGGACTGTCGGCCCGCGGCCGACGGGCGCAGCAAGCAGCGCCCCTACCCATCGTTTGGCGGATTGACTTTGTGAAAGACTACGCCTCCTACTCCTTCTGGCTCGAAACCAGCGGCGACGACCTCGTCCCGCGCCCGCCCCTCGACGGCTCGATCGCCGTCGACGTCGCCGTCATGGGCGCCGGGTACACCGGTCTCTGGACCGCGTACTACCTCCTGAAGCGCGATCCCTCCCTGCGCGTGGCCGTCGTCGAGCGCGAGATCTCTGGCTTCGGCGCCTCCGGCCGCAACGGCGGCTGGTGTACTCCCAGCTTCCCCGTCTCCGTCGGTCTGCTGCGCGAGCGCTTCGGCGCGGAGGCGGCGCGGGCCGTCTCGTCCGCCATGTTCGACACGATCGACGAGATGGAGCGCGTCGTCGCCGAGGAGGGCATCGACGCCCAGTGGGCGCGCGGCGGCGCCTTGCGCCTGGCCCGCGGCGAGCAGCAACGGCCCAGCATCGAGGGGGCCTACCGCGCGCTCGATGCGCTGGGCATGGCTGATCGGTACGAGCTGCTGGACGCCGCCCAGGTCGCCGCGCGCGTGCGCGTGACGGATGTCGTCGGCGCCTTCGCCATCCCCGATGCCGCCAGCATCCACCCCGCTCGCCTGGTGCGCGGCCTGGCCCGCGTCGTCGAGCGGCGCGGCGGGACCATCTACGAGCAGACTCCCGTCACCGACTATGAGACCGGCCGCGCGCCGCGCCTCATTACCCCGTACGGCAATGTGCGCGCCACAACGATCGTCCTCGCCGGCGAGGCGTACAGCCAGCAGCTCCCGAAGCTGGAGCGGACCCTGGTCCCGATGTACTCCCTGATCGTCCTCACCGAGCCGCTGTCGGAGAGCGACTGGGACCAGATCGGCTGGCGCAACCGCGAGCTGATCGCCTCCTCGCGCATGTCGGTCGACTACCTCAACCGCACCGCCGACGGCCGCATCCTCTTCGGCGGCCGGGGAGCCCCGTACCAGATGCATTCCCGCATCGACGACGGGCTCGACCGCCACGAGCCGACCCACGCCATGCTGCGCCGCATGACGGTTGAATGGTTCCCCATGCTCAAGGACGTCCGCTTCACCCACGCCTGGGGCGGCCCGCTCGGCATGCCCCGCGACTGGATGCCGACCACCTCCTACGACGCGGCGGCCGGGGTGGCGCGGGCCGGCGGCTACACTGGCCAGGGGGTGGCTGCCGCCAACCTCTTCGGCCGCATCCTCGCCGATCTCATCGCCGGGGAGGTGACGCCGCTGACGCAACTGCCGACCGTCAACCACCGCTCCCCCCGCTGGGAGCCCGAGCCGCTGCGCTGGCTCGGCATCCGCTATGCCCAGGAGGGATTCGCCAAGCTCGACCGCGAGGCGGAACGCACCGGCAGGGCCCCGACCGGGCGCACCCTGGTCGAGCGGATCGGCCGCCACTGAGGCGTGGAGCCGCGGCGATGATCGTATCGACCCAGGCGGCGCGACGGGGCGCCATCGCGCTCGGCGTCGTCAGCGCGGGGTTGGCCGCGATCCTCGGCGCCCGTCACGTCTTGGCGCGCGGCGGCTGGGATCTGGAATCGGGAAGCAACGACGCGATCACGGCGATGCTCCTGGTCCTGGCGGCCGTGCTGGCGCTCTCCTTCGCCGCGGTCCGGCACGGGGTCCGCCACCCGAACGGGGCCCGGCTGATCTCCATCGTCTGGACCGTGGCCATCTTCGTGGCGCTGGTGTTTACCTGGCGCGTCATCGCCGCGTCCGACCGCTGGGTGGCCGGGATCGGCACGTCCATCGCGTCGGCGCAGGAGCTGGAGGCGTTCATCGCCGCCAACCCGGAGTCGTTCGCGCCCTACGATTACCGCATCCCGACCGGGGTTTACCTGCAATCGTTCGAGTTCCTCAGCTCCAACAACGTCGAGATGTCCGGCTTCGTCTGGCAGAAGTACGGGCCCGAGATCCCCGACTCGGTGCAGCGCGGCATCGTGCTGCCGGAACAGCTCGAGGGCGCCTACGAGCCGACCGAGGCCTGGCGCGTCGAGCGGGACGGCGTCGAGGAGATCGGCTGGTACTTCAGCGGGACGTTCCGCCAGAACTTCGACTACTCGCTCTACCCCTTCGACCGCCAGGACATCTGGCTGCGGCTCTGGGCGGCGGAACCGGTCGCGGGGGTGCTGCTGGTCCCCGACTTCGCCGCCTATCGCGATCTCACCCCCGAGACGTTGCCCGGTCTCGACACCGGGTTCGTCTACGGCGGCTGGATCCCGTTGCGCGCCCACTTCAGCGTCGACCTGCTCGACTACAACACCGACTTCGGTCTCGGCGACGGCTTCTCCGGCGCCCCGGAGCCCGAGTTGTTCTACAACCTCGCGGTCGCCCGCGACGCCTTCGACCCGCTGGTGGAGCATCTGGTGCTGGAGGCGGCGATCGCGATCCTGCTCTTCTTTCTCCTGGTGCTGATGGCCTACGAATCGGAGACGCAGCAGCGGCTCGGGCTGACCGTTTTCGACCTGATCGTCGCCTCCGGCGGTTTGCTCTTCGCCGTCATCCTCGACCACAACGCGATGCGCAACGCCATCGAATCGCAGCAGCTCACCTATCTGGAGTACTTCCCGCTGGTCCTCTCCATCTTCATCGTGCTCGTCGTCCTGAGCGCGGTGCTGCGTGTCCAGCATTGGCGCGTCCCCCTGCTCGGCTACACTGGCGACCTGGTGCCGGTCGTCGCCTACTGGCCGGCGCTGCTGGGGACGCTGCTGGTCGTCACGCTGCTCGTCTTCTTTTACTAGCTGTTGGCTGCTGGCCGCTGGCCGCTGGCTGCTGGCTGTTGTCTACTGGCTGCTGGCGTCGGGGCGGGGGCCATTGGGGAGTGGCGAACTTCCCGAACTTCCCGAACTTCCCGAACTTCCCGGGAGGCGGCGGGCCGCGGCGGCATCGCCCGACCGGCGCCACTCTCGGGCACGAGGGAGGCCTCCATATCGATCTGGAGCGGCGATGCGTTCGGGCGATGCGTGCTTCGCCCGTGGCTCGCGGGCAACCGGCGGCCGACCGTCCTCCCTCGTCCGCATGCGGCGACGACACGCGATGGCGTGAGGCAACATGGAGCAACCGCCGACCTACCTGATGCTGGCCACCCCCCGCTCGGGGAGCACCCTCCTCGGCCAGGGGTTGCAGGCGACCGGCCTCGCCGGCGAGCCGCGCGAGTTCTTCGGCCACAAGCTGGCCTTCTGGATGGAGCGCTGGCGCACGCCGACGCTGCCCGCCTACGCCGCCCGCCTCGTGCGGGCCCGCGCCACGCCCAACGGCGTCTTCGGCGCCAAGCTCCTCTACCGCCAGCTCCTCCACCTGGAAACCCTCGCCCGCCAGGACCCCGATCTGGCGGAGCTGCCGCTGGCCGACGTCCTTGCCCGCCTCTTCCCGAACCTGCACCTGATCTGGATCACCCGCGACGACAAGATCCGGCAGGCCATCTCCTGGCACAAGGCCCGCCAGACCGGCGTGTGGGGCCAGGACCAGGGCACGGAGACCGTCAAGCTCGGCGCCGCCTGGCGCCACGGCGAGGCTCCCCTCCTGCCCGGTGAGCTCGCCTTCGATTTCGACGGCATCGCCGCCCTGCTGCACCAGGCCGAAACCGAGGACGCCGCCATCGCCCGCTTCCTGTCCGAGAGCGGCAGCGACGTCTTCAAGGTCGTCTACGAGGCGTTCGCCCCGCGCTACGAGGAGACGGTCTTCGATCTCCTGCGCTGGATGGGCATCGAGCCGCCGCCGGACCTGACGCTGCCGAATCCGCGCACGGTCAAGCTGGCGGATGACCGCACGGACGAGTGGGTCGAGCGGTTTCGGGAGTTGCAGTCGGCTGCGCAGACCGGGTAGCACGTTGCTGAAAGCGGCCCGCGTCAACGCTACGGCGGTCCATCAATCTCCAACGAAGAAGGGGCAGATGCAGGTCGTGCCGCTCGTGCATGTTTCGCAGCGGACGCATATGGCCCCGACGCCCAGCGCGGGCCGGCAGTCCTGGTTGTCGCTGCACGTCTCGCACTCGTTCTGGGACCGCACCGCGCACACCGGCCGACCCCGCATCGTAACCGGACACCGGCCATTGTCGAGGTTCGGACAGGGCGTCCCATCCTGACCGTTGGGGCACGACGCATCATCGATCGTGCACCCATGGGCATTGGCCGGCAGCGGCGCGCACTTCTTGCGCCGCCTGCGCCCCTTCCGGCGGCACTCCCCGGAGCAGCACTGCGACGACCGCTTGCAGCGCGAGCCCGGTGGCTTGCACGCCGCCGCGACCTCGGGCGCCCGCGGCCCGATCCAGAACGCCGATGCCAATGTCGCCAGGGTCGCCCGCAGCAGCGCGCGACGCGACCCATTGCCAATGGAGCGGGTCAGGAGATCGAATCGGCGGTGGTCCATGGGGAATCCCTCGCGTGAAAGTCGTCACAGAAGCGATGCCGGAGCGGCGCCATCGTAGCAATCCAGCCCAATTCAACCAATCGATCCTCTGAAAGCTTCGCGTGTCGACACGTCGGGACGTTGCGATCCGAGCTTGCGTCGATCCTCGATAGCATAGACGTCGACTGCCGGCGTAGAATCGCGCGCCATGGCCGACCCACAGCTTCCGCGCACCCGCTACCGCACCATCGTCGCCGACAGCGCCCGCTGGGACGGCTTCGCCTTCCGCCCCGGCGACATCGTGATCTCCACCCCCCCGAAGTCCGGCACGACGTGGACGCAGATGCTGTGCGCCCTTCTGATTTTCGACGGCCCCGCGTTCCCGGCCCCGCTCGATCAGGTGTCGCCGTGGCTCGACATGAGCAACCGCCCGCTCGCCGAGGTGACGGCGGCGCTCGCCGCCCAGACGCACCGCCGCTTCATCAAGACGCACACGCCCCTCGACGGCCTGCCGCTGCACCCCGACGTCACCTACCTCGTCGTTGGCCGCGACCCGCGCGACGTCGCCGTCTCGTACGAGCATCATGCCGCCAACCTGAACTTCGAGCACTTCCTGGAGCTGCGCGCCGCGGCCGTCGGCAACGACGACCTCGCCGGGCTGCCGCCGCGCCGTGTCGCGTCCGGGGACCCGGCCGAGCGGTTCCGGTTCTTCGTCGCCGACGAGACGTACGGCGGGCCGCCGACGCTCGCCTCGGTGCTGCATCACCTCAACACCGGCTGGCTCCATCGGCGCGACCCGAACGTCGCCCTCTTCCACTACGCCGACTTGCAGGCCGACCTCGCGGGCGAGCTGCTGCGCCTGGCGGGCGTGCTCGGCATCCCGTGCTCACCGCATCGCGCACGCGAGCTCGCGGCGCAGGCCAGTTTGGCCCGGATGCGCGAGCGCAGCATCGACGTCGCGCCGAACGCATCGCAAGGGCACTGGAAAGACGTAAGCGCCTTCTTCCGCAGCGGCGCAACCGGCGAGTGGCGCCCCCACCTCTCCGCCGCCGACCTCGCCGCGTACGAGGCACGGGTCGCCTCGCTCGTCGCCCCGGACCTCGCCGCCTGGGCCCACGGCGGCCGCCTCGCTTCGGGCGTCGATCCCGAGCGCTGACACGATCTCGCGGTGTGGGTCGAGGTCTACCCGAGTTGGCGCGAGAGCAGCTGCCGCTGGGTCATGTTGGCGTTCGAGCAGGGCGAGAACGGTGCCCGGTGGCGGATTGAACGTGAGGAGTTCAATGAAGAGGCGGTCGCGACCGCTGCATCACCGTCTCATCCGCGGCTTCGAACCCAAACTGCCCATACAACCCGTGCGCATCCTTCGTGTGCAGCACCCACCGCACACCCTGAACCTCCGGGTGCGCGATCATCGTCTGCACCAGCCACCGCCCCAGCCCATGTCCCCGGTGCTCCGGCAGCACAAACACATCCGACAAATACGCGAACCGCGCAAAGTCCGTCACCGCCCGCGCGCACCCGACCAGCTCATCTCCCCGATAGAGCCCCAGCACCACCCCAGCCCGCTCCCACGACCGCCGCACCGCCGCCTCCGGCGTGGCGCCCGCCCAATACGACTCCGCCAGCCACCCGACAATGCGCTCCATGTCAAGCCGCCCCCGCTCGTCGTCGATCTCGTACTCGCCTTTCGTCCAGCGCACAGGCCTAACTCCGACCGAGGCTGAACAGCGAGGCGTTCCCGCCGCCGAAACGGCCAAAGCCCCCCTCGCCCATCGCAATGGGAGAGGGGGGTTGGGGGGTGAGGGTCAGCTGCCGCGATCGTGACGTCACCATCCACATTCCGCCCACCTACGCCGCCGGCCGCCCCAACGCATCCCCCAGCATCCCCCCAAACGCCTCCGGCTCCGCCGCAATGAGCGAAACCTCCTCCGCCCCCAGGAACCCCGCGAAGTCCCACAATGCCCCGGCCAGCGCCTTCGCCAGCCCCTCCGTCGCCGCTTCCCCCGGCTCCAGAAAGACCTTCCGAATCGTCAGAATCCGGTTCTTGCGGTCCAGCGAGGGGTCGATCCGCCCCACCAGCCGCCCCCGGTGCAGAATCGGCATCGTGTAGTAGCCGTAGACCCGCTTCGGGGCCGGCGTGTAGACCTCGATCTTGTAGTCAAACCCCCACAGGTCCGCCATCCGCCCCCGGTGCCAGATCAGGTTGTCGAACGGGGAGAGCAGCGTCGTCAGCGCCGGCCGGCCTCGCCCGGCCCGCAGATCCTCCAGTCGTGGCAGCAGCGCCGGGTCGAGCCAGACCGGCTCGGAGATACCTTCAACGGAGACCGGCAGCGCCGCTCCCTCGGCCTCCAGCGTCTTCATGCCGGCGGCCACCGCCTTCGCCGTGCTGTATGGCCGCGCCCAATCGCGAAAGTAATCGGCGATCCAGCGCGAGGTCGCCACGCCGAGCGCCCGCAACGCCCCGGTCGTGAAAAAGCGCTGCCGCTCCTCCGCCGTCGGCCGCCAGCCGAGCAGCTCCTGCGGGATGAGCCGTTCGGTGAGATCGTAGACGCGCTGGAACCCGCTCTCCCGCCGCGCCACCATGATGTCGCCGCACGACCAGAGGTGGTCCAGCGCCTGCCGCGCCGGCTTCCCCCCGTACCACTCCCACGCCTCCGGCTTCCGCCCCTGCGGCCGCTCGAAGTGGCGCGAGGCCATCGCCCCGTTCGCCCGAATCCGCTCCAGCACCCCGCCGACCACATCCTGGTTCTCCACGATCCAGGCGTGCCCCTCGTACTTGGCCCGGTACGCGTCCATCGCCTCCCGAAAATACGGAAACGTTTCAATGGGGATGATCGCCGCCGCGTGCGCCCAGTACTCCGTCAGCAACCCATCCGGTGCATGCAGCTCCCCCAGCAACCCCGGATCGTACGCCCCCAACCGCGTCCACAACGCCGTCTCGTGCGCCCGCGACACCACGCTGATCGTATCGAGCTGCACGCACCCCAGATGCCGGATCGTCTCCAGCAGCCTTCCCTTCTGCGTCGCCCGATCCCGCGTCGCCCGCGGCCTCCGATCCAGCCGCGACGCCACCGTCGCCAACGCCCTCGCCTCGTCGCTTGAAAGCGACATAACAGTGTCAGGATTGCTCATCTGTGCCACCTACAAAGCCCCCCTCTCCCATGCCCCATGGGAGCCGGGGGCCCTCTGGGCGGCGGTTGGGGGGTGAGGGACATTTCTCACACCGCGTCCACAATCTCCCCCGCATCGGCTACCGACTCCTCCACATCCGCCCCCAGCCCCTGCAACTTCGCCACGAACCCCTCATACCCACGATCCAGATGATGCAGCGCCGACACCACCGTCTCCCCGGACGCCACGAGCCCGGCCAGCACCGCGCCCGCCCCCGCCCGGATATCGAGACAACGCACCGGACGCCCCATTAGTGAGGTCGGCCCCAGAATCTCGGCGTGGCTGCCATAGCGAATCGTTCCGGCCGACGAACTGCCCGTCTCATCGAGCGGCCTGAACCGATCCACGCGCACCTGCGCGCCCATCGCCCGCAACTGATCCGTGTAGCGCAGCCGGTCGTCGAAAACCCGCTCGTGGATCTTCGACACTCCCGTTGCCTGCGTCATCAAGACCGCGAACGCCGCTTGCAGATCGGTCGGAAACCCGGGGAAGGGGAGGGTCTGAATCTCCACCGCCCGCAACCCCGACCCAGGGCGCACCAGCATCCGGTCGCCGTCGGTCCAGATATCCGCCCCCGCCTCGCGCAGCTTGGCCGTCAGCGGCAGCATGTCGTCGGCCCGCACGTCGTCCAGCGTCACCTCGCCCCCGGTAATGACGGCCCCGATGGCGAACGTCCCCGCTTCCAGCCGGTCGGGCAGGATCCGCTCCGAGACGCCGTGCAGCCGGTCCACCCCATCGACCGTGATCGTCGGCGACCCCAGCCCGCTGATGCGCGCTCCCATCCGGTTCAGCATGGTCCCCAGATGCACGATCTCCGGCTCGCACGCCGCGTGCACGATCGTCGTCCGCCCGCTGGCCAGCGTCGCCGCCATCAGCAGGTTCTCGGTCCCGGTGTGGCTGGGGTAGTCCATGTAGATCTGCGCGCCGCGCAACCCCGACGTCCGCCCCGAGATGCGCTGCCCCGCCTCCTCGAAGTCGACCTCCGCCCCCATCTGCCGGAACCCGCGCACGTCGACGTCGACCGGCCGCGCCCCGAGCTGGCACCCCCCCGGCGCCGACGCCGACATCTCGCCCGTTCGCGCCAGCAGCGGTCCCGCCACCAGGAACGAGGCCCGCATCTTCGCCACCAGCTCGGCAGGCGCCTCCGTGCGGGTTATCTCCGCCGCCCGCACGCGAACGCGCTTCCGCTCCCGGTCGTGCTCCGCCTCGGCCCCCAGGCTGCGCAGTAGGGCCAGCATCGTCCCGATGTCGGCCAGGTCGGGCACATTGGTCAGGACGCACTCGTCCGCCGTCAGCAGCGTCGCCGCCAGCGCCGGCAGCGCCGCGTTCTTCGCCCCGCCAATGGCGACCGTGCCGCGCAGCGGAACCCCACCCCGCACCCGCAACACCCGCTCGGCCCGCGCCGCATCAGGAGTCGTGTTCGTATCTCTGCTCTGGGTCAACGTGGCCAACCAAGTCCTCCTGATGCCGCGGGAAGAACTGCCGACGGGCTGCATTGCCGATCAGCATGAGAATACCCTGAATCCGGCAGCAAAAAGCCCCTCTCCCTGCGCACAGGGAGAGGGGTTGGGGTGAGGGGCGTGCGAAGGGTTGGGATGAGCGCCGCCAACGGCCGAGCGCTCCCCGACTACCCCTCCCCGCTCCCCGAAAATCCACTGCCGCCCACCGGCCCCCGCCGCGAACTCCGCCGCTGCCCGACGCGCAACCGCAGATTCGCGCGGCGAAGGGAGGCCTGCGCCTCCTCCAGATCCATCGTCGCCTGCCGGCCGGCGATCGACTCCTCGGCCCGCCGCCGCGCCTGCTCGGCCCGCTCGACGTCGACCTCCTCGGCCCGCTCGGCGCTGTCGGCCAGCACCAGCACCTTGTCGTCGCCGACCTCCATGAACCCGCCGTAGACCAGGATCGACTGCTCCTCGTTCCCCTTCTTGATCCGCAGCTCCCCGAACGACAGCGTCGTGATCAGCGGCGCGTGCTCCGGCAGGATGCCGAGCGTCCCCGCGCCTCCCGGCGCCACGACCATGTCGACGCCCTCCTCGCGCAGGATGAGCCGCTCCCCGGTCACGATCTCGACTTCCAGCTTACCGGCCATGTTCGACTCCTGTACGAAGGGGGGAGCTGCGCTGAGGGGGGAAGGGGGGGAGGGGGGAAGAGGAGGACGAAGCTATGGGCCTCCGCGCTCCTCTTCCCCCCTCAGGCCGCTTGCGGCCGCCCCCCTCAGCGCAGCGCCCGCCTTGTCCCCCCTTATGCGGCCTCCGCCGTCCCTGCCATCTGCGCCGCCTTCTCGCGCACCTGGTCGATGTCTCCGACCATGAAGAACGCCTGCTCCGGCAGGTCGTCGACCTTGCCGTCGAGGATCTCCTTGAAGGAGCGCACCGTGTCCTGCCGCGACACGTATTGCCCCGGCGTGCCGGTGAACGTCTCCGCCGTGAAGAACGGCTGCGACATGAACAGCTCCAGCTTGCGTGCCCGCGACACCGTCTGCTTGTCCTCGTCGCTCAATTCTTCGACGCCGAGGATGGCGATGATGTCCTGCAGGTCGCGGTATCGCTGCAGCACCCGCTGCACCTCGCGCGCCGCCTGATAGTGCTCCTCGCCCACGACCAGCGGGTCGAGGATGCGCGAGGTCGAGCCCAGCGGGTCGACCGCCGGGTAGATGCCGCGCGAGGCGATGGCGCGCTCCAGGGCGATCGTGGCGTCGAGGTGGGCGAAGGTCGTGGCCGGGGCCGGGTCGGTGTAGTCGTCGGCCGGCACGTAGACCGCCTGCACCGAGGTGATCGAGCCCTTCTTGGTCGAGGTGATCCGCTCCTGGAGCTGCCCCATCTCGGTCGCCAGCGTCGGCTGGTAACCGACCGCGCTCGGCATGCGGCCGAGCAGCGCCGAGACCTCGGAGCCGGCCTGCACAAAGCGGAAGATGTTGTCGATGAAGACGAGGACGTCGCTGCCCTGGTCGCGGAAGTACTCGGCCAGCGTCAGCGCCGTCAGCCCCACCCGCAGGCGGGCCCCCGGCGGCTCGTTCATCTGCCCGAAGACGAGCACCGTCTTGTCGGCGACGCCCGACTCCTGCATCTCGCCCCACAGCGCCGTCCCCTCGCGGGTGCGCTCGCCCACGCCGGCGAAGACGGAGTACCCGCCGTGCTCTGCCGCGATGTTGCGGATCAGCTCGGTGATGATGACCGTTTTGCCGACCCCGGCCCCGCCGAAGACGCCGGTCTTGCCGCCCTGGGTGAAGGGGGCGATCAGGTCGATGACCTTGATCCCCGTCTCGAAGACCTCGACTGTCGTCGCCTGCTCCTCGAACTTCGGCGCCGGGCGGTGGATCGGGTACTCGGTCGTGGCCGTCACCGGACCCGCCTCGTCGATCGGCTCGCCCACCACATTGAGGATGCGCCCCAGCGTCTCCGGCCCCACCGGCACCGTGATCGGCCCGCCCGTGTCCTGCACCGGGGTTCCGCGCCTTAGCCCGTCGGTCGAGCTCATGGCGATGGCGCGCACCGCGTCGTTGCCGAGGTGCGACTGCGTCTCCAGGGTGAGAATGGACCCATCGTCCTTCGTGACTTCCAGCGCGTTGTAGATCTCCGGCAGCAGATCGGCCGGGAACTGCACGTCGACCACCGGCCCGGTGATCTGCAGGATCGTGCCGGTGGCCCCGGCCGTCTTGTGTCCGTTCGGCTGCGGGGCGCTCGCCTGCGCGGGCGCGCTCGCGGCGGCCGGCGCGGCGACGTGTGCGTCCTGGGTTGCTGGCGCTGCCTGCATCGGTTGTTCGGTCATGATCGTCCTGCCTGTCTCGTGGTCGCTAGCCGGCCATCGCGTTGGCGCCGGCCGCGATCTCGGATACCTCGCGCGTAATCTGCGCCTGCCGCGCCTTGTTGTACGAGAGCGACAGCTCCTGCTGCACCTCTTTCGCGTTGTCGGAGGCGCTGCGCATCGCCACCATCCGCGCCGAGTGCTCCGAGGCGAGCCCTTCCAGGATCGCCTGGTAGAGCTGCACCTCGACGTAGCGCGGCAGCAGATTGTTGAGCACCTCTTCCGGGCTCGGCTCGAAGATGTAGTCGGAGTACCCCTCGTGCGCCGGCGGCGGCTCCACCGGCAGGATCTGCACCACCTCCGGCCGTTGCACCAGGGTGTTGATGAAGCGGGAGTAGACGACGAAGACCGCATCGACCTTGCCCGAGACGAAATCGTCGATGGCGATGTCGGCGATCGGCCGGACCTCGTCGAGCGCCACGTTGTCGCCCAGCCCGATGAACTCCGCCGCCACGTTCTGCCGGGTGCGCACGAAGTAATCGCGCGCCTTCTTGCCCGCGGCGATCACCTGCACCGACGCGCCGGCCTCTTCCAGAATGTAGCGGCTCCCCCGACGCAGAATGTTCGTGTTGAGCGCCCCCGTCAGGCCGCGATCCGGCGTGATCACGATCAGCTCGACGTTGCGGATCGGCCGCTTCTGCAGCAACGGAAACTGGGCAAGCTGCTCCGGATCGGGCTGCTGCGTCGCCAGGTCCGACATGATCTGGCGCAACTGGTCGCTGTAGGGCCGGCTCGCCGTCACCCGCTGCTGCGCCTTGCGCATCTTCGCCGCGGAGACCATCTCCATGGCCCGCGTGATCTGCTGCATGTTCCCGACGCTGCGAATGCG
>CALMZR010000330.1 GCA_937870845.1 uncultured Chloroflexota bacterium
CAGATTTTCATGACCAGCGCGCTCTACGCCTTCCCCGGAGAGGCCGAAGCCGGCGCCTGGCTCGACGCGCAGCGCGAGCGCCTAGTCTCCGGAGCGACAAACGGCTCGGGAACCTTTACCGAGGTTCCGGATGCCCCCGCGCTCGGTGACGCCGCCGCGACGTTCGCCACCCAGCGCCCCCTCGGCGACGGCGAGGCGACGGCCAATGGGTTCCGCCTCTACAGCCGCGTCGGCGCCATCGTCGCGGTGCTGGACATCGGCTCCACGTCCGAGCTGCCGCTCAACAACGCCGCGCGCTTCATGGAGCTGCAAATCGAGTGCATCGAAGCCAACGGCTGCCCCGGTCTCGCCTCGCTCGCCGGTCGCTTCGTCGCCGGCGTCGAAATCCCTGAACGCGCCGCCCAGCAGCCTGAAGATGAGCAAGAACAGCCCGGCCAGGAGGGCCAACCGCGCCCCGAGCGGCAACCCCGCGATCGCCAGCAGCAGCCCGAAGCGCCGCCGCCAGCGCAGGAGCCGCCTCCCGTCGAAGAACCGACGCCTATCCCGATCGAGGAGCCAACCCAGCCCCCGGTCGAAGAGCCCACCCAACCTCCGGTCGAGGAACCGACGGCGCCTCCCGTCGACGAGGGCACGCCGCCCCCAGTCGACGAAGGAACGCCACCCCCGGCGGAGGAGCCAACTCAGCCGCCCGCCGAAGAACCGACGGCCCCGCCCGCCGAGGAACCGACCCAGCCCCCGGCCGAGGAACCGACGCCGGCTCCTACCCAGCCGCCCGCCGAGGAGCCGACGGCGCCCCCAGCCGAGGAGCCAACCCAACCGCCCGTCACTGAACCGACCGCCATCCCCACCCCGGCGCCGGATCTCGAAGAGACACCGCCGGCGGATGACGGTGGCCGCGATCGCGACCGCGACCGGGATCGAGACCGGGACCGGGACCGCGGTGGAGGCCGTGACTAGCGCCGCACGCCACGGGGTGTCATTCCGACAAAGGAGGAATCTCGGCGCTGATGGCGATGGCTTTTCATGAACCCGAGGTTCCTCGCTGACGTTCCCAATGACACGCCTCAAGCGGACATGACGCGCGAGGAGCTAAATGTCCTCCGGCCGCAACCCCGGCGTGCGCCGCACGATCCCGATCGACCGATCGTAGCTGAGCCGCCGATCCGGGTTGCCGAGGCACGCCTTCGCCTCGAGAATCTCGCGCATGCGCGACGAGGCCTCGGGATCGGTCGACGTATCCGGGTGGTACTTCAGCGCCAATCGCCGGAAGGCCGCCTCGATCACCTCGGGATCGGCCGACGGATCGACCTGCAGAACCTGATAGAACGTCCGCTCATTGCTGTCCTGGCCGATCCGGGCCAGACTCGTGCGGCGCAGCCGCGCCAGCAACTCCTCTTCGGTCAGCACCTGATCGAGAAAGCCCTGCCGCATCTCCGGCGGCACCGCGAACCGCTGCGTGCAGGAGCGGCACTCCAGCACCATCTGCTCCCGCACCGAGATGGTCGGGATCGAGTACAGCGTCACCTTGCGCTTCGAGTCGAAGACCGCGAACGGCCCCGGAATCTTGCACTTCTGGCACGTCAGCAACAGAAAGCCCTTGGGCTCCAGGTAATCCTTGGCGCCCAGGCCATAGAGCAGCGGCAAAACCATAGGATGTTCGACCAGCCCCCGGGAACGGCGTCACGCAACCAGACCGTGCTACGAGGATGATACCCCGCGCGAGCCCCGGCGAAGCCCGTCTCAGCATGCAAGGTGGCCGGATCGGCGCTTTGGCGCCACACTCCACTCCGTGAGCGACACGTCGGCACGGCACGATCCCATCGCCGCCCCAACCCTCGCCGGGAGGCATCTTGACCGCGGCCGACTGGTCGTCAGTTGCCGCGACGGTCCCGGCATCATCGCCGCCGTCTCCCGCTTCCTCGCCGACCGCGGCGCCAACATCGTCCACTCCGACCAGCACACCACCGATCCCGACGGTGGCGACTTCTTCCTGCGCATGGTCTTCGACCTGCCCGCCCTGAGCGACCGCCTCGCGGTCCTGGCTGAAGAGTTTTCGCCGATCGCCTCCGCATTCGGCATGGACGCCCGCTGGGCGCTAGAGAGCGAACCCCGCCCCATCGCCATCTTCGTCTCCACAGAGGACCACTGCCTGCTAGAGCTCCTCTGGCACGTCCGCTCCGGCGATCTCCGCGCGCACGTCGCACTCGTCATCGGCAATCACGCCGAGATGGCCGAAGTCGTGCGCCCCTTCGGAATCCCCTTTCACCACGTGCCCATCTTGCCAGGGCACAAATCCGAGGCCGAAGCCGCGCAGCAATCGCTCCTGGAAGCCGCCTCCGTCGATCTCATTGTGCTGGCCAGATACATGCAGGTCCTCAGTCCGGCGTTCATCGCCCGCTGGCCGAACCAGATCATCAACATCCACCACTCGTTCCTGCCCGCCTTCGTCGGCGCCCGCCCCTTCTTCCAGGCCCAGGCGCGCGGCGTCAAGCTCATCGGCGCCACCGCCCACTACGCCAACGAAGAGCTCGACGCCGGCCCCATCATCGAGCAGGACGTCATCCGGGTCGACCACCGCCACGACGTCCCCGCCCTGCGCCGCATGAGCCGCGCCATCGAGCGCGCCGTCCTCGCCCGCGCCGTCGGCTGGCATCTCGAAGACCGCGTCTTCGTCACCGGCAATAAGACGGTCGTCTTTTCCTGAGGAATGCTA
>CALMZR010000331.1 GCA_937870845.1 uncultured Chloroflexota bacterium
GGAACGCTCTTCTTGAGCTGCGCCTCGGCCGATTCGGCGGAGATCGGGAACGGGGATTGGCGCCAGGCGGTAGTCCATTTGGCATCGCCGAGTTGCGCCCCGCGCAGGTAGATCGTCTTGCCGATCAGGTAGGACTGGGCGGCGCCTGGCCGCGCGGGCGCGGCCGGGGCTGAGGCGTCTTCAGTGGCGGTCTCGGTCGTCATGTCGCGATGGCCTCCATGGGGATTGGGAGCGAAAGGAGCCGGCCGTGGCCGGGGATGGCGTCCTCGATCCCGATGCGGCGCAGCGCGGCCCAGGCGCCGGCCTGGTTGCTGGTGACGACGGGCTTGCCGAGCCGCCGCTCCAGCGATGCGACCGCCGGCAGGCAGTGCCAATTGGTGCAGGAGACGAAGATCGCGTCGGCGTCAGGCGTATCGACCCGCTCGACCAGGGCGACCGCATCCTCCGGTTCGAGCCGCCCGATCTCGGCGTCGGTGGCGCACCCAAGCCCGGCGATGGCAGCGACGCGAAACCCGCTCTCCTCGAAGAACGCGCGCTCGATCTCGTTCAGCTCCTCCATGTAGGGCGTAACGATCGCCAGCGAGGTCGCGCCGACGGCCCGCAGGGCCGCCAGCAGCGCCGTCGTGGTGGTCGTCGCGGGGCGGTCGCTGGCGCGCTCGATGCGGCCGATAAGCTCCCGGTCCCAGCCGATGCCGTGGACGAGGCTGCCGGTGGTGCAGGCGAAGCCGATGACGCCGACGTCGGCCCAGGCGAGCAGCGCGGCGGCGCGCTCCAGGGCGTCGCCCGCCAGCATCTCGGCCAGCGCCGCCGCGGTCACCTCGCCGCGCGGCAGCACGATCGGGGCCGGGTAGACCGATACGCCGTCCGGCATGAGCCGGGCGTACTCGGGGAGGACGCTGGTGTCGCTGGCGAGGGTGATGAGGCCGATGCGGCCGCGCGCTCCGTACATGGCGAGCCGCCTCCGGCGTCGGATGTCGGGTGACGGGTGTCAGATGAACGGAATCATAGCGCAGCAGTCCGGCGCACATTCCCCGAATCCCGAAACCCGTCACCCGAGTTCCATCCGCAGGTCCGATTGCAGCCAGGCGTCGTAGATGCGGCGGGTGGCCGGGGCGGCGAAGCTGACGCCTTCGCCGACGCTCTCGAACATGACCACGGAGGCGATCTCGGCTTGCGCCCCGTAGGGGCCGAAGCCGGCGAACCAGGAGTGGGGTTTGGAGGCGTCGCTGGCGCTGCGCTGGGCGGTGCCGGTCTTGCCGGCGATGGGCCACGTCATGTCGCCGAAGACGCGGTAGGAGCCAGCCCCGGAGGGGTCGCTGGTCTGGGATCGCAGGGCGGCTTGCAACGCGGCGAGGGTCGCGCCGGAGACCGGCAGCCTCCCTTTCTCCACGCGTTCGCCGACGATCTCGGCCGCGCCGTCGAGGCGGACGATCTCCGAGACGATGTAGGGTTGCAGCACGTAGCCGCCGTTGGCGATGGCGGCGTAGGCGGTCGCGAGTTGCAGCGGGGTCGCCTGCAGGAACCCCTGGCCGATGGCGAGGTTGACCGCGTCGCCGGTCGCCCAGTAGTCGCCGAAGGCCTCCAGCTTCCAGGACGGGTCGGGGACCGTGCCGACCGCCTCGGGCAGATAGGGGATCCCCGTCGGCGCGCCGAGCCCGAAGGCTTTGGTCATCTCAGGCAGAAACTCGGGGTCCATGGCGTCGAGGTCGCGGCCGATGGCGTAGAAGACGGTGTTGCAGGAGTTGACGAGCGCCTGATGCAGGCTCAGCGGGCCCTGCGCCCCGACGCCGTAGGCGACGGTCCAGTCCTCCCAGACCTGGTTGGCTCCTTCCAGCCGGAACGTCGCGGGGCAGTCGAGAACGGTTTCCGGGCTGTAGCCGAGCCCCTCCATGGCCGCGGCGAAAGGGATCGGCTTGAACGCCGAGCCGACGGGGTAGAGGCCCTCCGCCGCGCGGGAGAGGAGCGGCCGCTGCGCCTCGGAGCGCATCAGGGCCCGCTCTTGCGGGCCGAAGCCGAGGACGAACCCGTTCGGGTCGTAGCTCGGCACGCTGGCCAGCGCCAGCACCGCGCCGTCGCGCGGGTCGAGGATCACCGCCGCGCCCTGGGGCGTGCCCTGAGCCATGAGCGCGTCAAAGACCGACGATTGGAAGGCGCGGTCGATGGTCAGCGTCACGTCGCGCGGCGGGACCGGCTCGCGGGAGGCGATCTGGGAGCGCTCTACGCGCGAGGCGCATTGGACCACGATCAGGCGGCCGCCAGGGACGCCGGCCAGGATCTGGTCGGCGCCGGCCTCGATGCCGGCTTGCCCGATGCGCTGGCCGGGCACGAGGGACGGATCGGCCTCGAGCTGCTCGGCGGTCGGCTCGGAGACGTAGCCGGTGATGTGGGCGGCGCGCTCCCCGAGCGGGTAGACGCGGGCCGTCTCCGCCTTGACCGAGACGCCGGGGAGGCCGGAGATGACGTCGAGCAGGCGGTCGCTCTCGTCCTGGGGGAAATCCTTGATCGGCACGAACCAGCTCGGGTCGGCGTCGGCGTAGAGCGCCTCGAGCTCATCCTCATCGATGTCGGTCAGGTCGCTCAGCTCGCGCAGGATGCGCGCTTCGTCTTCGGCCGGGATCTGCCCCGGCACGACGCCGACCCGCTGCACCCGCCCGTCGTACGCCAACGGCTCGCCACGCCGGTCGAGGATCTTGCCGCGGCCGGAGGGGAGGAGATCGACATCGACGCAGCCGTCGTTGCCGAGCTGCGCGAAGATGAGCGAGGGCGTCCAGGCCACCCGCCACCCCGCGTCCTCGCGCACCAGCGGGATGCTGTTCTCCTCGCTGAAGCTGCCGACAATGCCCGACTCGAAGGCGACGCGGATCGGGATTCGGCGCGAGGCTCCGGCCTCCCCGATGACCTCGGCCTGGACGGAGTTGAGCCGGGCGCGTTCGGCGATGCCCTGGTAGCGGCCCACGAACTCGTCCAGCGGCAGCGAGCGGCGCACCGTGCCGGAGGCCAACTCGTACATGCCGGCGTAGTCGCCCGCGTTCCAGCGCGCCACCCACTGGGCGGCCACCGCATCGGGGGTGAGATCGGGCGGATCCGCCGCCGGGCTGGGGGCGCCTGCCGCCGCGGAGGTTTCGGCCGCGGCGGTCTCGGGCGCGGCCGTGCCGGGCGCCGGGTCCGCGGCTGGCTCTGGGGCAGGCGCGCTTTGCCGCGCCAGGATGCCGCTCAACTGGGCTACGGGGACGAGATCGGGGCGGACATACGCCCCGGCGGCGACCGCCGCGACGAGCAGCAGGGCGAGCACCCACGGCCACCGCGCCGGGGTGGGATCGTAGAAGACCGGCGATTGGCGATAGCGGCGAGACAAGACGACCGTCCTGAACCGGGGACGCGACCCTGAATCTGCGGCGGGGCGACGCGGGCGAGCCCGCGGGGGAGCGCGATCAACCGCGCACGCCACCGTTGGCGGTGGGCGGACCGCTGCGGGAATGCTGGCATTCGCCGCGCCGCGCGTCAAGCCGAATGTTCAGGAAAAAACGCGGGTTTCTGAAAGGATACTCGGGAAACTACGATTGATCGATCCAAGTATTTCGTTAGATGGCGAACGCCGCGGCTCATACGGAATGCGATCGGACTCCGGGCCATCGCGGCGACGGACCCTCGCCCCCCTACCGCCGCCCAGAGGGCGCCCGGCTCCCTGTGCGCAGGGGAGAGGGGGCGACGGGAGACGCGCGGGCACACCCAACGCACGATCCGCAATCCGTATCAGGCAATACGACCCATCTCGCGCTCCCCACCGGCGCCGACCCTGAGCGGCGAGGTAGCTCGCCGCGTCCGGAATGACACCCGCTGGGCGCGGCGCTGTGGTGCGAGTCACTCCGCCCGCGTGATCGGGAGCCGCACCGTGAACGTGCTGCCGGCGCCTTCGACGCTATGGACGGCGATCGATCCACCGTGCAGCTCGACGATCCGCCTGGCCCCGGCCAGACCGATGCCGCTGCCGGCGAAGCTCTCGACGTTGCCGGCGCGCCGAAACCGCTCGAAGACCAGGTGCAGGTCTGAGGCCGGAATGCCGACGCCGCGATCCTCGACGCTGAAGTCGGCCAGCGGCCCGACGTCGGTCTCCTCCCGCGCGACGCGCACGACGATCTCCCCGCCGTCCGGGCTGTACTTGATGGCATTGCCGAGCAGGTTGCCCAGCACGCGCTCCAGGCGCGGCCCGTCCCAGAAGCCGATCAGCTCCGCTTCCTGGGTTTCCACGCGGATGGCATGGCGTTCGGTGATGCGGTCGTGCTCCTCGGCGGTGCGCCGGGCCAGGGCGACCAGGTCGGTCTCCTCGCGGCGCAGCTCGATCTCATGGCCGGCGCGCAGGCGCATGATGTCGCCCAGCTCGTCGAGCAGCCGGTTCATGCGCGCCGCGGCCGAGTCGATGCCTTCGAACGCCGTCTCCAGGCGGCCGGCGTCCGGGACGGCGCCGCGGCGCACCTGGCGCAGCAGGAGCTGCGTCTGCCCGCGCACCGTCGTCAGCGGGTTCTTCAGGTCGTGGGCGAGGGCGGAAAGGAACTCTTCCTGCACCTGCTCGAAGCGCTTGCGCTCCGACACGTCGCGCAGCACGCCAACGTAGACCGGGCCCGTGGGCAGGGCGACGGCCGTCATCGACGACTCCACGTCGAGCAACGAGCCGTCCTGGCGCCGCAGAGCGAAGTCCCCGCGCCATTGACCGTCGTGGCGCAACCGCTGGCCTTCTTCGCCGGCCCACGGACCGCCATGGGCGAGGGTCGTCGCCTCGGCTCCGATCATCTCCTCGCGCCGCCGCCCGGTCATGAGCGCCAGCGCCGGATTGACGTCGAGGCAGCGCCCGTCCGCGGCAACAACCAGAATGCCGTCCTTGGCCCCTTCGAACAAGCCGCGGTACCGGGCTTCGGCGGCCTGGGCATCGCGATAGAGCCGGGCGTTCTCGATGGCGACGGCCGAGCGGCGGCCCAACTGCTCCGCCAGCGCCAGGTCGTCGGCATCGAGGCGGCGCCCGGAGGCGTGCGTCGTGGCCAGGGTCATCGCCCCATGGATCCGTCCGCCCGCCTGCAACGGCACGACGATGGCGGAGAGGACGCCAACGGTTTGCAGGAGCCGCAGGTGCTCGGGGATCTGCGCGGCGGCGACGACGTCCCGATCGCTTACGTGCTCGATGAGCAGTGGCTTGCCCGCCGCGACCATCTGCTCCTCCGGCCCAGCGAGGGTTTCGGACGGCGCGTGCGCAAACACCTCTTTCGCCAACGGCGCTTGCGCGGGGTCGGCGTGCGCGACGGCGACGCGACGGGCGATGCCGTCCGCGTCGCGGAGGTCGACGATGCACCAATCCGCCAGGGCCGGCACGGCGATCCAGGCCACGCGTTGCAGCGTCTCCTCGTAGTCGAGCGAGGCGGCCAGCGCGCTGCCGGCGTCGGAGAGGAGGCGCAGCGCGTTTTCGGCGTCCTTCCAGCCAGTGACGTCGATGGTGCTGCCGACCACGCGCACGACGCGCCCCTCGTCGTCGCGGATGAGCTGCCCCTGATCCCAGACGGTGACCCAGCGGCCATCGCGGTGGCGCAACCGGTACTCGCGCGAGTAGCGATCGCCTTCCGTCACCCGCAAGAGCGGATTGGCATCGATCGCGGCCAGATCGTCCGGGTGGATGCGGGAGCGCCACCACGCCTGATTGCCGGGGACTTCCTCCGGATGGAACCCCAGCAAGGCATACAGGCCGGGGCTGCGGTCGACCGTGCCCGTCGCCAGATCCCATTCGTAGATGAGCGCCTGGACCGCCCCGGCCGCGAGGCGAAAGCGCTCGTTGGCGTGCGCCAGGGCGGCTTCGGCGCGGCGGCGGCCGGTGACGTCGGTGAACAGGCCGAGCGCGCCAACGACGCGGCCGGCCCCATCGCGCACGGGGCTGGTTCCGGCCAGGACCAGCACCTCGGCGCCGTCGGCGCGGCGCAAGCGGAAGTCGAACTCCTCGGCCTGGCCGGCGAGGTTGCGTCCGATCCGCTCCCGCATCTGCGGGATGTCCTCGGGGAAGACGAAATCGGCGACGCCGCGGGTCGCGATCTGGTCGGGGGTCGTGCCCAGCAGGGCGGCCATGCGATCGTTGGCGTACTGGGTGCGCGCGGCGTGGTCGATCAGCCAGATGCCCTCGTTGGCCGTCTCCAGCATGGCGCGAAAGCGGCGCTCGCTGGCGCGCAGCGCATCCTCGGCACGGTCCCGGCTGGCGCTGAGCGCGACGATCAGCGCCGAGACGACGACGAACGTCGCGGACCGGCCCGCCTCGCTCCAGCCCAGGTTCCAGGTACCGAAGGGGGGTACGGCCCACACGACGATGGCGCCCGCCGAGAGGACGATGGCTACGAACGCCGGGCGCGTTCCGCCGAACCAGACGGCCAGGGCGACGGCTCCGTAAAACGGCGCCAGCGGGGTGGGCCACAGCCATCGTTGCGAGGCGCTGGTGATGGCCACGGCGGCGGCGACGAGCAGAACGGCGGCGCCATAGCGCAGCCACGCGGGTCGTTCGGCTCGCCTCTCCACGGTGCAGGCGCCCTCCACGTCGCCGGGACCGATCCACGGCGGACCGGATGCTTCGCTCGCTGAATGGTACGTGCGCCGGCGCGTCAAGGTGCGTTCCATCACGTACACTGGCCGGCGTCGCCCCGCACGGATGTTCGGATTTTCGGAGGCGGACCATGCGTTACGGGTACACCATCCTCTATGTCGGCGACGTGGCGGCGGCCATCGACTTCTACGAGCGAGCCTTCGGTCTTGCCCGCCGCT
>CALMZR010000332.1 GCA_937870845.1 uncultured Chloroflexota bacterium
CTTTATAAGGATGTCACGCGCCGCAACCAGGCCCCGAATCCGGAAGGATTTGAACGTGCCATCGAATCCATGCATCCATATATCGAGCGGATCTATTTCATTCCGACCAACTATCGAGTCTATTACAAACACTTGCATCAAACGGAAATACTACCCGACGCCCAGTGGCAATATCTGGATGGCATTTGCCGGAAACATCAACTGCGCTGTACTAATCTCACCGCGCCCTTGGTACAGGAATCCGATCGCTTGCTCAAGAAAGGTGAGCTCACCTGGTGGGGTGACGATACGCATTGGAATCGGCGTGGCATTGCCGTTGCCGCCCGCGTGGTGGCGTCCGATCTCGCTCCTACGAAATCCCCGGCCAAGCCTTGATCGGCGGCTGATGCTTATCCACCGGAGGATTGCCCCCTGACTGGATTATCGCGCTTGCAGATCGGATACGGATGGCTGTTGTTTTGGAGCCTGACAACCTCGGCAAGCGCCGCGCCGGCGGTAACCGAAACCATCTTGCGCGAACCGGTATTTCGGGGCGCAGCGCAAGTCTATACCGCCGGCCCTGAAAACGCGCCGAACGTGGTGCTCGTGCATGGCATCGGCGCCAAAGGCGCGCGCGACTGGACAGGTTTGATGTCCATGCTGGCGCCGGATTTCCATGTAATTAGTTTCGATCTGCCCGGCTTCGGCCGTTCGAGCAATAGCAATGAGCAATACACGCCCAAGAATTACGCCGCCTTTGTAAATTATGTGGTGCAACAACGCGTCAACAAACGACCGTTCTTTCTAGTCGGACATTCCATGGGCGGGGCGATCGCCCTGCGCTATGCGACGCTCTACCCGGAGGACGTGCAGGCCCTGGTCTTGGCCGATGTACCTGGAATCTTGCATCATCTTGCCTACAGTCGTTACTTGGGGCATTTGGGCATCGATAGTTTTGTGCCAAAAATTTATCGCGCCCAAAACGATCATTTGTCCAACCTCATGAGCACAATCGCCGGTAAATTAGAGTGGGCCAAACCGGCGCCACAGATAATCCTGCTGACGCCGCGCCTGCGCCAAAAATTGTTGAGCGCTGACCCGGGCCGGATTGCAGGACTGGCGCTTGTACTTGAAGATTTCAGCGCCGATCTCGGGCGCGTGCGTGCACCCACTCTCGTATTGTGGGGCGGGCGCGACGACCTGGCGCCGTTGCGTAACGGACGGGTGTTATCGGCCAATCTGCCGCAGGCGCAATTGGAAATATTCGCATCCAGCGGACACACTCCCATGGACGATGTGCCGGAACTTTTTAACCGGCGCGTAACGGATTTCTTGCGTGATCCGAAACTGGAACAACGCAATGACATCTTGCATCGTTCCATGAACTGGCCCGATACGGCCCGGATCGGCAAGTGCGATGGTCAACGCGGCATGGTTTTCGAGGGCGATTATCAGCGGCTGACGATCGGTCGTTGCCGCGATGCATTGGTGCGCAACGCGCGCGTGCGCGAATTGCGTATCGCCGAAGCGACTGTAAGCATTGAAGACAGTTTAATCGGTGGCGACCAGGGCGGACTGCATGTCGACGATGCGCGAGTGAAAATCACAAGCAGCGTAATTGAAGGACGCGTCGCTATCACCGCTATCGCCGCGCATTTGGATATCGCCGGCAGCCGGATTATCGGGAAAGATGCGGCCTTGGAGGCGCCGCTTACTTCGGAAATTTTGTTTTCCCTCACCCGCGTGCAAAGTCCGCGCTTTCAAGGCAATTTGCATGAGCGGCGTGTGGTGACACCGGAGACTACGCTCTGAACTGTTGTCATTGCGAGCAGCCGTGGGCGACGCAGCAATCTCATTCCAAAGTTCAACTTGCTAAAGAAGTTCGAACCAATATCCCGAGTAGCGAATGAGTTGCAGATTTCCTTCCTTGCGCGCATAGGCCACGTCCCCGACATTACGTCCCAGGCCGAACACGTAGGCCTCGTTATCAGAGATCGGTACCACCACAACCTTCACGCGGCGGTTTTCGATACCCGATATCTTGATATCCATGAGGAGTTTCTCATCCTCGATGAGCATGCGGCAGTGATCGAGGAAGCGGCGGTCGAGGCGCACGGCGTCCATGAGCGCATCAAGAGCGGGGCCGAGCGTGCCGCGCGTGGCGACGCCATGCAGGAGGAGCGGCTCGCTGAGGGTCTGACGCACGGTCAGGCGCGGGTTGAGCGACATCGTCGGGTCCTGAAAGACCATCTGGATGTTGCGGCGCAGGGGGCGGAAGTCGCGCTCGGGGAGATGGGCGATCTCCTGGCCAGCGAAGCGGATGGCGCCGCCGGTCGGCTCCAGGAGGCGGACGAGGCAGCGGGCGACGGTCGATTTACCCGAGCCGCTTTCGCCGACAAGGGCGACGGCTTCGCCGGGGTGGACGTGGAAGCTGACGCCGCGCACGGCCTCGATGGCCGTGCCGCGGGCGTGGAAGGTCTGGCGAAGGTGTTCGACTTCGAGGAGGGGGGGCGGGCCAGAGCCGTTCATCGGTCCGTTCATGGCTGCGCCTCCACGGGCGGCTCAGGGTGGCAGAGGACGAAGTGCCCCGGCGCGACCTCGATCATCTCCGGTCGGGTGGCGTCCAATGCCTTCCAGGCGTCGACGGAGATGGCGCGCCAGGCATGCCCCGCGTTCTCGATGGGAACCTCGTCGACGACAGGGGTGTCGAGGTCGATCGGTTGCGGGGGTTGGTCGGGGCGGAGGATGGAGGCGAGGAGGCGCAGGGTGTAGGGGTGGCGGGCCTGGGCGAAAAGGGCCGCGGTGGGAGCCAGCTCGACAAGGCGTCCCCTCTGCATCACCGCGATCCGGTCGCAGTTCTCGGCGACGACGCCGAGGTCGTGGGTGATGAGGATGAGGGCGAGGCCGGTTTCGGCCTGGATGTCGCGGATGAGGGCAAAGATCTGGGATTGGATGGTGACGTCGAGACCGGTGGTCGGCTCGTCGGCGATGAGGAGGCAGGGGTTGCAGGCAAGCATCATGCCGATCATCACCCGCTGCGCCATGCCGCCGCTGAGCTGGTGCGGGTAGGCGCGGAGGACGCGCTCGGGCGCGGTCATGCCGACGCGTTCCAGCATGGCCAATGCCTGCTCCTGGGCCCGGCGCTTGTCGAGGCCGCTGTGGCGGCGGTAGACGCGGCTGAGATGGTCGCCGACGGTTTTCAAGGGGTTGAGGGCGGTGCGCGGGGACTGGAAGATCATCGCCGCCTGGCTGCCTCGGATGCGGCGCAAGGTTGATTCGGAAGCGCCGACGATCTCTTGCCCGCCGATGCGGACGCTGCCGGCCATCACGCGGCCGGGGGGACGGGTCAACCCCAGCATGGCCAGGGCGGTCTGCGTCTTGCCGGAGCCGCTCTCCCCGACCAAAGCCAGCGATTCGTGGGGGGCCAGGGAGAAGCCGACCTCGCGGACGACCGCGGACATGCGGCTGTCCGGACTCGGGAAGGCGACCGTGAGGTTGGCGACCTCGGCGAGGGGCGGCGCTTTCTCGGGCGCGAGGCCGGGCGAGGCGACGACGGGAGCGGCGGGGGTGAAGACGGCCATCTTGCTTCCCTACCGCCGCCAGAGGTTGTCGCGCAGCCAGTCGCCGACGAGGTTGAACCCCAGCACGGCGATGAGGATGGCGATGCCGGGGAAGACCGAGATCCACCACTGGCCGGAGTTGACGTACTGGGCGCCGTCGGCGACGAGGACGCCCCACTCCGGGGTGGGCGGGGTGATGCCGACGCCGAGAAAGCTCAAGCCGGCCACGTCGAGGATGCCCCAGCCGAGGGTGAGGGTCGCCTGCGCCAGGGCCGGCGGCAGCGCGTTGGGGAGGAGGTGGTAGAGGAGGATGCGCGGGCGGCGGTTGCCGGCGCAGAGGGCGGCCTGGGCGAACTCGGACTCGCGCAGGGTGAGCATCTCGCCGCGCACCAGGCGCGTGAAGTACGGGGTGTAGGCGATGGCGACGGCGACGACGACGAAGCGGGTCTCGTTGCCGAGCATGGCGGTGATGCCGAGGGCCAGGATGAAGGCCGGGAAGGCGAGCAGGACGTCGATGAAGCGCATCACGACGTCGTCGACGCGCCCGCCGAGGAAGCCGGAGACGGCCCCGATCAGGGACCCCGCGAGAAGGGCCAGCGCCGTAATCGACACCGCCACGGTGAGATCGAGGCGGGCGGCGGCGATGATGCGGGAGAGGACGTCGCGGCCGTATTGGTCTGTACCCAACCAATGTTGACTCGACGGCGGTGCGGTGATCGCCGAGGGGTCAGGGGTATTGGGATCGTACGGGGTGAGCCAGGGGCCGAAGATGGCGAAGACGGCGATGAGGCCGATGGCGGCCAGCCCGACCGCCAGAGAGGCGCGGGAGGGACGGGTGAAGCGCCACGCGCGCTGCCAGCGCGTCGGCTCGGTCTCGGCGGTTGGCAGGTCCTCTTCCGGGTCCCAGGCCGGGTCGACCGGCATGGCCGCCGGGGGGTAGCCGAGTGCTGCGGTCGCGGCCCGCGTCGTGGCGCTCATGGCTGGCCTACCGTAGCCGGATGCGGGGATCGATGAGGCTGTACGCCACGTCGATCGCCAGATTGAGGAAAACGTAGATGATAGCGATGGTCAGCACGAACCCCTGGATGGCGTCGTAATCGCTGCCGGTGAGGGCGTTCCAGGCGTAGAAGCCGATGCCGGGCCAGGCGAAGATCGTCTCCACCAGCACGTTGCCGGCCAGCAGGTAGCCCAGCACGATCCCGGCCACGGTCAGCAGCCCGATGAGGGCGTTCTTGAGGGCGTCGTGCCAGATCACCTCGCGCTCGGAGAAGCCGAGGCTCCTGGCGGCGAGGACGTAGTCGCTGGCCATCACGTCGAGCATGGCCGAGCGGGCGACCTTGATGAAGGGCGACATGGTGGCCACACCCAGGGCCAGCACCGGCAAGGCGAGATGGGCCAGCGCGTTGCGGAAGGCGGCCCAGTTGCCGGAGAGCAGCGCATCGACGGTATAGAGGCCGGTGATGGCCGGCGGCGGTGGGATGCCGAGGTCGAGGCGGCCGACGGGAGGCGGGGCGATCCCCCAGACGTGGTAGAAGAGGTAGATCAGAACCAACCCGAACCAGAAGAGCGGCAGGGCGGCGGCGAGGATGGTCCACTGCTGGACGAGGGCATCGACGCGCGAGCCCTGCCGCACCGCGGCCCAGACGCCGAGCGGGATGCCGACGAGCGCGGCAAGCATCAAGCTGAAAAGCGCCAGCTCGACGGTGGCCGGGAGACGGCTGAGCAGATCCTGGCGCACCGGCTGGCCGGAGCGGGTGCTCGTGCCGAAGTCGCCTTGCAGGATGTTGCCGAGATAGGTCGTCAATTGGACCGGGACCGGCTTGTCGAGGCCCATCTCGCGGGCGATGGCGGCCCGCGCTTCTTCGGTGGCGTAGGCGCCGGCTTTGACGGAGGCGGGGTCGCCGGGGAGGACGCGGGTCATGAAGAAGACGGCGAAGATCACGCCGACGAGCGTCACCGCCGCCAGCCCCAGGCGCCGCAGCAGGTACCAGCGTAGGGTCATCGCAACCGGTGCATGAACGAGCGATCCTTCGGCTCATCGGATGCAGACGAATACGCGCGTACGCCGAACATGAACGTGTCTAACGTGTCTATGGAAGGACGAGCGGTTGGCGAATGGCGCGGGCGACGAGGGCGGCGCGTCATCAGGGTACCCATACGATTCAGGCGCCGTCAACGACCGCGGACCTTCGGGTGCTTACCACGTGACGGCGTTGAGGCAGCGACCGGGGAAGTCGTACCCCTGGCCCGCGGCGTAAGGCGCGGAGCCGGTGCGCACGGCGTCCCGCACGTCGGCGCGATCCTCCGGCGATAAGGCGCGCAGCACGGGCGTGATGGCGCCGGCCAGCTCGGTCAGGTAGCGCCAGTAGGCGTCGAAGTCGGCGAAGGTCCGGTGCGTGGCGACCTCTTCGATCTCCGGATCGGCGAAGCCGACGGCGGTGACGAGGGCGCGAAGTCGGTTCGCGTCGGCCAGGGCGAAGATGCCTGGGGCCGTCGGATCGGGCGGGGCCATGAGCCCCTTCGCGACCAGGATCGGCCCGACGAGGGACGCCCACGGGTTGTCGGCGGGAGTTCCCCAGACGGAGAAGGCGAGGCGGCCGCCGGGGCGCAGCACGCGGCGGGTTTCGGCGAAAGCGGCGGCAGGGTCGACCATCAGCATGTAGCCCCAGCGGCAGATGACGCCATCGAAGCTGCCCGCATCGAGGTCCATTCCCTCGGCGTCGAGCACCCGGAACTCGGCGTTGGCGATACCGAGCTCCGCCGCTCGTCTTCGCGCGGCGGCAACCATCTCCGGGGCAAAGTCGGTAATCAGCACGCACCCTTCGTTCCCGACGAGACGGGCCGCGGCGAGGCCGGTGTCGCCGACGCCGGCCGCGAGCTCGAGCACCGTGTCTCCGGGCCGGGGATCCAGCCTTTCGATCAGCCACTCTCCGACGGATCGCGAATCGTCCCAGATCGCATTCCGGTGGGCTTCCCAGCCAGCGGCCATGGCGTCCCAGACGGCGCGGCTTTGCTCACGTCTTGCGGCCACCGCGGCTGGTTGCCCGGCAGTCATAGATGCACCACCGCCTTGACGAAGCCTGCAGGTTTCTCCATCAGGTCGGTGTAGGCGCGGTCGACCGCGTCCAGTCCGTAGCGATGCGTCACCAACGAGCCGAGGTCGATGAGCCCTTTGGCCGTCAGCTCCAGGCCGATGCGCATGCTCTCCATGAGGTCGGCGCGGCGGCGGACGTGGGCGTTGACGACGTC
>CALMZR010000333.1 GCA_937870845.1 uncultured Chloroflexota bacterium
GAGGCGATCGCCGCCGCCGTCGAGGCCCAGGCCGCGCTGCGGAAGGAGGAGTGGGGTGACCTCGGCCCGATGCGGGTGCGCATGGCGATCCACGTCGGGGAGGCGACGCCGGTCGATGGCGATTATCTGGCCCCGGTGCTGAACCGCCTGTCGCGGGTGCTGAGCGCCGGCTACGGCGGCCAGATCCTGCTCACCGCGGCAGCCCGCGCCCTGGCGACCACCCTTCCCCCCGGCCACGACCTGCGCGACCTGGGCCAGCACCGCTTGCGCGACCTGCTGGAGGCGGAGCGCATCTACCAGCTCGTTGGTCCCGATCTGCCGAGCCAGTTCCCGCCGCTGAAAACCCTCGACCGGCAGCCGCACAACCTCCCCTCGCAGCCGACCGAGCTGATCGGCCGCGAGCGGGAGCTGGAGCAGCTTCAGGCGCTCTTGACTGCCTCCGGAACCCGGCTGGTGACGCTGACCGGTCCCGGCGGCACGGGGAAGACCCGGTTGGCGGTGCAGGCCGCCGCCAACGTCCTCGAAGCGTTCCCGGACGGCGTGTGGTGGACGCCGCTGGCCGCCGTCACCGACCCCGCGCTGGCGCTGGAGGCGCTGGCCGCCTCCCTCGGCGTGCGGGAGCAGGCTGGGCAGTCGCTGCTGGCGACGTTGACCGATCACCTCCGCTCCCGGCGGACGCTGCTGGTGCTCGACAACCTGGAGCAGGTGCTCTCCGTCGCGCCGTTGCTCGCCGAGTTGCTGGCGGCCGCGCCGGAGGCGGTCATCCTGGCCACCAGCCGGCAGCCGCTGCGACTGCGCGGGGAACGCGAATTTCCGGTGGCGCCGCTGGCGCTGCCGCGCGCGGGGTTGCGCGTCTCCCAGGAAGCGGCGCTGGCCTCGCCGGCCGTGCAGCTCTTCCTCAGCCGCGCCCAGGCGGTCAAACCCGATTTCCAGGTGACTTGGGAGAACGCGGCGGCGATCGTGGCCATCTGCCAGCGGCTGGACGGCCTGCCGCTGGCCATCGAGCTGGCGGCGGCGCGCGTCCGCTTGCTGGCGCCGGCGGCGCTGCTGGCGCGGCTCGACAAGCGGTTGCCGCTCTTGACAGGGGGCGCGCGGGACTTGCCGGAGCGGCAGCAGACGCTGCGCGCCGCCATCGCCTGGAGCCACGACCTGCTCGATGGCGGCGAGCAGGCGCTCTTCGCGCGGCTGGCGGTCTTCGCCGGCGGCTGCACCTTTGCGGCGGCGCTGGCGGTGGCGGACGCTGGGTCGGGCATCGCCATCGATCTGCTCGACGGCATCGACAGCCTGGTGCAAAAGAGCCTGCTGCGCCAGAGCGACGAGCTGGCGGAAGAGCCGCGCTTCACCATGCTGGAGACGATCCGCGAGTTCGGCCTGGAGCAGCTCGCGGCGCGCCCCGAGGAGGAACGCGCGGTGCGCGCGGCGCACGCCGCGTACTTCCGGGAGCGGGTGGACGAGGCGATCGATTCCGACGATCAGGTTGCTGCTTATGACGAGCTGGAGATCGAATCGGGCAATCTGCGCGCCGTGTTGGACTGGCAGGAGCGCCACGGCGCGGCGACGGCCGCGCTGGAGTTCGCGACCGACCTGAGGTGGTTCTGGTGGGTGCGCGGGCATCTGCGCGAAGGTCAGGAGCGGCTCGATGCCGCGCTGAAGCGCAACGTCGCCGCGCCGCCTGCCTTGCGCGCCAATGCCCTCAGCGGTCTCGGGGTGCTGCTCGACGCCAGCGGAGAGTACGACCGGGCCAAGGCGTGCCACGAGGAGGCGCTCGCCCTGTACCGGGAGGTTGGAGATGAGCCCGGAATTGCCGAGGCGCTGGAGAACCTCGGCATCATCGCCTTGTCCACCGAAAACCTCGACGACGCCGAAGCGATCGGGAACGAGGTGCTCGCGCTACGGCGGGCCAACGGCGATAAGCGAGGCATCGCCGTCGCGTTGATCAACATCGGGAACGTGGCATACCTCAGGGGCGAGATCGATCGTGCCATCTCGTTGTTCGAAGAGGCTCGCGACCTGAGTCTCGATACAGGCGACCAGTGGATCCTGGCCACGTCGCTGGGCAATATCGGAGATGCGACGAACCGGAAGGCCGAACTCCTTGATGCGGTCGTCGATGCCGAAACGATCGAGGAGCTGAGGCGGAGCGCCGCCGATGCCATTCGCAAGGGACTCGACATTGCCCACAGCCTTGGCGACCGGGAACGAACCCTGAGCAACATCCTCGTCCTTGCAGTCGTCGTGGCTCCCTCCGAACCGGAATACGCGGCGGTGCTGCTTGGAGCAGCCGACTCGCTCGCCGCCGCGATCGGGTATCGCCTGTCTTCGGTCGACCGGGAGCACCACGCCAGAATCGTGGAATCGATTCGATCGCGGATTGGAGATCCGGCGTTCGATGCATGGCGACAGGCAGGCGGGCGCATGAGTCTTGACGAGGTCATCGCCGCGGCGATGACCTCGCATGTGGCGGCGGCGCCGGAGCGTGAAGCGAACGGGAACGGCCACGACGGCCGCCTGTTCGCTCCTCCAAACAGCCAACCACAGGTTGATCGCCGCTGACTCGTTTAGCGGCGCCGAATCAGCCGGGCGCTCGTGAGCGGCGGGCAGGACGTGGGCATCTCAGCCGGGAGTTTGCATTGGCAGTTCTTGCACGTTCGAGGCGACACGCAGTCCTCGCCGCACCCGCCGCAATGGAGGTCGTTGTTGACGATCACCGTGTTGCAGCCCACCTCCAGAAGATCCCCGCTGCAATGGCGGCGGAAGTCGTCGCAGGTGTAGACGCAACCGCGCTCGATCTCGCCGGTCTGCTGGTTCACTTCGGAGCCGCATTCGACGGTCGCGAATGGCAGCGAGGTCGGGCAGACGTTGCCGCACTCGGTGCAGTTGTCCATGTCGGTAAGGAGATCGACGCACTCGCCACCGCAGCACGTCAGGCCGGCGCCGCAGGCGTTGCCGCATGCTCCGCAGTTGTTCTCGTCGACGTTCAGGTCGCGGCAGCCGTCGGGGCAGCACTCGGCGCCGGCGCAGCAGACATCGCCGTTCCCCGTGCAGATCTCGCCGATGTCGCGGTTGCAGGTTTCGCAGCAGGCGGTGGCGTTGCCGCAGCCGGAGTTGTTGAGCCCCTGGCTGGTCTGCGTGCGGCAGAAGATGGCCGTGGCGGTGTTGGCGCTGGTGAACTTCGCCCCGGTGACGTCGGCGTCGACGAAGCAGGTCTTGTCGAGGTTGGCGCTGGTGAAGTTGGCGTTGGTCAGGATGGCGCCGGAGAAGTTGGCGCCGCTGAGGTTGGCGCCCTTGAAGCTCTTGCCGGCTAGGTTCTGGCTTTCGTAGCAGCATTTGCTGAGATTCTTGCCGGCGCCGGGCTTGCAGTTGCCGTCGCTGCAACAGCTCACCGCTTGCGCGCGAACTCGGCTCTGGCCCTTGCCGTTCTTCCCCTTGCCGCCCTCGCGCCGCCTGCTCTTGCCCTTGGCCTTGCCCGCGGCGTCGGCGCCGGCCAGCGCGCCGAGACCGGCCGCGCCCAGGATGGCCCCGGTGAGCGTGCGCAGTGCGCCGCGGCGGGTGCCGGAGCGTGTCAGCGACTCCACGAGTCGATCGAAGCGTTCCGCGTCCACGACGCCCTCCCAGAGATTGCACGCAAACCGCGCGGAGCGCCGCGCACGGCAAGACCCTTCCCGTCCAAGCGTCAACAGGTTCTTGCGGGCGTACATAATCGCACATTTAGGGCGGGGTTGACACGTGCGGGGCTCTTGGCTCCTGGCTTTTTGACGGTGTAGACGGTGTACAGTTGGGCGCGTGGCCTTGGCGCGGCGGATGGGACGGACTCGATGGCGCGGATCGAGGAGTTTGACCTGAGCGCGTGGTCCATCGAGAAGCTCTGGAAACACCGCATCGACCCGAGGCAGCTTTATGCCGTGATCGCCGGACGCCACATCGTGACCCGCAATCGCCGCGGCCGTGCTGCTTCACATGTCCTGATTGGTCTCGATGACCAGGGACAGTGTCTAGCGATACCGGTGGTCCCAACCGATGATCCATTGATCTGGCGGCCGATCACCGCCTGGTATTGCAAGCCGAGCGAAGAAGCCAAGCTGCGCTGACGGAGGTCCGGCATGAAGATTCAGAAGGGCATCCGCTACGAGTCGATCCAGGAGCCGTTGGATGACGAAGAGCGAGAATTGATGAATCCCGACAGCTGGGACTGGGAGAACGCCGAGGAAGGCATTCCCAATCCCAACGCGGGCGCCATCTTGCGCGTGCGATTCTCGCGCGAGGAGTTCGTCGCTCTCGACCGCATTGCGCGGGAGGCGGGCGTCGGCCCGATTACGCTGATTCACCAGACCATGGTGGCCCTCATCAGCGCGAAGGCCGAGGCCGCTCAGCCTGCCGGAGCCTCACGCGCCGCGACCGGCTGAGTTTGTCGAACCGGTCGCCGTGTCATGCCGAAGTAGGAGGCGTCTCGGCTTATGGGAGGCGCTCGGTTGCCGGACGCGAGATTCCTCGTTCCTCGGAATGACACGGGGGTTGTCGCGCCGCGCCAAGCGCGTTGAGGATTACGTCGCGCGGGACATGGTGTAGAAGTTGAACGTCCCGATGTTGATCGGGTTGAAGACGAAGCCCGCGATGTCGGCGCGCAGGATCGTGGTCCACTGGCGCTGCATGTAGTAGATGGCGGGCGGGTCGTCGCGGGGGATGATCTGCTGGATCTCGCTGAGGGCGGCCTGGTACTTCGCGGGGTCGGACTCGTCGCGGTTGGCTTCGAAGAGCTCCTGGACGCGCTCGTTGCAGTAGTAGCCGCCGTTGGTGCCGGCGGCGCCCCACTGGTCGCAGGCGATCTGTGGGTAGAGGTGGTTGTAGGCGTCGTTGTAGTCGGGCCACCAGAACCAGGGCATCATGCCGGGGCGCTCCTCGGCGGTCATGCCGCCGAACATGATGCCGGTGAAGGTGCTGAGATCGACCTCCTGGATGGCGAGGTTGACGCCGATCTCGGCCAGATTCGCCTGGAAGAGCTGCACCGCTGACTTCACGTCCTCGTAGCCGGTCTCCATGGTGAGGGTGATCTCGGTTCCTTCCGCCACGCCCGCCGCGGCCAGCAGCTCGCGCGCCTTCTCCAGGTCGGTTGTGTACTGAAAGGTTTCGGGGTCGAAACCGGCCACCAGCTCGGAGACGCCGCCGATGGCGCGCTTGCCGTAGCCGCGGAAGACGCCTTCGATGACCTCGTCGTAGGGGAAGGCCCAGCACATCGCCTGCCGCGCCTCCGGGGTGGCCAGGGCGCCGGCGACGGTGAGGATCAGGTAGTCGACCTCGGCGCTGTAGGAGCGGTCGATGAAGAGTTCCGGGTTTTCGGCCAGGGCGTCGTTCGCTTCCGGGGTGAGGTTGTCGACGATGTCGACGTCGCCGCTCTCGATGAGTTGGCGGCGCGTCTCGTTCTCGGGGACCACCCGGAAAATGACGCGGTCGAAGTGGTTGCCTTCCCAGCCGCCCCAATACTCCTCGTAGCGTTCGAGAATGAGCTGCTGCTCCGGCTCGAAGGAGACGATGCGGTAGGGGCCCGTGCCGAGGCCCTCTTCGTTGAGCATCGCCCAGGCGTGCCCCATGTCGCCGTCGACCTCTTCCTGCATGACGCGATCGACGTTGAGCACGAGGGGGCCGTACTGGCTGGAGAGGTACGCCTCCAGCAGCGGCTGCGGCACGCCGCAATCGAAGACGACCGTGCGCTCGTCCGGGGCGGTGATCTGGGCGGGGTCCTGGATGAAGCGGCGCATGGCCCCGGACGGCCCCAGGCCGAGGGTGAGGAAGCGCTCGAATGATTTGCGGACGGCCTCGGCGTCGACCGGCGTGCCGTCGTGGAACGCAACGCCGTCGCGGATGGTGAAGGTCCAGACGCTCTGGTCGTCGTTCGGCTGCCACGATTCGGCGATGACCGGCACGTAGCGGTCGGTGGCGCTGCCGTCGAGGGCGATGAGGCTTTCGTAGGGGCCGCGCAGCGGCATGGCGGAGCGATAGTCGTAGACGGAGTGGGGATCGAGGTCGGAGGGGGAGCCATTCATGGCGATGGTTAGCGTGGCGGGGTCGGTCTGGCGCGCCAGCGGCGCGGCGGCGGCCGGGCGCGTTCCGGGGCCGCCGAGGGTGGCCAGGGCGGGGACCGCCGTCGCGGCCGCGGCGCCGCGCAGGAGAGAGCGGCGCGTGAGTTGAATGTTCGATGGCCTGCCGATTCTTCCCTGAATTGCGCGAATCGAAACGGACTTGCCCATCGAAGGCTCCTTTCCGGGGCCGAGCGTTTGAGTATTGAGGTCTGAAGCGGTCGTATCGTATCAGGGATTGGCTGACCTTGGCGGCGGCTTGATCTGCCTGGGATCCGTCCATCTTCGGCATCGGGGTCGTTCAACACTGCGCCTTTGTGGGTGGACATGGCTTCGTTGATGCTCAGCTGTAGGGGCGATGCCTGCATCGCCCGTGGCTCGCAGAGCCACAACCGTCGTTCCCTGGGCGCGATCTGTCGGCCTGTGGCCGACGGGCGATGCAGGCATCGCCCCTTGTATGTTTGATCGTGGAGCACGCCCCCGGATCGCCCCTGGGGACACC
>CALMZR010000334.1 GCA_937870845.1 uncultured Chloroflexota bacterium
CAGTAGTTAAAAATATGCTTTTGATGTACGAGCCTTTTAAGCTGGGAGGCCGCGAGCCTTTTATGCTTTCCAGAGCAGCTTGGGCATTCTGTACCAGTTGATCTTTGCTAAAGCTGATCTTGCCGATCGCAAGATGAATGATTCCGCTGCTATCGACACGGTATTCGACGCGTCCTGCCTTAGCTTCAGATACGGCCTTCGCAACGTCTGCAGTTACGGTGCCGCTTTTAGGGTTTGGCATAAGCCCTCGTGGTCCTAAAAATCGTGCATATTTGCTTAAACGCTGCATCAATTGGGGCGTCGAAATCAGAACATCAAAATTTATTTGTTCTTTTTCAAGCAGCGTTTGAAGTTCTTCTATGCCGGCAATGTCGGCGCCGGCTTTTTTTGCCTTAACTGCATCATCGCCTTCTACATATACAGCGACCCTGACCTGGCGGCCCTCGCCGATGGGCGCATCGCCCTGACCGAGACGCTGCGCGCCTCACTCGCCCCCACCGCCGTCACCGATCCGGCCTCGCTGGCGGGCCTCGTCACCGACGGGGTGCTCCGTGCCGGCCAGATCGTCGTCGCCGGGTCCTTCGTGGACCCGGAGGCCCAGGGCGTGGGCTCCGGCCCCCCCACCTTCGCCGACGACCTGCCCGAGGGCACCGTCGCGGTGTCCTTCGAAGCGGCTGGTGCGGCTGCCGTGTCCGACCTCATCAGCCCCGGCGATCACGTGAACCTGCTCGTCAGCGTGCCCAACGCGTCCGAGCTCGGCCTCCCCGATTCGGGAGGCCCGGCGGTCGTCCACGTGTTCCAGGACCTCGAGATCATCGCCATCGGCGCCGCCATCCGTCCCCCGGAGGGTGCCGAGGAGGCTGTGGCCAACCCCGGTGCCGGGACCTACACGGTCGCGGTCGCTCCCCGCGATGCCGCCAGGCTGCTCTTCCTCACCCGCCAGTACGAGGTGCTCCTCGCCTTGGTCGGGCCTGGGAACGCCCCGGCCGCGGAGCCGCCCGTGGGCAAGGTCGACGCCCTGCCCCCCACGCTCACCCCACAACCAGCGGTAGGAGGCGGAGGATGAGCGCGCTGCGCGATCGCCTGCTCGCCGCCCGCAAGGACCTGGCCGTCGCCATCGACGAGCCGGTCGTGCCGGACGACGCGGCTCCCGCGGCTCCCGAGGACGAGGTCGCCGATGTGCTGCGCCCCTCGGTGGCGCCCCCGCCGCCCGAGCCCCGTGCCTCGTTGCCGCCGAACCTGCACGCCGAGATCCATCGCAAGGTCGTTCGTGATCTCGGCCCGCTGCTGTTCGACGACACCGTCCACGACGCCGAGCTCGAGGGCCGCCTCCGCGAGACCATCACCAGCGCCTTCGAGGAGGCAGGGATCCCGCCCGGCGGCGAGCTCTACGAGCAGTTCGCCAACGACATCCGCAACGACGTCGTCGGGTATGGCCCCATCGAGGACCTCCTCAACGACGACTCCGTCACCGAGGTGATGGTCAACGGCCCGGACATCGTGTTCGTCGAGCGGGCCGGCAAGGTCGTCGAGGTGGCCTCGGGGTTCGTCGACGGCGCCCATGTGCGGCGAGTCATCGACAAGATCGTCTCGAACGTGGGTCGTCGCATCGACGAGTCGTCGCCGATGGTGGACGCTCGCCTCCCCGACGGCTCCCGCGTCAACGCCATCATCCCGCCGCTGGCGGTCAAGGGGCCGTCGCTGACGATCCGCAAGTTCGCCAAGCACAAGCTGCAGGACCAGGATCTGATCCGGCTGGGGGCGATGAGCGCGGAGCTGGCGGAGTTCCTGCGCGGCTGCGTCGGCAGCAAGCTCAACGTCCTCGTCTCCGGGGGGACCGGCTCGGGCAAGACGACCTTCCTCAACATGCTGGCGTCGTACATCCCGACGCGGGAGCGGATCGTGACCATCGAGGACCCGGCGGAGCTGCAACTGTCACAGGAGAACTGGGTGAGCCTGGAGACGCGCCCGGCGAACGTCGAAGGGCGGGGCATGGTGACGCAGCGGGAGTTGGTGAGAAACTCGCTGCGCATGCGCCCGGACCGGGTCATCATCGGCGAGTGCCGCGGCAGCGAGGCGTTCGACATGCTGCAGGCGATGAACACGGGCCACGACGGCTCGCTGACGACGATCCACGCCAACACCCCGCGCGACGCCATCAGCCGGGTGGAGAACATGGTGCTGATGGCCAACCTCGACCTGCCCGCCAAGGCGATCCGGGAGCAGATCGCCTCGGCCATCCACCTGGTGGTGCAGCTGTCGCGCCTGACCGACGGGTCGCGCCGGGTCACGCACGTGACGGAGATCGTGGGCATGGAGCAGGACATCATCAGCATGCAGGACATCTTCGTCTTCCGGCGCTACGGGCTGGATGAGAACGACCGGGTGATCGGCGCGATGGAGCCGACCGGGATCCGGCCGAACTGCGCCGAGAAGATCGAGACGTTCGGCTACCCGCTGCCGCCGGAGCTGTTCCTGACCCTGGAGAGCCGCTCGTTGCAGGCCAACGGGTTTGGCCAGAACTCCGACGAGCTGCTGCACACGCTGGGGCAGTCGGTGCCGCCGGAGTTGTTCGCGACCCCGGACCGGCGGTGATGGGTCGGGAGGGCTTGACGTCATGAGCTTGGCGCTGACGGTCGCCGCGGTGATCTTTCTCGGGGTGCTCGGCCTCTCGCTGGCCGCGGCCAGCCTGAGCGTGCGCCGGTCGTCGCGGGTGCGGGCGCGGTTGGAGCGGCACGCGCTGCGCGTGCCGACCGCCGCGCCGCAGCGGCTGCGCCGAGTCGACGTGATGGGGCGCACGTCCCGCACGTCGCCGTTCGTGACGCGCGCGTTGGGGTCGCGCCCGTTCGTGCGGCGCGCGCGCCTGGCGCTCGTCCACGCCGACATCCGGCTCGGGGTGGGTCGGTATTACCTGATCCGGCTGCTGGTGGCGGCGGTGACCTTCGCGGCGGTGGAGATCGCGTTCGGCGGGCTGTGGCCGGGAGTGGCGGCGGCGCTGGCGGCGTTCATGGTTCCCCGCTTCGTGGTCAGCCAGAAGGCGGCGCGCCGTGGCGCGGCGTTCGAGAATCTGCTGGCGGAGATGCTGGATCTGGTCGTCGGCTCGCTGCGCGCCGGCCAGGGGCTGCTGCAGGCGCTCGAATCGTCGTCGTACGAGCAACCGGAGCCGATGCGCTCCGAGCTGCGGCGGATCGTCGGGCAGGTCAACATGGGGGTGAGCATCAGCGACGCGATGGAGACGCTGACGACCCGCTTCGCGAGCCGGGACGTCGAGCTGCTGGCGGCGGCGATCGCCATCAACCGGGAGACCGGGGGCAACCTGACGGAGGTGCTGGAGCGCCTGGCCAAGACGGTGCGGCAGCGGCGCGAGATCCGGGCGGAGGCCAAGTCGTTGACCGCCGCGCCGCGCGCCACCAGCTACATCCTGGCGCTGCTGCCGTTCGCGATCACGGGCTACACGGTGGCCATGAGCCCGATCTACCGGGAGCAGCTCCTCTTTGCCCCCATGGGGCGGCTGCTGCTGATCGGGGCGATCGTCTGGTCGTTCATCGGGTTTCTCATCTCGCAGAAGCTGTCCAAGGCGGAATACTAGGTAGGTGGCCATGGCGATTTGGAGCGTTGCCGGGATCCGTTCGACCGTAGGGGCGCTGCTAGCCGCGCCCGGTCGGCCGCAGGCCGACAACAAACGTGCGGAACACCGTTGTGGCCCTGCGGGCCACGGGCGCAGCAAGCAGCGCCCCTACGGCCCGGTGTCAAATCTCAGTCGATCACGAACAGCGTGCGCTCGATCCGGCCCATCGGTTGGCCGCCGTCGGGAGTGACGACCACCATGTCCTCGATGCGGTTGCCGAAGCGACCCGAGTAGACGACGCTCGGCTCGACGGTGAAGACCATCCCCTCCTGCAGCACCGTCTCGTCGACGCCGTCCAGGAACGGCGGCTCGTGGACGGTGACGCCGATGCCGTGGCCGAGACGGTGCGTGAACCCCTCGTCGTAGCCGGCGTCGGCGATGACCTGGCGCGCGATGCGGTTCGCCTCGGCGGCGGTGCATTGCCCGGCGATCATTGCCGCCATCGCGTCGGCCTGCGCCTGCACGACGGCCTCGTGTACGCGCAGGTACGCGGCCGGCGGCTCCCCCAGGAACGCGGAGCGGCCGAAGTCGGTGGCGTAGCCGTCGATGAGCCCGCCGAAATCGAACATGATCGAGTCGCCGTGCTGAAGTTGCTTGCCGCCGGAGCGGATCGTCTTGCCGCCGCCGTCCATCTCCTCGGCCACGAAGAAGACCCCGGTCTCGAACGAGGTGTACTCCGCGCCCAGGGTGACGAACTGGTAGTCGATCTCGTGCGCCACGTCGTACTCGCTGACGCCGGGCTGCAACCGGGCCAGCACGTTCTCGAACACGCGGTCGGTCAGATCGGAGCCGCGCTGCATGACCGCCAGCTCCTCGTCCGACTTGATGGCGCGCATGGGGGCGATGATCTCGTTGGCGTTGACCAGCTCGGCCTCCGGCAGCAGCGCCAGCAGCGCCATCGCCAGTTGCGACCACGCGCGCTCGTCGAGGGCAATGCGGCGCTTGCCTGTCGTCATCCCGAAGCCGGTCAGCGTTTCGCGCAGAGCGTCGAGCGGCGGGATCGGCTCCAGGATGAGCCGTGGCTCGGCGACCCACGGTTTACCCTCCGCCTCGTTGACCCAAAAGCCGCCGCCCATGCGCGGCGCGACGAGCTGCACTGGCCCGTCCTGACCGATGTAGCCGCCGGAGAGCCAGTCGCCGTAGGCGTTGTGGTCGGTGCCGTGCTCGAGCTGCCGCCGGATGCCGGCCACGTAGAAGAGGTTGGCCGCGCGCGGCAGGAACATCAGGTCGATCTCCCGCTCCCGCATCGTCTCCTGCACCGCGCGCAGCCGCCCCGCGTAATCCATCTCACCCTCCCCAGCAGTCTGATGTCGAATCCTCGCCATGCGAAGGAGGGCATCATGCCACGTCGGCTCTCGCCCCCCAAGACCCGTCGCCCGGCCACGCCCCCGAGCCATCCGAGGACGCTTCGGCGGCGCGGCGCTGCCGCTCTTGACAGCCCGTCACCCGTCCGATAGGGTGATAATGGCATATGGCCTATGCCAATGCATCCGTGCATGACGATCCTGGTCTCTTGCTTGGCGAGAAGAGGAGGAGCCCGTGTCAGCGCCTAGCGATTCCCTCGGTCTTTCGCGTCGCCGCCTGTTGCAAGGCGCCGGATCCCTGGCCGCGCTCTCCGTGGCCACACCGCTCGCCGTCAGCGGCGCCGCTGCCCGGCAGGAGGCCGCGCCCGTTGCCGGCGGCGACCTCCTCTTCGTCCACCAGCAGATCCCGGCCAGCATGGACGCCAACGTCTGGACCGGCACCAACGTGGCGCGCATCATGCGCCAGATCTACGACCCGCTCGTCTGGCAGCCCGAAGGCGGGGTGTTCGTGCCGGGCCTGGCCGAATCGTGGGAGGTTTCCGAGGACGGCCTCACCTACACCTTCAATCTCCGCCAGGACGTCATCTTTCACGACGGCACGCCCTTCAACGCCGAGGCGGTCAAGGCGACCTACGACCGCATGGTCGACCCGGAGTCGAAGTCGCTCCAGGTCAGCCGCCTGGGGCCGTACGACCGCACCGACGTGCTTGACGAGTACACGGTACAGGTGGTCCTCACCGAGCCGTTCGTCGTCTTTCTCAGCAACGTGAGCGAGGTCGCCCTGGCCCCGGCGTCGCCGACGGCGGTGGCCGAGCTCGGCGAGGACTACATGATGCGCCCGGTCGCCACCGGGCCGTTCCGGGTGCGCGATTGGCCGGACGACACGACGCTCGTCCTGGAGCGCAACCCCGACTACGCCTGGGCGCCGGAGTTCATCCAGAACCGGGGCCAGGCGTACCTCGACACCATCACCTACCGCTTCGTCGAGGAGCCGGCCACCCGCCTCATCGCGCTGGAGACGGGCGAGGCAGCGATCATCGACGCCCCGCCGCCGGAGGACATCCAGCGGCTGATGGACGACGGCGTCTTCCAGGTCAACGCCTTCGTGGTGCCCGGCATGCCGGAGCACTGCCCGATCAACACGACCAGCGGGCCGACGCAGGAGCTGGCGGTGCGCCAGGCGATGCTGCATGGCGTCGACCGGGACGCGCTGGCGCTGTTGCTCTTCAACGGCGGGTTCCCGGCCGGGCATGGGCCGCTGACCTCCGGCTCCTGGGCGTACTGGGGCGGCGTCGCCGACATGTACCCTTACGATGTCGCGCGGGCGGCGCAGCTCCTCGACGAGGCGGGCTGGACGCTCGGCGACGACGGGATTCGCCAGAAAGAAGGCCAACCGCTGACGGTGCGCGCGGTGACGACCGCCGGCGGCGACCCGCAGAAGGTCGCCGAGTTCGTACAGGGGTCGCTGCGCGAGCTGGGCTTCGACTACGTGGTCGAGGCGATGGAGTACGAGGCCACGGCGCGGCGCTACGCCGACAACGACTACGAGGTGGCCCGCCTCTTCTACGCGCTGATCGATCCCCACGACGCCTTCTTCCTCGGCTTCGATTCGACGCAGATCGAGGGCGGAGGCCAGTTCAACCGGACCCGCGTCAACGACGACCGCATCGACGAGCTGATTCAGGAGGGCGTGACCGAGGCCGACACGGCGCGGCGCATGGAGATCTATCAGGAGCTGCAGCAGACCGTCATGGAGCAGGCGCTGATCCTGCCCGCCTATGAGACGCGGCTGGCCCACGCGATGCAGCCGAATGTGCGCGGTTTCACGGCCGATCTGCTCGGCCGGCCGTACATGATCGACGTCTGGATGGAGGGGTAGCCGGCGGCGAGCCGAACCGCGCCGGCCGGCGACCCCCTCGTCAGCCGGCGTCTCGGCCGCGCGTGGTGCGCGTATGGGAGCCTATCTGCGACGGCGGTTGCTGACGACCATCCCGGTGTTGCTCGGCGTCTCGCTCGTGGTCTTTCTGATGCTGCATCTCCTGCCGGGGGATCCGGTGTTGATGATGCTGACCGAGCATCGCGGCGGTGGCGCGCCGACAATCTCGGGCAGCATCACCCAGGAGATGTACGACAACATGCGGCATCAGCTCGGGCTCGACCGGCCCCTGCCGGTGCAGTTCGCCTCCTTCCTGGGCGGCGTGCTGCGCGGCGATCTGGGGACGTCGTTTCGCGGCGGCGAACCGGTGCGCGAGCTGATCGTCCGCAACCTGCCTTACACCATCCAGTTGGCTCTGGCCAGCTTCGGGGTGGCGATGCTGGCGGGGTTCCTGCTTGGCGTCATCGCCGGGGTCAGACGGGGGACGTGGATCGACAGTCTCACCATGACCATCGCGGCGGCCGGCGTCTCGATGCCGTCGTTCTGGCTGGGGATCATGCTCCTGCTCGTCTTCTCGGTCCACCTCAACATCGTGCCGGCCGTCGCCCGCGCGGCCGATTGGCGGTCGTTGATCCTGCCCGCCGTCGCGCTCGGGTTCAGCGCCTCGGCCATCATCGCCCGGCTCGTGCGCTCGAGTCTGGTGGAGGCGATGCAGCAAGACTATGTGCAGACCGCGCGGGCCAAAGGGCTGCGCGAGGGGGCGGTGGTCGTGCGCCACGCGCTCAAGAATGCGCTCATCCCGGTGGTCACGGTCGGCGGGCTCCAGTTCGGCAATCTGTTGGGGGGGACGGTCGTCATCGAGACCGTCTTCGCCCGGCCGGGGATCGGGCACATCACCGTCAACGGCATCCTGGAGCGGGATTTCCCGGTGGTGCAGGGCGTCGTGCTCGTGTCGGCGCTCACCTACGTCCTGGCGAACTTGCTGGTCGATCTGACCTACACGTGGATCGACCCCCGCATCCGCTTCGGCGGAGGAACGTGATGCCCCAAATGCACCCTCATCACCGCCTACAGGACCCGGCGGCGGTCACCACTGTGCCTCGGCGAAGGGCCGTCGGCACGTTGCCTCGGCGCCCTGGAAGTTCCCGAAGGTCCCGAAGTTCCCCAAGGTCGCGGCGCCCCAGCCGGTTTCCAAATCCCATACCGGCGCCAAGGCGGGCGCACGTTGTCCGGTCCAGGAACGTTCAGCGATGACGGCGTCCATCTCCGCGGAGGCGACGCTTCCCCCCTCGCTCGACCGAGGGATCGACGAGCGTGCGCGGCGCGGCGAGAGCCAGACGCGCATCGCCATGCGCCGGCTTTCGCGGCAGCCTGCGACGATGGCCGGGATCGTCGTGCTGCTGACGCTGGCGTTCGGCGCCCTGGCCGCGCCGCTGCTGACCCCATACGACCCGGCCAAACTCTCGGCGACCGAGGCGCGCTTGCCGCCGAGCCTCAGCCACCCCTTGGGGACCGACCACTTCGGGCGCGACGTGCTGACGCGCATCCTGTATGGCGGCCGCGTCTCGTTGCGCATCGGGCTGATCGCCGTGTCGATCGGGGCCACCATCGGCGTCACCCTGGGGGCCATCGCGGGGTACCGCGGCGGCTGGATCGACGAGGCGATCTCGCGCGTGATCGACGTCATGCTGGCCTTCCCCGGCATTCTGCTGGCCATCGCGGTGGTGGCCGTGCTGGGTCCGGACCTGAGCAACCTGATGATCGCCGTCGGGGTGGGAACCGTGCCGGGGTTCGCTCGGCTGGTGCGCGGCCAGACCCTGGCCGCGCGCGAGTTCGACTACGTGACGGCGGCGCGGGCGCTCGGCTGCTCGCACGCCAAGATTCTGGGCCGCCACATCCTGCCGAACGTGCTGGCCCCGGTCGTCGTCTTCGCCACGCTCTCCATCGCCGGGGCGATCCTGGCCGGGGCCTCGCTGAACTACCTGGGCCTGGGAGCCAAGCCGCCGACGGCGGAGTGGGGGCTGATGCTGGCCGAGGCGCGCGACGAGATTCGGCGCAGTTGGTGGCTGCCGACCTTTCCGGGGTTGGCCATCATGCTGACGGTCATCGCCATCAACGCGGTCGGGGACGGGCTGCGCGACGCGTTCGACCCCCGCCTGGGACGACGCTAGGGACGCGAGGAGGAGACGTGTCGGGTATCGCTCGGGATGTAGGCGATCTGTTCCATCGGGAACTGTCCGGGGAGCGCGCCCAGGCGACGACGGCGGCGATCACCCGCTTTCACCGCCCGCCGGGCGCCAGCGGCTACCACGCGGCGACCAACCTCGTGGCGGCGGAGCTTCGCGCCGCCGGCCTGAAAGACGTGGCGTCGACTGCCTACCCGCTCGATGGGGAAACCGTCGCCGGCGAAGGACCGCTGCCCTTGGCCTGGGAACCGCACGGCGCGGTCGTGCGGGTGGTCAGCCCGGAGCCGGGCGAGGTGGTGAACATGGAGACCGCCTCGTCCTGCCTCGCCTGGTGGTCGCGGCCGACGCCGGAAGGCGGGATGACGGCGGAGCTGGTCGATCTCGGCAGGGGCGAGCGCGACGAGGACTACGCGGGCACGGATCTGACCGGTAAGATCGTGCTGATCGGGCACACGGAACGGCCGGGCGGCTGGATGTACGCGGCGCGGCGGGCGATGGAAGCCGGGGCGCGCGGCATCCTTTCCGACTACCTCTTCTACACCTTCGCCCCGGATCGCACGCGGGAGACCCACCCGGAGGCGGTGCAGCTCCTGCGCCTGCCGAACCAGCGCGGGCAGTTCGACGCCTGGGCCTGCGGCATCGCCTACCCGGCCGCGCAACGGCTGCGCGAGCTGCTGCGCCTGGGGCCGGTGACGCTGCACGCCGACGTCCGCTGCGACCTGTTCCGCGGCCACGGGCAGAACCTGCTGGCGACGATCCGCGGCCGGGAGCTGCCGGAGGAATCGGTCTTCTTCATCGCCCACTGCTCGGCCGCGACCTGCCCCTGCGCCAACTGCGCGGCCGGGCCGGCGCTGATGGTGGAGATCGCGCGCGTGCTCCACGGCCTCATCGAGCGGGGCGAGCTGAAGCGGCCGCGGCGCTCGGTGAAATTCCTCTTCATCATCGAGGGGCTCGGCTCCCGCGCCTACATCGAGCAGCATCGCGACGAGCTGGACCGGGTCAAGGCGGCCTTCTGCTTCGACAGCGTCGGCCACGATCAGGGCAAGCTGAAATCGGTCCTCCTTTTCTACCGGCACCCCGACTCGTCCCCCTCGTTCATCAATGACTACTTCGCCGGGGTGATGGACCGGTCGCCGAAGGACGGGACCTGGGTTTTCGCCGACGATGCCGACATCGCCCCGGTGCAGTTCACCCAGGCGCCCTACACACCCTGGAGCGACAACCACATCTGGGCCGCGTACGGCGTGCCCAGCCCGCTGATCATGTCCTGGCCGGACCTCCATTTCCACACCCAGTTCCTGACCGCCGACAACACCGACCCCCGCGTCTTTCGCCGCGCCGGGGTGACGACCGCCCTGGCCGCCTACGAGATCGCCGACGCCGGCGCGGCCGATGCGCTGATGATGGCCGACGAGGTCGCGGCGCGGGCCGGGTTCCGCCTGGCCGAGATCGCCAACCGGGCCGTGCATCGCCTGGCCGGCGCGGCGCGAGTCGGCGGGAATGGCGTCGATGCGACGCGGGTCTCCGCCCGCGCCGGCCGTGAGCTGGCGTACGCCGCAGAGCGCGACCGGCGCGCGGTCGCGTCGGTGAGAACGCTGCTGTCTGGGGAATCTGTTCCGGGCCTGGACGACGCGATCGCGGCGCACGGCGACGCGCTGCACGAGCAGGCCGAGCGCGCCGCGGCGCGCGTCGTGGCGGCGGCTGACGGCTGGAGCGGGGGAGGCGAGCGGGCGTGACGGCATCGCTGCAATCGGTGCTCCGGCGAACGCACGAGGGACCGGGGACGGCGGTCGCGGGCACGCCGTATCCGGAGCTGGTCGCGCTGGTGGAGCGGATGCGGGCCGAGGACGGGCGGATCATCTTCGATTCGCTGCGGCCGATGGGGGACGAGTTCTGGAACATGATCGACGGGGAGCGGAGCGTGGAGCAGATCGCGGAGGCGGTCTGCCTCGAGTTCGGGTTCGACCTCCCGCCGAACCTGTTTCTGCCGCTGGTCGACGGCATCGTGGCCAGCGGAGCCGCCGCAATCGTGGGAGCCGGGAACGAAGGGGAGCGCGGTACGTGAATCGAGACGCGATCCAGCGGCACATCGACGAGCGCCTCGACGCGCACGTGGAGCATATCCAGCGCTGGGTGCGTCAGCCGAGCGTGAGTTGGGACAACCTCGGTGTGGAGGCGTGCGCGGAGGTGGTGGCGGAGTCGTACCGCGGCCTCGGCTGCCAGGAGGTCGAGATCATCGAGGGACGCTTTCACCCCGGCGTATGGGCCTACTACGACGCCGGGGCGCCGGCGACGATTCACAGCTACTGCATGTTCGACACGCGCACAGTGACTCCAGTTGGGTGGACGCACGACCCGTGGGGCGCGGAGCTGGTCCCGATGGGACCACACCCGAAAGCGCTGGTCGGGCGCGGCGCGATGGGGGCGAAGGGGCCGTACGTCGCCTTCCTCAACGCGTTGTCCTCGATCGTCGCGGTCGAGGGGACGCTGCCGGTGAATGTGATGTTCCTCGCCGAGGGCGAGGAGATTATGGGCAGCCCTACGTACAACGCGTTCGTGGAGCGGTATCGCGACCGCCTGGCCGACGTCAGCCTCAGCTACTGCGCCACCGGCAGCCAGGGCGCGGACGGCTTGGTCAACCTCGGGCTGGGGCTGAAAGGCATGATCGTGCTCCAGCTCACCGCCAGCGGCGCCGCCTGGGGCCACGGCCCGAAGAGCACGATCCACAGTTCGGCGGCGTCGCTCGTCGATTCGCCGCCGTTCCGCCTGGCGCAGGCGCTGGCCACCCTGACGGATGCGGACGGCCGGGGCTGCGCCGTCGATGGGCTGCGCGATTTGTGGCCGTACCGCAAGCCGCTGGGGCACGAGGAGCGCGAGCTGCTCGATGCGCTTGGCGCGCGCTTCGCGGGCCGCGATTGGCGCGACGTCCTGCCGGTCGGGGGCTCCGGCAACGTGGACGCGTTGAACGGCGGCACGGAGGGCATCGAGCCGCTGCTCACCTTCCTCTATGGCCCGACGTTCAACGTGGCCGGGCTCTGGAGCGGGTTCCTGGGCCCGAACACGGCGACCATCCCCTTCATCGTCCCTGGGTCGGCCTCGGCGATGCTCGACATGCGGCTGGTGGTCGAGGAGTCGCCGGACGAGATCATCGCCATGATCCGCCGTCACCTCGACGAGCGGGGCTTCGCCGACATCGAGATCGAGGTCTACGCCGCGTTCAGCCACTCCCAAACCTCCCCCAGCGATCCGGCCATCCAGGCGGCGCTGCGGACGCTCGAAGCATGGGGGGCGCCGGCGGACGTCTGGCCGATCCAGGCCGGGGGCGGACCCTGGACCGCGGTTCCCAACGCCATCGGCGTGCCGTGCCTACGCGGCGGCGCCATCGGGGGCGGGAGCGGAGCCGCCGTCGATGAATACCTGGTCATTGAGAGCGGCAACGGCATCGCCGGTCTCGCCGACGCGGAGAAGTTCCACGTCGATCTACTGTTCAACGTGGCGCGGGCGTTGGAGGCCGGACCCGCTGCCATGACGAACGAAGCCTGAAGGAGCATCGCCGTTGCTTCGCCACCCGTTGCCGCTGCTGACGCGCGAGGTCCCGCCTATCTTGATGCGGCCGGGCCAGACGTGGCTGCTCGTGCAGGACATGCACGCCCCGTTCGCCGTCCTTGAGGACGGCGCCCTGGCGCGGCAAGCGGAAGCGAAGGTCGTCGCCCGCGAGTTCGACGAGTTCAGCGACGGGTTGCGCCTAATTGCTTCGAACGTCGCAACGATGGTTGCGGCGGCGCGCGAATCCAATCTGGGCGTCGTCTTCACGTGTCTCGGCCACGAACGGGACCAGCAGCCGTCGGCGTTTCAGGCGGCGACCGGCTGGTGCTGGCGGTTGGACGGGCCGGACGGGACGTTCCCTTCGGCATGGCGCCCCCGGGAAGGCGAACCGGTGTTCGCCAAGCCCGGATGGGGAGCGCTCGCCAACCCGGCATTCGCCGCGTTCCTGGAAGAGCATGGGATTCGGAATCTGCTTGTCGTCGGCGCGATGTTCGATTTCGGAATCCGCCAGACCTGCTACGAGCTGATGGACCGCGGCATCGGGGCGTTGGTCGTCTCCGACGCCGTGGCGCCGCTGACGCTCGCGGCGCAGGGGCACGTGGCCGGCAACCTGGCGCACGGGATGACGAAACTGCGCTCGACCGCCGAGCTGCTCGATCTGCTGGCGGTCATGCGGCGGGACGGGGAGGTTCTGGTGTGATCCAGACCGTGCTCGGCTCCATCGCGCCCGACGAGCTGGGGTTCTGCCTGCCGCACGAGCACGTCTGGTGCGATCAGCGCAACGCGCCGCGGCCGGAGCTGTTCGGCGTGACGCGCTCGACCGCGAGCTACATGCGCCTGGACGATTTCGGCCGCATGGTCGATGAGCTGAAGGCGTATCGCGTCGCGGGCGGCCGCTCGATCGTGGAGGTCACCTGCGATGGCTGGGGGAGGGACCTCGATACGCTGGCCCGGCTCTCGGAAGCGAGCGAGGTCCACATCGTGGCCACGGCGGGGTTCTACATCGAGCCGTGCATGCCGCCGTTCGTCGCCGACTGGAGCGTCGCGCGCCTCGCCGACCACCTGACGCGCGAGCTGGAAGCGGGCGTCGACGGCAGCCGGCGGCGGCCCGGGGTGCTCAAGTCGGCGATCCACCGGGCGCGGATCGAGGGGCTGGAGCTGAAGGGGCTCCGGGCCGTCGCCATCGCCCAGAAACGCACCGGCGTCGCCATCACCAGCCACACCACCGGCAGCCGGCGGCAGGAGGTTCCGGGCGGCACGGTCGGCGTGGAGCAGGTGCGACTGCTCAAGGCGGAAGGGGTCGATCCGGCGCGCTTCATCGTCGGTCACGTCGACGAGCGGCCCGACATCGACGTGCTGGCGGCGCTCGCGGACGAAGGGTGCTTCATCCAGTTCGACGTCATCGGTAAGGAGCACTGGCTGCTCGACGCCACGCGCGCCGAGCTGATCCGGGCGCTCGTCGGCCGCGGCTACGTCCGCCATCTGATGCTCTCCCACGACTGCAACCGGGACCACGAGATGCGCTACGGCGGCGGGCGCGGCTACTGCCACATCTTCGAGCGGTTCCTGCCGCGGCTGCGAGAGCTTGGCGTGAGCGAAGACGACATTCGCACGATGACGATCGACAACCCGGCGCGCGCCTTCGCGCGGGCCTGAGGGACTAAGGAGCGATATACGATGGGCACGACCCTGACGAGCAGCCCGGACACGGCAACGGCCACGATGCGCAACCCGTTCAATCACGTGCTGGCCGAGCCGCCGCCCTTGCGCGTGACCACCGACAACACCGCGCTGCTGGTCGTCGACATGCAGTACTTCGACGCCCATCCCGATTGGGGCGAGGGGCGGACGGCCAAGGAGCTGGGCGTCGCCGGGTGCTTCGATCCCTACTTCGCGCAGATCGACGAGGTCATACCGCGCATCCAAGGGTTGCTGGCGCTCTGGCGCGACAAGCAGATGGAGGTCATCCACCTGCGCGTGGCCGAGCTGACGAAAGACTCCCGCGACGTCGGCTGGAAGCAGCTCGTACGCGGCCTGATCGTCCCTTCCGACAGCCGCGAGGCCGATCCGCTCGACGAGCTGGCCCCGATCGACGACGAGCTGGTGGTGAGCAAGTCGTCCTCCGGCGTCTTCCCGGTGACGAACCTCGACCGCCTGCTGCGCAACATGGGGATCACGACCCTGGTGATGACCGGCACTTCGACCGGGGGCTGTGTCGAGAGCGCGGTGCGCGACGCGGTCGATCTGGGCTACGACGTCATCGTCGTGGCCGACGCCTGCGCCGACGCTACGCCGGAGTCGCATCGGCGGGCGTTGGGGCGCATGGCGGGCGGGCTGACCCGCGTCATGACGGGGCAGGAGGTCGCGGCGCTGGTCGGCGCTTTGCCGGCCGGGGAGCGCGCCGCGCGCAGCGGGTTGGAGCGGGTGAAGCCGTACCTGCCGGAACCTTCCACCGAGCCGCCGCCCGACGCCAACCCCTACGATCTCATCTTCGGCCCGGCCGTGCGGTTGCCGCTGCGAACGGACAACACGGCGCTGCTGCTGGTCGACGCGCAGCGGCTGACCTGCGACCCCGAGGTCGGACTCGGCCGCATGGCCAGGGAGCGCGGCCGGTTCGACGAACTGGCGCCGTTCTACGCGCGGGTCGATCAAGCCTTGGCCGGTATGGGCGAGTTGCTGGCCGCGTCCCGCGCAGCCGGGCTGCCGGTCATCCACGTCCGCACCGCCGGCCGCCTGCCGGATGGCCGCGATCTGAGCCGGAAGACGCGGGCGCAGGGGATCGCCGCCGGGCGCGACAGCGTGGAAGCGCAACTGATGCCCGCCGTTGCCCCAACTTCGGACGAGATCGTGCTCGACAAGCCGGGGTCCGGGGCGTTCACCGGCACGGGCCTCGACGAGCTGCTGCGCAACCTCGGCGTCGAGCACGTCATCCTCGGCGGCGTCTCCTACGACGGCGCTGTGGAGAGCTCGATCCGCAGCGCGACCGACCGCGGCTTCGGGCTGCTGCTGGCCCCCGACGCCTGCGCCACGTTCGACGAGGCGCAGCAGGCGGGGTTGTGGGAGATGGAGAGCGGGGTCATCCAGGTGAAACCGGCCGCGGAGGTTGTCGCTCAGGTGCGGGAGATGGCGCACGCCTGCGAAGGAGGGCGCATGGGGTGATGATGGCAGCGTTCGAGGCGTCGCTTGGCGCGGCAGGCGCCGCGCCGGTTTGTGCGATGAGGAGGCGTTGAGATGACATCGAGAAGATACGCACCGGTGCTCCTCAGACTCGTGGCCGTGGTCATGACCCTGGCCTTGCTCGCTGGTTCGGGCGCGATGGTGAGCCGCGCGCAGGACGAGGAGCGGGGCGGGACGCTCACCTGGGCCTTCATCCTGAAGCCGCGCAGTCTCGATCCGAACGTCTGGACCGGGCGGTCGGACAACGACGTCATGCGCCAGATCTTCGACTCACTCGTCTACTCCCCGGCCCCCGGCGAGTACGTGCCCTGGCTGGCCGAGAGCTGGGAGATCTCCGAGGACGGCACGGTCTACACCTTCACGCTGCGCGAGGACGTGACGTTCCACGACGGCACGCCGCTGAACGCGGAGGCGTTCAAGGCGACCTACGACCGCATGCTCGACCCGGAGACGCGCTCCTTGCAGGTCGGCAATCTGGGGCCGTATGAGAGCACGGAGGTGATCGACGAATACACGTTCGCGATCAACCTCACCGAACCGTTCGCCCCGCTGATGGCGAACCTGAGCAGCACCCAACTGGCGCCCGGTTCGCCGGCGGCGTTCGAGGAGTTCGGCGAGCAGTACGCCCAGAGCCCGGTCGGCACGGGACCGTTCATGTTCGACCGCTGGGAGGGGAACGACCTGTATCTGGTCAAGAACCCCGACTACAACTGGGCCCCGGAGGGAATGGATCACCAGGGGCCGGCGTACCTCGACGAGATCGTCATCCGCGAGGTGGCCGAGCCGGCGACGCGCATGGTGACGCTGCAAACGGGCGAGGCCAACGTCACCCACTACCCCGTCTTCGAGGAGGTCGCCAGCTACGAGGAGCAGGGCTTCCAGGTCTACCGCGCCGACACCCCCGGCTTCGCCAAGTCGATGCCGATCAATATCGAGCTGGCCCCGACCGACGATCTCCTGGTGCGGCAGGCGATCCTGCACGGCATCAACCGGCAGCAGGTGATCGACCTCATCCAGGCCGGATACGCCAACGTCGCCAACGGCCCGCTGACCCGGCCCAGCTTCGGCTACGACCCGGCGGTCGAGGAGATGTACCCGTACGATCCGGAGCGCGCCGCCGCCTTGCTGGAAGAAGCCGGCTGGGTCGACGGCAACGGCGACGGCATCCGCGAAAAGGACGGCCAAAACCTCTCCGTGCAGATGATCATGTTCGATTCGGGGCCGAACAAGGCGATGGCCGAGCTGATCCAGGCCATGCTCACCGAGCTCGGGTTCGAAGCCTCGCTCGACGTCACCGCCTACGACGCCTTCGCCAGCCGCGTCACCGAGGGGACGTACAACCTGGCCGAGATGAACTGGACGGCGCTCGATCCGCACCTCGTCCTCTTCAATATGTTCCACAGCGGCGAGGTGACCGGCGGCGGGCAGTTCAACCGCACGCGTATCCAGGACCCGGAGCTCGATGAGCTGATCGCCCGCGGCCGCATGGCCACCGATCCCGCGGAACGGGAGGAGGTCTACGCCGAAATCCAGCAGTACGTCATGGACAACGCCCTCATCCTGCCGATCTGGGACAACGCCTGGATCACGCTGACCGCGCCGAACGTGCAAGGGCTGCGCTTCGACCTCGAAGGCCGCCCCCTGCTCTACAACGTCTGGGTGGAGTAGCGCCGTTCTTTGCCTCGCTCCCCCTCTCCCGGCTCGACGGGAGAGGGGGTAGGGGGGTGAGGGGCGAGTCCGGAGATTCGCGCTGAGCACCTACATCGTCCGTCGCCTGCTGCTCACCATCCCCGTGCTTCTGGGGGTCTCCCTGGCGGTCTTCTCCATGCTGCACCTGCTGCCGGTCGACCCGGTCGAGATGCTGATCATGGATTCGACCACCGGCACGGCGCCGACCTCCGGCGTGACCGACGAGATGATGGATAACTTGCGCCGCGAGCTGGGTCTCGACCGGCCGCTGCCGGTGCAGTTCGCCTCCTTCGTCGGGAACGCGCTGCGCGGCGACTTGGGCATGTCGTTCCGCAACAACCGGCCGGTCTCCGAGATGCTGGCTGAGCAGCTCCCGTACACCATCCGCCTCACCCTGGCCGGCCTGGGGACCTCGGTCGTGCTCGGCTTGACGCTCGGCATCCTGGCCGGGTTGCGCCCAAACTCCTGGATCGACAGCGCCTCGATGCTGCTGGCGACCTTCGGCGTTTCGATGCCCTCCTTCTGGCTGGGGCTGATGCTGATCTACCTGTTCGCGCTCCGCCTTCAGGCGTTGCCGGCGCTGGGGGTCGGCTCGCCGCAGGCGCTACTGATGCCGGCCATCGCCCTCGGCTTCCACGGCTCGGCCATCATCGCCCGCCTGACCCGGTCGAGCATCCTGGAGATCATGGGCAGCGAGTACATCACCACCGCCCGCGCCAAGGGCGTGGCGGAGTCGTTCGTCGTGCTCCGCCACGCCCTGCGCAACGCGCTCATCCCGGTCGTGACCGTGGTCGGGCTGGAGTTCGGCAGCCTGATGAGCGGGGCGGTGATCACCGAGACGGTCTTCGCGCGCCCGGGGATCCGCCGCTTGGCGGTCCGCGGCATCCTGGAGAAGGATTTTCCGCTGGTGCAGGGGTTCGTCCTCTTCATCGCGGTGATCTACGTGCTGAGCAACCTGATCGTCGATCTCTGCTACGCGTGGCTCGACCCGCGCATCAGGTTCGAGTGATGGCCGCGGTCGAGCAGGGAGCCGCCCCGAGCATCGCCGGAGTCACGCCAGGCGCCGGCCGGCGCGTCGACGAGCGCAGTCTGGCCTGGATGGCGTTTCGCCGCTTCCTGACTATCCGCTCGGCGGCGACGGGGGCGGCGGTGCTCCTCCTGCTCGTGCTGGCGGCGGTCTTCGCGCCGTATCTGACGCCGTTCGAGTACGACAAGATCGCGCCGACCGCGGCCTACGAGGCGCCGTCGCGCGAGCATCTGATGGGGACCGACAAGTTCGGCCGCGATGTCTTCACCCGCGTGCTCTTCGGCGGGCGCATCTCGCTGACCGTGGGGCTGATCGCCACCGCCATCGGCGGCGTCGTCGGGGTGCTGCTCGGCATGACCGCCGGCTATTTCGGCGGGCTGGTCGACGAGGCGACCATGCGCGTGCTCGACATGATGCTGGCCTTCCCCGGCATCCTGCTCGCGATGGGCATCGTCGCCATGCTCGGCCCGAGCCTGCGCAACCTGATGATCGCGGTCGGCATCGGCTACATCGCCGGGTTCGCCCGGCTGATGCGCGGCAACGTGCTGGCGGCGCGCAGATTCGACTACGTGCTGGCGGCCGAGGCGCTGGGCGGGCGCTCGTGGACGATCTTGCGCCGCCACATCCTGCCCAATATCGCCGCGCCGTTGATCGTCTACGCCACCCTCAGCGTCGCCGCCGCGATCCTGACCGCGGCGGGCCTGAGCTTCCTCGGGTTGGGGGCGCAGCCGCCCTCGCCGGAGTGGGGCATCATGCTCTCCGACGGGCGGGAAACGCTCAACCGCGCCTGGTGGGTCTCGCTCTTCCCCGGATTGGCGATCCTGCTCACTACCCTCTCCATCAACTTCGTCGGCGACGGGTTGCGCGTCGCGCTCGATCCACGGGTGCGCGGACGATGACGGCCACGTCCGCCGGCGCTGGGCTTCGGATCTTGCTCGCCGACCGTGTTTTCGACGGCCGGGGGAAGACAATTGTCGACGCGGGGATCGCAATCGAGGGTGAGCACATCATCGCCGTGGGCAGCCGAGCGGAGTTGAAGGCCCGCTACGGCGACGCCGAGACCGAGAATTTCCCCAACGCCACCCTCTTGCCGGGGCTGATCGACGTCCATACCCATCTCGTCATGCCGGGCAACGGGATCGGCATCGCTGAATACGCCCGGACGCCGGACGAGCTGATGCTGCTCGGCGCGGCCCGCAATGCCGCGCTGGCGCTGCGCTCCGGCGTCACCACCCTGGTCGATCTGGGGGCCAAAGGGGAGCTGACGTTTCGCCTGCGGGAGGCGATCGCCCAGGGGATCGCGCCTGGTCCGCGCCTGGTCCTGTGCGGCCGGGCGCTGACCATCACCGGGGGGCATGGCTGGCCCTGGCTGGGCGAGGCGGACGGGGTTGACGGGGTCCGACGGGCGGTGCGCCAGCTCTGCAAGGAAGGCGCGGACCTGATCAAGGTGATGACCACGGGCGGGGGAACGCCCGGCACGGACGGCCGCCGCCCATCGTACAGCCTGCAGGAACCGCGGGCCATTGTGGACGAGGCGCACGCTCAGGGGCGGCGGGTCATGGGGCATTGCACCGCCGCGGCCGGGATCGAGCGGGCGCTCGACGCCGGCGTCGACGCGATCGCGCATTGCCAGTTCCTCACCCCCGACGGGTCCGACCGCTTCGACGAACGTCTGGCCCACCGTATCGCCGAGCAGGGGGTGTTCGTCAACCCGACCCTGCAGATCAACCGCGTCCTGTGCGGCGATCGGGTTCGCCGCGACGACCTCACGCCGGAGCGCCGGGCCGCACTCGACGCCTGGACCGCGCGGTACCCCGCGTTCGCCGCCAACGTTGCGCGGTTGCGCGAGATGGGGGTGAAGCTGGTCTGCGGCTCCGATTGCGGTTGGGGGTACTCGACGTTCGACGAGACCTGGTTGGAGCTGGACGCCCTGGTCGAAGCGGGGCTAAGCCCGGTCGAGGCGCTGACGTCGGCCACCGCGACGGCCGCCAAGATGCTCGGCATGGCCGATCGCATCGGGGTGGTGCAACCGGGCTTCCTTGCCGATCTGCTGGCGGTCGAGGGCGACCCGACGGCCGATGTCGGTTCGATGCGGGGCGTCCGCGCCGTGTGGTCGAGCGGCGAGCGAATCTCCCTGGCGGGGTAACGGATGGCGCGGACGAGTGAACGGGAGAAGCTCGGAGGACTAGCGGGCGGCGATCGGAGAATCGATAGACTTCCGCGCGGCAAGGCATCCGGGAGCAGCGACGACGCCGCTCCCGGCGCGGGGTAACGGCAATGACGCAGCTTTCGGCGCACGCGGTGCGCGACATCATCATCGACCGACTGGCGAGCGGCGCGCATCCGATCGGGAGCAAGCTGCCGACGTCCCGCGAGCTGGCGGCGGAGATCGGCGCCCACCGCAACACCGTGGCCAAGGCCTACCAGGAGCTGGCGAATCTCGGCCTGGTCTCGGTGCGGCAGGGGCGTGGCACGTACGTCGTCGCTCAGCCCGAAAACGGGCATGAACGGCCGGTTGCGCTCCAGCTTCACAGCGCCTTGGCCGAGCTCATCCAGAAGGCGCGCCGGATCGGCATTCCTGAAACCGATTTGCGAGCGCTGGTTGACGGGCAGATCGACGCCGCCTATCTGGAAACGCGGCGGGGGACGTTCGTCGAGTGCAACGCGGCCGACGTCGACGCGGCCATCGCCGAGATCGAGACCCTGGCCGGCCACCGGCTCTCGCCGCTGCTCTTGCAGCGCCTGGTGCGCGACCCGGTCGCGGCGACCGCCGGGTTCGACGTCGTCTTCACCAGCCTCTTCCACGTCAAGGAGGTGAGCGACTGTCTAACCCCGGCGCGGCCCGAGGTCGATGTGATCGGCGTCTACACCCGGCCGGACGAATCGGCCCTCGATCAGCTTTCTCGCGTCCCGCCCGGGTCGCGGGTCGGCATCGTGGTCAGCAACGCCGAGGGCGCCCGCCGCTTCGCCAACCACGTCAACACCGTCACCAATGCCGATACGAAAGCGATGGTTCTTCCGAGCGACGATGAGATCGTGGCGCTGGCCGACGAAGTCGACGTGTTTCTCTGCAGCCGGTCCCGGTACGGGCAGGTCGCCCGGCTCGATCTCGGGAAGCCCGTCATCGAGCTCCGGTTCCATGTGAGCCGCCAGTCGGCCGCGCGGGTGGTCGAGGCGCTGGCCAGGCCTTGGATTCCCGGCGCCCATCAACCACCTGGCGATGACCAGCTTGCGGACGCCGCCGGCCAAACGCCGCCCTCATAACCGAACACGACGCGGTCCCCGCGGCCAGGGCCAGGGTGCTCGCGTGCGGATGATTTCGCATGGGCGAGGCCGGCCCGCGGCGTACAATCGCGCGAAGCGCGAGCCGCATCGCTTTTCGTCGGTCCGAGGTTGGGCGCTCGTCCGCTGGAGCATCCCTGATTTGATGTTTTCTGGGCGGGATTGGGCAGGGCTCCGGCGCTCTGACGACGGTTGAGCGATTGACCGGGCGCCGCAACCACGTGTCATGAGTGTGCCGGGACGCCCCGTGCGAGATGGGATCGCGGAGGGTTGCATGATTGGTCTGGCGGGGAAGACGGCGCTGGTCACCGGCGGGAACCAGGGCATCGGCTGGGCGATCGCCGAGGCGTTCGCCGCCAACGGGGCGCGGGTGGTCGTCAACTATCCTGACGGGAGCCGGTATCCGGAACGGCTTTCGGAGCTGGGGGAGGAGGCGAGGGCGATCGAGGCCGACGTCGGCAGGCTGACCGCCATCGAGGCGATGTTCGCCTCGCTCGACGAGCAGGAGATCGCTGTCGACATCCTCGTCAACAACGCCGGCGTCTTCCCTCGCGCGGGCGTCCTCGACCTCGACGAGGCGACCTGGGACGCGGTCCACGACATCAATCTCAAAGGAACCTTCTTCTGCGCGCAGCAGGCCGCGCGGCGGATGGTCCCGCGGCGATCCGGGACGATCATCAACCTGGCCTCCGTCTCCGCCGTGCAGCCGGACGCCAACGGCGCGCACTACTGCGCCAGCAAAGCCGGGGTCGTGGCCCTGACCAAGTCGCTGGCCCTGGCGCTGGCCCCATTCAACGTCACCGTCAACGCCCTTGCGCCGGGGCTGACCGACACCGCGCAGCCCCGCTACGGCATGACCGAAGCGGAGATGGCCGACTACGTACGGATGCGCATCCCGCTGGGGCGCATCGCCCAGCCCGAGGATATCGCGCGCGGGGCCGTCTTCCTCGCCGGCGACCTGGCGCGCTTCGTCACAGGGCAGACGATCTTCATCAACGGCGGCTCGCTGATGATGCCCTGAGACGGCGCGTGCAGGGTGTCATTCCGCGCGGAGCGAGGGAGCCCAGGAATCCTCTCGTCGCCACCGACACGGACGCCGAGATTCCTCACCGCGAGCCGCGCCCTCGCTCGCCGACGGCATCGCGCGCTTCAGTGGCGAGCGGGTTCGGATTGGGACCAGACGATGCAGACGCCCTCCCAGGTCGCTTCGGTGCGCCAGGGATGCTCGCTCCCGAGCTCACGATGGACCCGCTCGCTACGGTTGCGGCGTCGCGGACGCGCCGGGGCCCAGGGAGACGACCTCGTCGATGAGGTAGCGCTCGTCTTCCTCAACGAAGATGGTGAAGTCGGCGCTGCCCCCCTCAGCCGCCGGATTGCGCACGATCAGGAAGGCCCCGATGCGGCCATCCGGCAGGACGCGGATGTCTCGCACCGACACCGCATCCCGTTCTTCCGGCGACCGCGGCTCCAGATCCGCCTCCAGGAACCCAAGCCCTTCCTCGGTCATGCCCTCGACGGCGATGGAGCGCCGCAGATAGTCGTCGGTAAAGAGCGCAAACACGCGCAGAAAGTCGTTTGCGTTGATGCAGGCGACGAGCTCCTCGGCGGTCTCTGTCACGCCGGCCGCGGCCTCGGGGTCTGCGGGCTCGCCTTCGGGGGCGACGAATGGCGTGGGGCTGGCCGCGGCCGGGACCGGGGTGGACCCGCCGGTCGGGATGAACGAGATCAGCTCTTCGACCGTGCGCGGCTCGATCCGACAGTCCATGGGATCGGGCGTCGTGAAGCCGGCCTCCGGCGTGCCGGCCTGGGCGGAAGCGTTTTCGGGCGGGGCGATCGCCCACGGCCCGCGGAGCGCAAGCAGCATCGCGAATCCAAGCGCGCAGAATCGCTGCATCGTGCTCTCCCTCTTTCGCATGAGCGGCCGCCCCTCCGGCGGCCCAGGTGAGGCGCGATGCACGATTCGCGCCGGGTGAGACCATGTCTCCGGCCGCTGGAACGCATTGTGCGCGTGGATGTGTGGCCAAATGCGGCCGAAACGCGGATCAGGAAGGAGCCAACGATTTCGCATGGGCCTGCACGATCAATGGCACGAAAACGCGGTCATCTATTGCCTCGACGTCGAAACCTACGCCGACTCGGATGGCGACGGCGTCGGCGACTTCGCCGGGTTGACGCAACGCCTCGACTACCTCTCCGGACTGGGGGTGAGCTGCCTCTGGCTGATGCCGTTCTACCCCACGCCGAACGGCGACGACGGCTACGACGTGGCGGACTACAACGCGGTCGATCGGCGCCTGGGCACGATGGCCGATTTCGCCGAGTTCGTCGTCGAGGCGCGCGAGCGCGGGATGCACGTCATCGTCGACCTTGTGCCGAACCACACGTCGGACCAGCACCCGTGGTTCCAGGCGGCGCGGCAGGACCCGGACTCGCCGTATCGAGACTATTACATCTGGCGCGAGGACGACCCCGGCGACACGAGCGATCAGGTGGTCTTCCCCGGGGAGCAAGAGGGCATCTGGACCTTCGACGAGGCGGCGAAGGCCTGGTATCTCCACCATTTCTACGCCTTTCAGCCGGACGTCAACTTCGCCAACCCCGCCGTGCGCGAGGAGTTCCGCAAGATCATGGGGCTCTGGCTGCAACTGGGGGTCGACGGCTTCCGCATCGACGCCGCGCCGTTCCTGATCAACCTGATCGGGGTCGAGAGCGGGCGCGGCATGGAGCCCGCGCATGACTATCTGCAAGAGTTGAAGGAGTTCGCCGCCTTGCGTAACGGCAGCGCCATCCTGCTCGGCGAGGTGGACGAGGGGTTGAGCACCATTGCCGACTACTTCGGCGGCGGCAACCAACTGCAGGCGTTGTTCAACTTTCCGCTGAACCGCTTCGTTTTTCTGGGGCTGGCCCAGGAGAGCGCCGACCCGATCAAGTTCGGCTTGCAACAACTGCCGACCATCCCCGACAAAGGGCAGTGGGTCAATTTCCTGCGCCACCACGACGAGCTGAACCTGTCGCGCATGACGATGGACCAGCGCGAGCAGGTGTTCGCCAGGTTCGGGCCGGACCCCGACATGCAAATCTACAACCGCGGGTTGCGCCGGCGGCTGGCCCCGATGCTCGGCGGCGACCAAGACCATCTTTGCCTCGCCTACAGTCTGCTGTTGAGCTTGCCCGGCGCGCCAATGTTCTTCTACGGCGAGGAGATCGGCATGGGCGAGAACCCGGCGCTGCCCGGGCGGCTGGCCGTGCGGGGGCCGATGCAGTGGACGCCGTACGACAACGGCGGCTTCTCGGCTGCCCCGCCCGAACGGTTCGTGCGGCCGATGCTGGCCGGCGGCGAGTACGGCCACGAGCGGGTCAGCGTAGCTTCCCAGCGTGGCGACCCGGATTCGCTGCTCAATCGGCTGACGACGCTAATCCGGGCCCGGCGCGAATGCGGGGAGATCGGCTCAGGGGATTGCCGCATTCTCGACACCGGCTCCGACGCGGTCCTCGGGCTGCGCTACGACGACCACCAAAGCGCCATCGTGACCCTGAACAACCTCTCGCCCGGGCGCCAGACCCTCACCCTCGACCTGAGCGAGCGGGAGATGGAGGCGGCGACCACCCTCGTCTCCGATCGGCCGTACGGACCAGTAGACGCCAGGAATGGGCGGATGCGGATGAATGGGTATGGATATCGGTGGTTGCGGCTGGGCGGTGTCTACTGAGCCGACAGCCCGCGACTTTCCTGGAACGCTGAGTGTCGCGCCCGTCGCCATCGTGTCATTCCGAGGAACGAGGAATCTCGCCCGAAGGGCGCGTCCGTTGTGCATGACACCGGCACGCCGCGATGCGCTCGAACGCCGAATCGGCTACCGTTTGTCGTGCGATGAATGTGGTCCTGATCTCAACGTACGAGCTGGGACGACAACCGTTCGGCGTGGCGTCCCCAGCCGCCTGGCTGCGCGAAGCAGGCGTGAAGGCAACCTGCCTCGATCTTGCCATCGAGCGGCTGGACGAGCGCGCCATCGCCGCCGCGGACCTGATCGCCTTCTACGTCCCGATGCACACGGCGACCCGGCTGGCGGCGGGGTTCGTCGAACGGGTCAAGCGCCTCAGCCCGGCCGCCCACATCTGCTTCTACGGGCTCTACGCCCCGGTGAACGAGGCGTTTCTGCGCGAGCTCGGAGCCGACACGATTCTGGGAGGCGAGTTCGAGGAAGGACTCGTCGCCCTCGTCAATCGCCTCAACCAGAACGAAGCTCAAGCGCGGCAACCGGAGCCGACAGTATCACTCGCGAGGCAGCAATTCCTGGTTCCCGACCGCACCGGATTGCCGCACCTGAGCACGTACGCGCACGTCACGCTGGCGAACGGCGAATCCCGCACGGCGGGGTACACCGAGGCCAGCCGCGGCTGCAAGAACCTGTGCCGGCACTGCCCCATCGTCCCGGTCTACGGCGGGCGCTTCTTCGTGGTGCAGCCAGACGTCGTGCTGGAAGACATCGCTCAGCAGATCGACGCCGGGGCGCGCCACATCACCTTCGGCGACCCCGATTTCTTCAACGGCCCGACCCACGCCATCCGCATCGTGGAGGCGCTGCACCGGCGCTGGCCGGACCTCACGTACGACGTGACGATCAAGGTCGAGCATCTGCTCCGCCAGGCCGGGCATCTGCCCAGGCTGCGCGATACGGGCTGCCTGTTCGTGACCAGCGCGGTCGAGGCGGTAGACGACCGCATCCTGCAAATCTTCGACAAGCGCCACACGCGCGACGACTTCGTGCGCGTCGTCTCGCTGCTGCGCGAGACCGGGCTGAATCTCAATCCGACCTTCGTCACGTTCAATCCCTGGATTTCGCTCCACGGCTACCACGATCTGCTGCGAACGATCCTCGAGCTCGATCTGGTCGGCGCCGTCTCACCGATCCAGTACGCGATCCGCCTGCTCATCCCGCGCGGCTCGCGATTGTTGGAGCTGCCGCTGGTGCAGGAATTCGTGGGCGAGTTCGACCCGGCGGCGCTGGTCTACCCCTGGACGCACCCCGACCCGCGCATGGACCGCCTGCACGAGGAGGTCTTGGCCCTGGTCAGCGGCGAAACCGGGACGCAGGAAGATCGCCACGCCACATTCGCCAAGGTCTGGGAGCTGACGGAGCGCTCCCGCGAGGCGCCAGTGAGCGACCCGTTCGCCCTCGTCGCTCAGGGCGCCGCCAGCCGCGAACCGATCCCGCACCTGAGCGAACCGTGGTACTGCTGAGCGGAGCCAACCCCGGAGCAGTTCGCTCCGGATCGGGTGTGAGGCGGGCTACCGGCTATCGGCTATCGGCTACCGGCTATCGGCACTTGGCGTCGTGGGCGGAGCGGGCGATTGCCGCAGCACCGCCAGCCTGCGTCGACTGATAGCTGATAGCCGATAGCTGATAGCTGATAGCTCGGAGCCAGGAGCGACGAATGAGCGACGATGCGCGAATCGTGCCAGTCCCGCTGGGCAAGCCGACGTTTCTCGATGCGCCGCGGTGCAGTGATCTCGGGACGCTGGAGGCGGACATCGCGGTGCTCGGCGTGCCCTTCGGCTATCCGTACGACATGATCGGGCCGATGTCGGCCTCGGCGACCGCGCCGGAGGCGATTCGCGCCCAATCGGCGCGCTGGGCCCCGTACGTCGATCACTACGACTACGACTTCGGCGCCGACATCTTCGCCGGGCGCGAGGTCCGCATCGTCGACTGCGGCGACGTGGCCATGACGCCGGGCGATTTCGCGGGGAACAGCGCCGCGACGACGGCGGCCGTGAATGCCATCCTCGACCGCGGCGCCGTGCCGATCGTCCTCGGCGGCGACCACGCCATCCCCATCCCGGTCTTTCGCGCCTACGAGGGGCGCGGCGCGATGGTCATCGTCCAGCTCGACCAGCACATCGACTGGCGGCAGGAGCGCAACAGCGTCACCGAGGGGTTGAGCAGCACCATGCGCCGCGCCGCGGAGATGCCCTGGGTGAGCGGCATGGCGCAGATCGGCCTGCGCGCCGTCGGTAGCGCTCGCCAGCAGGAGGTGGACGACGCGCTGGCGTACGGCAGCGTCCAGGTCCGCGCCGAGGAGCTGCACGAGGTGGGCGTCGCCGCCGTTCTCGAGCGCATCCCGCCCGCCGACCGCTACTACATCACTTTCGACGCTGACGCGCTCGACGTCCCCATCGCTCCCGGCGTGCTGGTTCCCGGATTCGGCGGGATCACGTACTACGAGGCGTCGAACCTGCTGCGCGGGATCGCGCGCAAGGGCACGATCGTCGGTTACGACATCGTCGAGGTCGTGCCCGCGCTCGACGTGGCGCACATCACCAGCCAGGTCTGCGCCCGCCTGACACTGAACTTCATCGGGGAGATGGCCCATACCGGGCAAATCGGGCGCACGAGATGAGTTTGTACGACGACCTCGGAGTTCCAACCGTCATCAACGCCAGCGGCACGCTCACCCGGCTGGGCGGCAGCCGCATGGCCCCGGAGACGCTGGCGGCCATGGCCGAAGCCGCCGCCTCCTTCGTCCCGATCGACGATCTGCAAGCCCGCGCCGGGGAGATCATCGCCGAGATCACCGGCGCGGAGGCAGGGTACGTCGTCTCCGGGGCGGCGGCTGGGTTGTCGCTGGGGATCGCCGCCTGCGTGGCCGGGATGGACGTGGGAGCCATGGACCGCCTGCCCGACACAACGGGGTTGAAAAACGAGGTCGTGGTGCAGCGTGGGCACCGCAACGCCTACGACCACGCCATTCGCGCCGTTGGCGTGCGCATGGTCGAGGTTGGGTATCTCGGCTATCCCGGCGCGGGAGGGACGCACCCCTGGCAGATCGCCGAGGCGATCACGGAGCGCACGGCGGCCGTGGCCTGCCCAATATTGGACACGCCGGGGACCCTGCCGTTGCCGGAGGTCTGCCGTATCGCGCATGCGCGCGGGGTTCCGGTCGTGGTCGATGCCGCGGCCGAGCTGCCGCCGCGGGCGAACCTGCGCCGCTTCATCGCCGAGGGCGCGGATCTGGTCGTCTTCTCCGGCGGCAAGGCCATCGCCGGGCCGCAGGCCAGCGGCATCCTGGCCGGCCGCGCCGACCTGATCGCCTCGGTCGCCTTGCAGCATCAGGACATGGACGTGCGACCGCAAACCTGGTCGTGGCGGCCGTTGCTCGACGCGCATCTCCTGGCCGGCGTGCCGCACCAGGGGTTCGGCCGCTCCATGAAAGTCGGCCGCGAAGAGATCGCCGGGCTCATCACCGCCTTGCGCCGCTACGCCGCCGGCAGCGACGAGGCCGACCTCGACCGCTGGCGCCGCCTCCTCGACCCCATCGAGCGGGCATTGGACGGCCTGCCCGGCATGTGCGTGACGCGCCATGTCCCAGCCCACAAACCGATCCCATCGCTGCGCATCGACCTCGCCGGCTCGGACACGGCGGAGCGGGCATACGATCTGGTCAACCGCCTGCTCGCCGGAGAACCCGCCATCGCCATCGACCAATCGCACGCCGAGCATGGCCGCCTCTCCGTCAACCCCATGGGCCTGACCGCGGACGAGGCCTCGGTGGTCGCGCGCCGGCTACGCGAAGAGCTGAACAGGTGACGGGTGACGGGTTGCGGGTGGTGGGTGAAAGGTAATGGGTGACGGGAGCCGCTCCGCCTCGCCCCATGGCGCAAGCATCCCTGTCGCCTGTCACCCATTGACCCCGACACCCGACGCCCGACACCCGTCACCCCCGTCTCCCCCCTTGCCAACTTCGCCCTTCCCTCGGATGCTTACCGCGCGCAACACGGCGACGAGTGTCCGGGTGTGATCCGGCAGCGAAAGCGGGCGCGTAGGGTCAGGTAGACAGGCGCGATGACCGGCCCCGAACTGGAACCGCGAGACGAAGAGCTCATCGCGGCCGTCGCCCGAGGCGACCACCCGTCTCTGCTGGCGCTGTATGACCGGCACGGCCGGGTCGCCTACGGGCTTGCCTACCGCATCCTCGGCGACGCCGGGGCGGCGGAGGAGGCGGTGCAGGACGGGTACCTGCGGGTCTGGCGTCGCGCCTCGACATTCGACCCTTCGCGTGGAGGCGTACGTTCCTGGCTGCTCACCATCGTCCACCATTGCGCCATCGACGGGTTGCGCCGCCGCGCGGGCGCGCCGCCGGTCGTCGCCGGGCTCGACGAGATCGCCGAGCGGCAGGCCTTCCCCGACGCCTGGAGCGAGGTTTCGGGCCGGCTGGAGAGCGATCGCGTGCGCACGGCGGTGGCGACGTTGCCGGGAGAGCAGCGGCGCGCCATCGAGATGGCCTTTTTCGACGGGCTGACCCACCGCGAAATCGCAGAGCGGGACGGCCTGCCATTGGGGACGGTGAAAGGCCGTCTCCGCCTCGGTTTGCGACGATTGCAGGGGCTGTTGGCGGAACCTTCGCCGGGAGCGGAGCGGCCGGTGGACATCATCCGTGGAACCTAACCTGACCATGGCCCGGCACGCCGAAGCCCGCGATCTGCTGGGGGCCTTTGCCCTGGGCGCGCTGGAGGCGCAGGAGGCCGCCGCCGTGCGGGCGCACCTGGCGACGTGCGCGGAGTGCCAGGCTGAGATCGCCGCGCTCTGGTCCGCCGTCGACGCCTTGCCCGAGCTGATCGAGCCGATGGATCCCCCGCCTGGGCTGCGCGACCGCATCTCGGCCGCGATCCTGGCGGAGGCGGCCGCGCCACAATCCCCGACTCCTGCGCCCGCTCCGGCGCCGATAGCGCCGGTTGCTCCCGTGGCCCCGCCCGCCGTGCCCGAGCGCCGGTTGGCGGAGCCGATTCGTCCGGCGAGATGGTGGTCGAATGCCACGCCATGGGCGGCCGCGGCAGTCATCCTGCTCCTGGTCTCGGGCGGGCTCCTGGCCTGGAACCTGCGCCTGCAGAATCAGATCGAGGCTGTTCCCACGCCGGAGACCATCGCTCTGGCCCCGACCGACGCCGCCCCGGACGCCAGCGGCGAGGTGACGTATCTCCCGGACGACAATCTGCTGGTTCTCGACGTGCGCGACTTGCCCGCCCTGGAGCCCGGCCAGGTCTACGAGGTCTGGCTGATCGGCGACGAGGGCGCGCCCGCGCCGGCCGGCGTCTTCGACCAGGAGACCGACCGCCACGCCATCGTCGTCGATCGCAGCCGCTACGACACCCTGGCCATCACCGCCGAGCCGGGCCCGCTGGGGACCGAAGCCCCGACCGGGGAGATCGTGGCCACGGCGCCGTTGTGAGCCAGAGAGTTTCAGGCTACCGGCGCTGGCCCCAACGACCCTCACCCCAACCGCTCTCCCTGTGCGCAGGGAGAGGGGCTTTTGGTCGACATCGTGTGGGAGGCCGTCACCTGATGTGCCGTCGAACTCGCCCGAACTTCCCGAACTTCCCGAACTTCCCGAACTTCCCGAACTTCCTGAACTTCCGGGGAGGCGGGGGGTGGACGGATGATGCCGGATGATCACTGGTGATCACGCTTCACGCTTCTTCGAAGCCGCTGCCGCGGAACTTGAGCGCGCTGGCGTTTTCGCTGACGGTGCGTACGACGTGCTCCGGGGCCCCTTCGGGCAGCTCCGCTTCGATCTCCAGCGTCAGGCGGACGCTGGCCCGCGGCAGCGCGGTCAGGTGCTGCACCACCTCCTGCACGATCGTGCCGGCGTCCCGCACGGCGCGCACCGCGTCGATCTCCACCGAGCCGTAGTAGCGGCGCTTGAGCGGGAGTAGCACGGGCCCGGTTGGCCCCGTGACGCCGGTCCCGCCGGTGGGGCCGGTAACCGCGGTCTGGCCCGTGGGACTCGTGGCTCCGGTCGGTCCAGTGGGACCGATCCGATCGAGTTCCCGCCGCGCGACTGCCGGCCGCACCACGACGCCGCGGTCGTCGAACGGGACCACGGTGTGTTGGCCGGGTTTCAGCCCGACGTACCGGCCCTCGGCGTCGTCCCAGCGCTCGGCGTAGGCGAAGGTTTCCGATTCCCACAGCATCTCGGCCGTGCCGCGCCCGACGGTGGCCGGGATGACCCGTTCCGGGTCGGTCAGCCGCTGCAGGTAGAGGTACTGGGCGTAGTCATCGACGAGCTGGCGCACCGAGACGTGATCGCCGCGCCAGAGGGGGATGTGGTCGAGCTTGTCGCGCAGGTTCGTTGGACCGTAGAGGTCGGTGATGAGACCTTCGGACTTCAACTTGCGCAGCGCGCGGGCGGCGAGCGTGCCGTCGCTCTGGCCGCCTTGCAAGCGCAGCTCGCGCCACTCGACCGGGCCGTTCGGCTCTTGCTCCGGGACCAGCAACCAGTTGAAGGTCTCCGGGATGCGCTGGTCGACGACCTTGGCGGCGTCATCCTGCTTCGATTTGGCCTGGTTCTGCTGGAAGGGATCGAGATTGAGCGGGTCGCGCTCCTTGTAGATCTGCTCCCAGGCAAGGAAGAGCCGCACCCCCTCCTTCAACTCTTCCAGCCGGGTGCGGTCGGGCGCCAGGAAGACGACCGCATTGCCGTAGCGGCGTGGGCTTTCGCCCCGCCGTTTCAGAACGGCCTCCGCGGCCACGCGCGCGGGGCTGGCGGCATCGCGGCCGGTGTGGGGGAAATCGGGGCCGAGGACGACGAGCCGCGTCTCCCGCTCGTCGGGGACGTCGCTGCCCGCTGCCGCGTAGTGGTGGACGCGCAGCGGGTCGCTGCCGATCCGCGCCGCGGCTTTCACCCGTTCCACGATGTGGTTGGCGACCAGGTAGTCGTCGATTTGGCCGGCGCGATCCTGGGCCAGACGGGTGACGCTCGGTTTGGTGTCGAACCAGTAGCGGCCCTCGTTGACGTACAGATGCGTGGCGTCGTTGGAGAGCCGGCGCAGCGCGTCACCGAAGGTGGCCACCGTTTCGCCCGGCTGCGCCGAGCCGAGTTTCACGCTCTGGTCGGTGATGCCCGGGTTCCCGGCACGCAGCGACGGCGCCGTGCCCAGGTAGAGCGTGCGGGCGACCCGTCGCGCCGCGGAGTAGCGGCCAAAATTGTTGCTTTCGCGGTCGACCTGGAGGGGCAACGAATTGGGGCCATCGACGTCCTGCTCAATGACCGGCACCCAGTTGTCGTCGAGGTAACGGGTGAGCTCGGCCTGGACTTGCAGATCGCCGACCGGGACGCTGGCCGGCATGATCAGCAGCCCCTGATCGCCGCTCTCCCACAGATCGTGGATGACCGCGGCCATCAAGCGCAGCACGCCGCGGGTGCGCTGGAACTTTTCGAGCGTCGACCACTCGGTGTAGAGACGGTCGAAGAGCTCGGGGTGGACGGGGTAGGCCGATTCCAGGCGCTGTCGATACCCCGCCTCGCGGGTCTGCGGTGGGAAATCGCCAACCTGATCGGCATAGAGTTTCATGTACGCCTTGACCACGGCGTCGCGCGCCGCGAACTTGTCCTGGTCGGCGATGGGTGCGAAGAGGCGGCGGCGGACGATCTCGAACCCTTCTTCGGTGCTGGCCGGCCGCCAGGGGGATTGCATGCGGCCGAAGATGTTGCGCAACCGCTCCAGCGCGGCGCGGCCCCCCTCGCCGCCGATCTCGATGTCGGACGACGGCAAGGTGGCCACCACCAGCGTCCCTGTCGCCTGCCTCGCTGCCTCGGTGAGCGACTGGATGAAGGTCAGATTGGCGTCGAACGAGCCGCCGGGGAGATCGTCGGTGCGGTAGAGCTGGCGGATGTAGGCAACCAGCTCGTCGATGAGGATCAGCGCCGGGGAGGCGACGTCGAACAGCTCTTTGAGCAGATCGGAGCCGGGGTTGACCCCGTTGCGGTCGGCGGCGGCGATCAGGGCGTAGCCGTCGGAGCCGGCGAGCTGCCAGGCCAATTCACCCCAGAGCGTGTGCGCTTCCGTGCCGTCCGGTTTGCGCCGCGTCTGCCCGGGTGAAAGCGCGGTGCCGACGAGCACGGCCCGGTTTGCCTCTTCCGGCAGGTAGCCATCGGCGCGCTTCGTGACCTGCTCCAGGTTCGGTAATCGTGCGATCGGCGTGCCGGAGAAGAGGTGGTAGAGGGCCAGCATGGCGTGGGTCTTGCCGCCGCCGAAGTTGGTCTGCAATTCGACGACCGGATCGCCCCCCGCGCCGGCGATGCGGAGGATGGCGTCGGCCATGAGCGCTTCCAGGCCCTCGGTGACGAAGGTGCGGCGGAAGAACTCGACCGGGTCGCGGTATTCGTCGGCGCCCTGCCCGGCGTGGACCTGGCCGAGATCGGCCGCGAACTCGGCGGCCTGATAGCGGCCGGAAGCGACGTCGGGGTGGGGAGTGACGATCTCCCGCCACGGGCGCAGACCGGCCAGGGACGTGCCCTCGCTGACGGGCGCCGCGGCGCGGCTACGCGTCTGCTGGCGGGCCTGCTCGGCGATCATGGTGCGGAACAGCTCGGTGCGGATCTGGGTGACCTCGGCGGCCGGCGCCGGCGCGCCGACGGCGGCGAGGAGGCGGGAGGCGGAATCGAGCATGCGCTGGGTGTCTTCCGAATTGAACGGCTCCTGGTGCGCCCAGCGGTTGCGGAAGGCCAGCAATTCGCCGCTGAGATTGCGCTCCAGATCGCCCAGCGGCTCGCGGAAGACGCCGTTCCAGTTGTCGATGAGCAGCCGCAACTGAATCATGACGTCGAGGGCGTCCGGTTTCGTCGCTTGCGGGTATTTCTGCTGCGCCTGCGGCCACCAGCCGGGTCCCAGTTTGCCGCGCATCTGCTGGATGACGAACGGGTTCAAGCCGACCTTCAGCAGATCGAAGGCGCGGGTGACGCGCTCGCTATTGGTGATGGCCATGGCGATAGACTCCTTGAGCGAACCCTAGTGAACCCTCACCCCAAGCCCCGAGAAACCCTCACCCCAAGCCCCGAGAAACCCTCACCCCAACCCCTCTCCCATTGCGATGGGAGAGGGGCGCCATCGCTGACGCGCTGAAAAAGCGAGAATCCCTCACCCCAACCCCCTCCCATTGCGATGGGAGAGGGGCTCGGTGACGGCGAGGGTGGAGTTGATCAGGGGACGGGGATTTGGTGTGGCTGCCATTCCGGCCTCCACGCTCCCTTCTCCGATCGCAATGGGAGAAGGGTTGGGGATGAGGGGCGTTCGGCGCGAAGGCGTTTCGCAAACGTTGCCGCCGTTTGCGAAACTGCCGGCATGACGCGGGAACGGTTCCGACACCGACACAACGTGCCGGCCGCGCGCGATCCGCGCGGCCGGCAGACATCCGCCGAAGCGCTGCTTTGGCAGGCACCGCGCAATCGCCGCCTGGCGGGGCTGAAGTTCCGGCGGCAGCACCCCATCGGCCCATTCGTCGTGGACTTCTGCTGCCCGGATGTCCGGCTCGTCATTGAGCTCGATGGCGGCGTCCACGCCAGCCAGCACGAGGACGATGCCGCGCGGGAAGCCCTGCTGGCAAAGGCGGGCTACCTGGTGATGCGGTTTCCCAACGAGGCGATCGCCGCGGGCCTTCCTGGCGTGCTGGCCGCCATCCAGACCGCGGCAGCCGCGCAGCCGGCGCGGCCTGGCGTCGCGCCGTACCGCGCCGGGAGGTGGGAGGAATGAGAGATCCTCTGTTCCAGACCAACTGACGGCCCTCACCCCAACCCCTCTGACGGCCCTCACCCCGACCCCTCTGACGGCCCTCACCCCAACCCCTCTCCCATTGCGATGGGAGAGGGGCTCTTTGGCGCGTGGGTTGACGGGGTTGGCAGGCGGGATGCGCATGACGGATTCTGTTATGTCGCTTTCCATTGGGGAGGCGCGGGCGTTGGCGACGATCGCGTCGCGGCTGGATCGGAG
>CALMZR010000335.1 GCA_937870845.1 uncultured Chloroflexota bacterium
ACGCTGCAATCGACCTGGCCACCGACCCCGCCGCCGATCACTTGGTCCGCAACGGCTCCAGGGCGCTCCTCCAGGTGCTGGAGCCGCTGCGCCTGCAGTGCCCGACCGATGCCGCCTGGCCGCAAACACCCATTAACGTCACCCAGGACGAGTTCGAGCAAGCCTACGACCATTTTCAGCAGTCCGGCCTGCCCATGAAACCCGACAAAGCCGCCGCCTGGAAAGCCTTCGCCCAGCACCGCGTCCAATACGAATGCGCTTTGATGACCCTGATCCGGTTGAAGAAACCGCCGCGCGGCGCGCGCTGGACGACCGACCGGGACGAGGCGGCAAAGCCACTTTCGATCCCGGTCTTTGGAAAGGCTCCGGCGAACCCGTCGCGCCGGAAGACGAAATGAGCGAAAACCTTCGTCTCAGCGACCATCCTACCGACCAGCTCATTCGCGACCTAATCTTGACCCGTCGAGACGCCCTAGCCGATGAGATCGAACGCATTCTCGATCGGATCGCGACGGCGGAGTTTGATTCCAGAATCGTGCGAGTACCGGTCGCCGAACGAGGCGTCAGGTATGGAAGTCGGCAACTCTTGGCGAGGGACGACTCGCTCTTCGTCCATCTGGTGCGCCGTGTTGTTCGCAACCAGGGATGGGCCGAGGGTACGACCGCAGAACAATACGTCCAGGACCTGCACCGAGCCGCACGCTCCAGCAGAGCGAGGATCGTCGTTTATGCTCGGCGCGGTGGCTCCATCGCTGGTATCCTTGCACCCACCAGCCTCGCAGTACCGACAGTGCGACTTGGATCGGAATCGCTTCCTCTGCTCTTCGTTGTCTTCTCCGCCGATCGAGGGACGCTCGTGTCGGGATACCAGACTCCCAGTCAGCAAGATCTCGCGATTCCAGGAGATGCGCTTTGGCTTCGATAGTTCAGCAAGCCGCGTTGGCGACACGCATCGATCATGCCCTTGATTATCTCTTGGAGGAATGGCTGGCGATCCCGGAGATCGTCTCCACGTGGGAATCTTGGGAGGAGCCGGATCGCCTCGACTTCGTGATCGAATGGCCGATCCGCGAGATTCGACTCAAGCTCCTCCGGGAATGGAACGACGAAGGCCAGCTTTCCGCTCAGCAGCGCCAGCAGTTTGAAGAGCTGGAGCGGCTCATCCAACGACACCGCGCGGCAGTCGACCGCCTGCTCGAGGAGTAGCCAGCCCGTCTAATCCGCCGCCATCGCCGGCATCCCCAGCACCGGCCGCAAATAATCCCCCGTGAACGACCCCGGCGTGGCCGCCACCGCCTCCGGCGTCCCCTCGGCGATGATCGTCCCCCCGCCGCTCCCGCCTTCCGGCCCCATGTCGATCACCCAATCGGCGGACTTGATGACGTCGAGGTTGTGCTCGATGACGATGACGGTGTTGCCGCCATCCACCAGCCGCTGCAGGATGCCGAGCAGCTTTTCGATGTCGGCGAAGTGGAGACCGGTCGTCGGCTCGTCGAGGATGTAGAGCGTGCGCCCCGTGGCGCGGCGCGACAGCTCGCTGGAGAGCTTCACCCGCTGCGCTTCGCCTCCGGAGAGCTGCGTCGCCGGCTGGCCGAGCTTGATGTAGCTCAGACCGACGTCGTTGAGCGTTTGCAGTTTGTTCTTGATCGCCGGCACGTTCTGAAAGAAGTCGAGCGCCTCGGCCACCGTCATGTCGAGCACGTCGGCGATCGACTTCCCCTTGTAGGTGATCTCCAGCGCCTCGCGGTTGTAGCGCTTGCCCTGGCAGATCTCGCACGGCACGAAGACATCGGGCAGGAAGTTCATCTCGATCTGGATGATCCCCTCCCCCTTGCACGCCTCGCAGCGCCCGCCCTTGACGTTGAACGAGAAGCGGCCCGGCATGTAGCCGCGCGCCTTCGCCTCCGTCATCGAGGCGTACAGCTCGCGGATCGGCGTGAACAGCCCCGTGTAGGTCGCCGGATTGGAGCGCGGCGTGCGCCCGATCGGGCTCTGGTCGATCTCGATCACTTTGTCGAGATGCCGAATGCCCTCCAGATCGTCGTGCGCGCCCGGCTTCTGCCGCGCGTGCTGCAGCTCCATCGCCAACCGCGGGTAGAGCGTGTCGGTGACGAGCGAGCTCTTGCCCGACCCGGAGACGCCGGTGATGACGATGAACGTCCCCAGCGGAAAGCGCACCGAGACATCGCGCAGGTTGTTCTCCCGCGCCCCGCGCAGCGTCAGCGCCTTGCCGTTGCCCGTCCGGCGCCGGTCCGGCATCGGGATCTCGCGGACCCCCGAGAGGTACTGCCCCGTAATCGACTCCGGCGCGCGGGCGATGTCGTCCATCGTCCCTTCGGCGACCACCCGGCCCCCATGCTGCCCAGCCCCGGGGCCGATGTCGATGATCCAGTCGGCGGCGCGCATCGTCTCCTCGTCGTGCTCGACGACGATGAGGGTGTTGCCGATGTCGCGCAGCCGCTCCAGGGTGTGGATCAGCCGCCCGTTGTCGCGCTGGTGCAGCCCGATGCTCGGCTCGTCGAGGATGTAGAGCACCCCCATCAGCGACGAGCCGATCTGCGTCGCGAGCCGAATGCGCTGCGCCTCGCCCCCGGACAGGGTGTTGGCGGATCGCTCCAGGGTCAAGTAGTCGAGCCCGACGTCGACCAGAAACCCGAGCCGCTCCCGAATCTCCTTGAAGATTTGGCGGGCGATGAGAAACTCCCGCTCGCTCAACGGAGCGCGGGCGACCTCGGCCGGATCGCGCGCCAGTTCCGAGAACCAGGTCTGCGCCTCCCGGATCGGCATGCGGGTGATGTCGACGATCGATCGCCTCTCGACGGTGACGGCCAGCACTTCCGGCTTGAGCCGCGCGCCGTGGCACTCCGGGCACGGCCGCTCCGCCATGTAGCGCTCCAGTTCTTCGCGCACATAGTCAGACGACGTCGAGCCGTAGCGCCGCTTCAGGTTCGGGACCACCCCTTCGTACTCGACCGGATACGAGCGCATCCGGCCCGACTTCGACTTGTACTTGACGACGATCTTCTTGCCGCGCACACCGTTGAGGATAAGGTCAACCGTCTCCTGGGGCAGTTCTCGCACCGGCGTACTGAGACTGAACCCGTACTCGGTCGCCAGCCCCTCCAGCAGCGCGGAGTACCAGGCGCTCCCCTCCCCCGTCGCCCGCAACCAGGGCGCGACGGCCCCTTGCGCGACTGAGAGGTTCCTGTTCGGGAAGATGAGGTCCGGGTCGAACTCGCGAGTCGTGCCCAGCCCGGTGCAAACCGGACAGGCGCCGTGCGGCGAGTTGAACGAGAAGTTCCGCGGCTCGATCTCGGACAGCCCGACCACGCCATGCACTGGGCAGGCGAATCGTTCGGAAAAGGCGATCAGCTCACCGTCGATGACTTGAGCCTGGGCCATGCCGCCGGCGATCTTGAGCGCCGTCTCCAGCGACTCGATGATCCGCACCCGGTCGGGGTGTTCGTCCGGGGTCGTCCCCTCGTCGTGCCGGATGACGAGCCGGTCGACGACGACCTCGACGGTGTGCTTCTTGTACTTCGCCAGATCGAGCGTCGCCGCCTCGTCGACGTCGTAGACCGTGCCGTCGACGCGCACCCGCACGAACCCCTGCCGCCGGATCTCCTCGATGACCCCCTGGTGCTCGCCCTTGCGGTCGCGGATGACCGGGGCCAGGATCATCAGGCGGGAGCCGTCCGGCAGCTCCAGGAGCTGCCGCGCCATCTGCTGCACCGACTGCGCCACGATCGGCCGCCCGCAGATCGGGCAATGCGGGTGGCCGATGCGCGCCCAGAGCAGGCGCATGTAGTCGTAGATCTCGGTGACGGTGCCCACCGTCGAGCGCGGGTTGCGGCTGGTCCCTTTCTGATCGATGGAGATTGCCGGGGAGAGCCCGTCGATGTGGTCGACGTCCGGTTTCTCCATCTGCCCCAGGAACTGCCGGGCGTACGCCGACAACGACTCGACGTAGCGCCGCTGCCCTTCGGCGAAAATGGTGTCAAAGGCCAGCGAGCTTTTGCCGGAACCGGACAAACCCGTCAGCACGACGAGCTTGTCGCGGGGGATATCGACGTCGATGTCCTTGAGGTTGTGCTCCCGGGCGCCGCGCACGCTGATCCGGTCGTGTTGAGCCATGAAAAAGCGGTCCTCGCTCGAGGCGCTCGGATTTAGCGGGGGCCATCCGAACAAACGATCGCAACGGGCAAGTCTAGCATCTGCCGTGCCTCGCGGTCAGCGGGCGCGAATCGAACGTCGCAGGAGCGGCATACGGAGTCCCGAACGTGTTGTACCAGCCAAACCGGGCGGAATCGAGCCTGATTTGTTGATCCTGGCCTCCGCTTCCCCGCGCCGCCGGGAGCTGCTGGAAAAGCTTGGCGTTCCGTTCCAGGTCGTTCCCAGCGAGGCGCCGGAGGTCTTCGACGCCTCTCTCGATCCTGAAGCGCAGGCTATCGCGCTCGCACTGAGGAAAGCTCGGACCGTCGCGGCTCGCTTGGACACCGGCCTCGTGCTCGGCGCGGACACGATTGTGGCGCTGGAAGGGGTGCTGCTCGGCAAGCCACGCGACGATGCCGAGGCAGCACACATGCTCCGCGCGTTGAGCGGCCGAGAGCATCTGGTCGTGACCGGCCTCGCAGTCGTCGAACCTGACTCAGCAACGGAGCATGCCTCCGCCGTTTCTTCCTCCGTCCGATTCCGGCCTTTGAGCGACGACGACATCGCCCGCTACGTCGCCTCACGCGAACCGTTCGACAAGGCCGGCGCTTACGCCATCCAGGGAATCGGCGGGGAGCTGGTCGCCGGGTTCGAGGGCTGTTTCAACAATGTCGTCGGGTTACCGCTCTGCGAGACATTGCGGCTCCTCGAGGCAGCCGGTCTGCCGCTCTCCGCCAGCGAACCAGCGTGTCGCCTTCCCGACGGCTCGCCGTGCCCTCGTCTTGTTTGACACAGGGCCCCTCCGGGCGACACAATCGCCGCTTGGCGCCGCCGATTTCGGTCACTGGCGACCGTTTTTCCCGATTGCAAGCCAACGCCGCGCCTACGACGGCCGAACACCGCTCGACAAGCCGACGCCTACGAGAGAGACGCATGACGATCGCCGAAGCCGCGGAACCGATGATGGAATCCCACCTCGCCAAAGCCTACGACCCGCGCCAGGTCGAGGCCGGCGTCTACGACCGTTGGGACGACTCCGGCTACTTCCAGCCGCGCGAGCAGCCCGACCGCGACCCGTTCGTCATCGTCATGCCCCCGCCGAACGTGACCGGCGAGCTGCACATCGGCCATGCCCTGGCCCTCACCGTCGAAGACATCATGATCCGCTGGCATCGCATGCGCGGCGACCCCACGCTCTGGGTCCCCGGCGCCGATCACGCCGGCATCGCCGGCCAGTGGGTGGTCGAAAAAGCCCTGCGCGACGAAGGTCTGACTCGCCACGATCTGGGCCGCGAGACGTTTGTCGCCCGCGTCTGGGAGTTCATGAACCAGTACCGCGGGCGCATCCGCGAGCAGACCATGATCATGGGCGCCTCGTGCGATTGGACCCGCTTCGCCTTCACCATGGACCCCGGCCCCTCGCGCGCCGTGCGCCGCGTCTTCAAGCGCCTCTACGACAAGGGGCTCATCTATCGCGGCGAGCGCCTCATCTCCTGGTGCCCGCGCTGCCAGACCGCGCTTTCCGACCTCGAGGTCGTCCACCGCGACGAGACGGGCTCCCTCTGGACTCTCGCCTACCCCGTCGAGGGGAAGGACCCCTCCCCCCTGCGGGGGGAGGGCGGTGGGAGGGGGACCGACGAGGTCATCGCTGTCGCCACCACCCGCCCCGAAACGATGCTGGGCGACACCGGCGTCGCCGTCCACCCCGACGACGGCCGCTACCGGCATCTCGTTGGCAGGCATGTCCGGCTGCCAATCATGGACCGGTTGATCCCGATCGTCGCCGACGACGCAGTCGATCCAACGTTCGGCTCCGGCGCGGTGAAAGTGACCCCCGCTCACGACCCGAACGACTTCGAGATCGGCCAGCGCAACGGCTTGCCGGCGATCAACATCATGAATACCGACGGCACCATGAACGAGAACGCCGGGCCATTCGCCGGCATGCCCATCGCCGAGGCGCGCCAAGCCGTCGTGGCTCGATTGGAGGCGGACGGCCGCCTCCTGGGCGCCGAGCCGCACACCCACGCCGTCGGGCGCTGCCAACGCTGCGACACCGTCGTCGAGCCGCTCATCTCGACCCAATGGTTCGTGCGCATGGCGGAGCTGGCCCAGCCAGCCATCGCCGCCGCCAGGGACGGCAACCTGCAATTCGCGCCGGACCATTTCAAGAGCGTCTATCTCAACTGGCTGGAGAACATCCACGACTGGACGATCTCGCGCCAGCTCTGGTGGGGGCACCGCATCCCGGTCTGGTACTGCCAATCGTGCGGCGAAACGGTCGTCACTGACGAGGAGGCGCTGACCGCCTTTAAAGAAACGCTGACCCTCAAGCCGAATGATCCCGAAGCCTGGCTTGAAAAAGGAAATACGCTCGCCCGGTTAGGCCGGGAGGGAGAAGCGCTGGGAGCCTTCAATCAAGCGATTACTCTCAATCCAATGTCCGATCGGGCCTGGTCGGGGAAGGGAAGAGCCCTCAACAAACTCGGCCACAAGGATCAAGCGGCACTGGCGGCGTTCGAGGAGGCCCTTCAACTGAACCCGACACATACGGAGGGATGGTACGGAAAAGCAGTCTCCCTGGAAAGATTAGGTCGCCATGAAGAAGCCCTGGCTGCCGTCGAGGAAGCAATCAAACGCAATCCTGAATACAAGGAAGCCTGGCATCAGAAGGGGGCGTTGTTGAGTCGATTGGGCCGGGACGAAGAAGTGCTGGTCTCGCTTGAGAAGGCCCTCCGTCTCAACCCTGAGTTGGGAGAAGACTGGTTCAGTAAAGGAGATGCGCTTGCGAAATTAGGCCGGCATCCGGAAGCGTTGGCCGCTTACAAAAATGCCCTCACACTTAAACCCGATTTTCATGAAGCGTGGTTTCGAAAAGGCCTTTCCGTCGGCAGTCTGGGCCAAGACGAAGAAGCGCTGACCGATTTCGAGAGGGCGATCGCGCT
>CALMZR010000336.1 GCA_937870845.1 uncultured Chloroflexota bacterium
GCGAAGGCGGCGCGCCCCGGCGGCTTCCGCCTCTACGCGTTCCAGCGCAATACGCGCGCCCGCCGGTTCTACGAGCGCCGCGGCTTCGTCGCCATCGCCTTCGGCGACGGCTCCGGCAACGAAGAAGGCGAGCCGGACGTCCTCTACGCCTGGAGTCCCGAGACCGAATCCCGCTGAATCCGAATCGCACCGCGCCCCGATCGTGTCATCGCGAGCGAAGCGAGGAATCTCGGCGCCACGGCGCGCCCGTGTCATACGGAATCCGGATGAACGGCGCCGTAGTAATTGCCGCGCCTCCGGTCGTTCCCCCTCGCCCTGCGCACAGGGCCGGGCGCCCACTGGGCGGCGGGCAGGGGGTGAGGGTGATCCTCCAGCGGCAGTGATCACCCGGAGTCCGTGTCATTGCTCCGGGATGCTTCGCTTCGCTCAGCATGAACCGATGAGAGCGCGTCGCTGGCAGAAAAAGGAACCGCCGCCCTTGCGCTCCCGTGATTCCCTCCGTACCCTCTTCTCTCGAAAACAGGGTTTCGACCTTCGAAGCGATCGCCGGGCGCTCGGCCCGCCATCCGGGCGCGGCCCGTGCAGTCAAGGAGTACCCGCCGTGCGCCGCAGCGTGTTCCTGGTTCTCGTTCTCTCCCTCGCGGCCCTTGCCGCGGCGCCGCCAACCCTCGCCCAACCGGCCGCCGTCGACCGCCCGGCCGCGCTGCACGGCGGCACGTGCGACAGCTTGGGCGCCGTCGTCGTGTCGTTGGCCAATTTGGTGCTCACCACCGGCGATCCCCAGGGCCAGACCCTGGCCACCCCGGTCGAGCAATCGGGCACGGTCGTCTCCTTCGGCGTGGCCGACTTCCTCACGACCGATCACGCCGTGGTCGTCCAGGAATCGCCGGGCGCGAGCACCGTCGTGGCCTGCGGCGAGGTCGGCGGCGCCCCCAATCCCGATGGCACCCTGGCCGTCGGCATGCGCCCCATGAACGCCTCCGGCCTCTCCGGCATCGCCTACTTCACCCCGATCGACACCTTCTCCAACACCCTGGTGACCATCCTCCTCGTCGACAACAACGCCGCCGCGGCCACGGTCGACGGCGCGACCGGCGGCGAAGACCCGGACACCACCCCGCGATAGCCCTCGCTTGGCGCCGGCCGTGGCGTGGACCGTGCACAGACGGTCCACTGCGACCCCGTGCGCGACGGCCCCGGCAGGCGATGAGCCGGCGCCAGATGGAGCCCAATGCCCGACGCCGCGATGATCCGCCGGTATCTCCAGGTTCTGCGCCAAACCGCTCGCGACGCTCGGGACGCCGACGCCATGGAGTGGAGCGCGGCCGCCGCGTTCCACGTCGTGCTCTCGCTCTTCCCACTGGTGCTGGTCGGAGCCGCCGTCGCCGCGCTGGTGGTGGACCCCGCCGTCGTCGCCGAGCGCCTCGGGCAACTGGTCGAGGGCGTCATCCCGGCCGGGGTTGTCGATATGGACGCCATCGTCTCGCGGGCCGTTTCCGAGCGCCGCCAGGTCGGGCTTCTTGCCGTCCTCCTCTGGTTCGTCTCCGGTCGGCGCGTCCTGGGCATGCTGGTCATTGCCCTCGACCGCGTCTCCGACGTCGACGAGCGGGAGGATGACGCGCCACGTCGGGCCGGGGTCGAGTTCGTCCTGCTCACCGGAATCGGCGCGCTCTTTCTGGCCGCGCTCGCCGGGCGGTGGCTCTTCGGGCTGGCCTGGGAGCGGATCTGGGGCGACGGCGCGTCCGGCGTGCTCGCCTGGCTGGTCGGGGCCGGCGTCCACGCCGTGCTGCTGGCGATCGCCTTCGCCGTGCTCTACGCGGTCGTGCCGCGCGGCCACCGGCCCTGGCAGGCCGTCCTCGTCGGCGCGGCCGTCGCGACCGCGCTCTACCTCGCCGCGCGGGGCGCGTTCCTCGTCCTCAGCACCCTCATCTGGGAGAGCTTCGACCTCATCTACGGGCCGCTTGCGGTCGCCGCGGTCTTCCTCGCCTGGGCCTGGGTCGTCGGCCTGATCGTCCTCTTCGGCGCTTCGTTGGCCTCGCACGTCAAGGTCATGTTCGTCGAGGGCCACGGCAGCCACGAAGCCGAGCGGCGCCACGTCGCCCGCAAGCGGACAGGGTGACAGGTGACGGGTGCCGGGTGTCAGAGTCTCGAGCGCGCTGGCTCAGATCGGCCGGAATCCATCACCCCAACACCCTGACACCCTGACACCCGTCACCCGTCACCCGAAGGAGGAACCCCATGGTCGCCGCTGCCGCCACCCGCCAGATGACCTACCAGCAAGCCGTCAACGAGGCCCTCCAGATCGCCATGCGCGAAGACCCCACCGTCGTCCTCATGGGCGAGGACATCGCCGGCGGCGCCATGATCGACCACCTCGTCAATGAGGACGCCTGGGGCGGCCCCATGGGCGTCACCAAAGGCCTCGTCCAGGAGTTCGGCCGCGACCGCGTCCTCGACACCCCTATCACCGAGGCCGGCTTCATCGGGGCCGCCGTCGGCGCCGCCGCCACCGGCCTCCGCCCCGTCGCCGAGCTGATGTTCGTCGACTTCTTCGGCTGCTGCATGGACCAGATCTTCGACCAGGGCGCCAAGCTCCGCTACATGTTCGGCGGCAAGGCCAACTGCCCCCTCGTCATCCGCACCATGATCGGCGCCGGCGTCAGCGCCGCCGGCCAGCACTCCGGCTGCCACTATTCCGTCTTCACCCACATGCCCGGCATCAAGTGCGTCGTCCCCTCCACCCCCGCCGACGCCAAGGGCCTCCTCCTCAGCGCCATCCGCGACGACGATCTCGTCATGTTCTTCGAGAACAAAGTCCTCTACGCCACCAGCGGCGAGGTCCCCGAAGGGAACGAAGGCATCCCCCTCGGCGTCGCCGACGTCAAGCGCCCCGGCGACGACGTCACCATCGTCGCCATCTCCCGCATGGTCCAGCAATCCCTCGCCGCCGCCGACGCCCTCGCCGCCGACGGCATCGAGGCCGAGGTCATCGACCCCCGCACCCTCTCCCCCCTCGACGACGAGACCATCCTCAACTCAGTCGCCAAAACCCACCGCCTCGTCATCGTCGACGAGGACAACCCCCGCTGCAGCGCCGCCGCCGACATCTCCGCCATGGTCGCAGACAAGGGCTTCGACACCCTCGACGCCCCCATCAAGCTTGTCACCGCCCCCCACACACCCGTCCCCTTCAGCCCGCCCCTGGAGCAGTTCTACGTCCCCAGCCCCGACCGCATCGCCGCCGCCGTCCGTGAAATCGTCTAGCCGCCCGCGCTATTGGCTGATAGCTGATAGCTGATAGCTCATCTCGGAGAACCTGGATGCCAACCATCGTCACCATGCCAAAGTGGGGCCTCACCATGACCTCCGGGACCGTCACCGGCTGGTCCCGCCAGGAAGGCGACCCCATCGCCGAGGGCGCTCCCCTCCTCACCGTCGAAACCGAAAAAGCCGTCGACGACGTCGAAGCCCCCGCCAGCGGCATCCTGCGCAAGATCGTCGCCGAGGTCGGCAGCGAAGTCCCCGTCATGGGCGCTGTCGCCGTCATCACCGCTCCCGACGAAGACCTCAGCGACGACGACCTCGCCGCCCTCGTCGCCTCTGCCGCCCCGGCCGCCGCGGCAGCTGGAGAGGTCCCGCGCGTCGCCCGCGAAGCCCGTCAGGCCGCCCGCGACGCCAGCGGCCGCGTCAACGCCTCCCCCGCCGCCCGCAAGCGCGCCGGCGAACTCGGCATCGACCTCTCCACCGTCGAAGCCACCGGCCCCGGCGGCCGCGTCACCAGCGAAGACGTCGAGCGCGCCGCCGCCGCCGCCGCCTCGGCCGCCGCCGCCCCCAGAGCCGAAATGGTCGAGCTCGCCGACGGCTCCCACCTCTACGCCCTCCTCGCCGGCCCAACCGACGCCCCCGAGACCATCGTCTTCCTGCACGGCCTCGGCGGCTCCCAATCGACCTGGGCCAGCGTCCTCGGCGACTTCGCCAACACCTACCGCATCGCCGCCCTCGATCTCCCCGGCCACGGCGCCAGCGACAAGCCCGATCCCTCCGCCTTCGACTACTCGGTCCCAACCCTCGCCGCGACGGTTGGCGAAGCGATCGAAAAGCTCGAGCTCTCTCCCGCCGTCATCGTCGGCCACTCCATGGGCGGCGCTGTCGCCTTGCAGCTCGCCCTCGACCGCCCCAAGCTCGTCCGCGCCCTGGCCCTCATCGACAGCGCCGGTCTCGGCTCCGAAGTCAGTGAAGACCTCCTCGACAACGTCGAAGCCGAGCCATCCCGCGAAGAAGCCCGCAAGCTCCTCGAGCTCTTCTTCGAAAACCCACGCTTCATCCTCGAGCGCGGCATCGACGAGATGCACGCCGCCCGCTCCACCCCCGGCGCCGACGCCGCCGTCAAAGCCCTCGCCGCCAGCGCCTTCTCCCGCTCCGGCCAGACCATCGCCTACCTCGACCGCCTGAGCGAGCTTGAGCAACCCGTCCTCATCGCCTGGGGCGAGCTCGACCGCGTCCTCCCCTCCCACCACGCCGTCGCCGCCCACACCGCCCTCCCCACCTCGTGGCTCGAAATCATGGAAGGCATCGGCCACGTCCCCCAGGTCGAGTCCGCCCCCGCTCTCGCCGCCCTCATCAACCGCTGGCTCCTCTCCCTCCCCCGCCCATGAGCCGCCTGGCCCGTGGAGAGCACCGCGAAAACCGCGTCGTTCCGACGAACCGTGTCATTCCGACGAAGGAGGAATCTCGGCGCCCAGGGCGACGCCTTTGCATGACTCCGAGATTCTTCGCTGCGCTCGGAATGACACGATATCGGCCCGCCGCATCAGGCGAGCGAACGAAAGCCCCTCTCCCATCGCAATGGGAGAGGGGTTGGGGTGAGGGCAGATCGCGGCGTCTCGTTGCCTTTCATTGGCAACACCGTTGATGAACGACCATCCCCTCGTCGGCATCATCGCCAACCCCGCCTCCGGCAAAGACATCCGCCGCCTCGTCGCTCACGGCTCCACCTTCGACAACAACGAAAAAATCAACATCGTCCGCCGCGCCCTCCTCGGCCTCGCCGCCGCCGGCGTCCCCGAGGTCGCCTACCTCCCCGACGCCTACGGCATCGTCGAGCGCGCCGCCGCCGCCGCCAAGCCAAACCTGACGCTCAAACACCTCGCCATGCCCGTCCTCTCCCACGCCAGCGACTCCGTCGAAGCCGCCCAGCGCCTCCACGATCTCGGCGCCGCCGCCATCCTCACCCTCGGCGGCGACGGCACCAACCGCGCCGTCGCCAAAGGCTGCGGCGACGTCCCCCTCGTCCCCGTCTCCACCGGCACCAACAACGTCTTCCCCCGCATGGTCGAGGGCACCCTCGCCGGCCTCGCCGCCGGCCTCGTCGCGAACGGCGTCGCCCGCAACCGCCCCGGCCTCCCCCGCGTCATCCGCCGCGCCCCTTGCCTGCGCGTCGAGATCGACGGCGCCCCCGCCGACCTCGCCCTCATCGACGTCGTCGCCTCCACCCACGCCTGGATCGGCGCCCGCGCCCTCTGGGAGCCGTCTCACCTGCGCGAAGTCGTCCTCTCCCGCATCAGCCCCGCCGCCATCGGCATCGCCAGCCTCGGCGCCGCCCTCTACCCCCGCGAATGCGACTCCTGCTCCGGCGCCTGGATCGCCATCGGCGACCTCGCCTCCGCCCCAAAGCGCGTCACCATCCCCATCGCCCCGGGCCTCCTCCGCGACGTCCCCATCCAGGACGCCCGCCTCCTCTCCCACGGCCAATCCGTTTTCCTGCAACCCGGCCCCTGCACCCTCGCCCTCGACGGCGAACGCGAAATCGAAATCCGCTCCCCCTCCACCCACCTCGCCGTCCGCCTCGACCCCCGCGGCCCCCGCGTCATCGACGTCGACGCCGCCCTCACCGCCGCCGCCTCCTCCGGCTTCTTCGTCCATCCTTGACCGCGTCCCGCGCCGAGGTAGTGTCGTTCCGAGCGGAGCGAGGAATCTCGGCTCCGCATGTCGGCGCCCGGCTTCGCGTGAACAGTGCCGTATCCCCAGATCTTCGGCATCTTTGGCATCTTCCGACAACCACGCCAATATCCAACGCACAAGAAAGCCCCTCGCCCAGCGCACGGGGCCGGGGACCCTCTGGGTGGCGGTTGGGGTGAGGGGCGTCCGGTGGTTCGGGTGAGGGTGCTGCAAGGGGGTGGAGCG
>CALMZR010000337.1 GCA_937870845.1 uncultured Chloroflexota bacterium
CGACGAACGGGGTCTCGACCAGCGGCAGAGCGCGGTTGATCAGCGCCGAGAAGTTGAACGGCGTCAGCGCGATCGGCGCGCGGCGCAGGTGCGGATGCTCCTTCGCCAGCTCGGCGCAGAGGGCGGCGACCTCGTACCCCGGCGAGTTGTCCATCACCAGGATGCGCAGGTCCGGGTAGGTGGTCTTGTGCAGCAGGTCGTCGAGGCAGGGACGGAGCAGCGCGAGGTTGCCGCCGGTGGGGATGACGGCGGTGACGCCCGGCGGGTCGGGAAGCGCGTAGCGGGTGCGCCAGGTCCCGGGGTGGATGCCGCGTTCGACGGAGCCGCGGGCGCCGCGGCGGGCAAGGGCGTCGGCGATGGCGCGGCGCTCTTCGTCGCGCCAGTTTGATACGTGCCAGGTATCGCCCGGCGTAGGGGCCTTTTCGATGGTCGTGACGAGGACGTCGGGCAGGTGTAAGACGCGGGCCGACTCGTCGGTGAGGCGCAGGGCCAGATCGTACGGTTCGGCGCCGGGGAATCCGTCGCGGAGGCCGCCAACGGCGACGGCCGTTTCGCGGTGGAAGAGGGTGAATGGGCCGAGATAGTTCATGGCCAGGTGCAGGTCTGGGGACCAGTCGGGTTTAAAGAAGGGGTTCCAGCGCTCGGTGGTCTCCGGGTCAATGCGGTCGTCGTCGCTGTAGATCAGGATCGCGTCTGGTTCCGCGGCCAAGGCCTGGGCTGCTCGGGCGAACGCGGTTGGCGAGAACATCACGCCCGGAGACAAGAGCACGAGCCAGTCCGCCGAACTTTGCGCGATAGCGGTGTTCAGGTCGGCGATGAGGCCGGTGCCGCTTGCCTCGTGGTAGGAGACGCGTTCGTCGTCGGCGGCGAGCTGGCGAGCGAGCTCTTGGACGGCTGGGCTGGCGTCACCGGCATCGACCAGCAACAGACGCCACTCGTGATGCGATTGGGCGTGAATTGAGGCTGCCAGGGCCTCGAGGGCGTCGTGGAGGTCGCCAGACAGGGCCACGGTCGCAGCGAACTGAAGCGGCGGGCCCGTCTGCTCGAACTCTGCCACTGTGACGAGGCCGTTCCTCCGCTCCAACCAGGCGGCGTAGTGACGGTTGACGACCGGGACGCCGCCGTCGATGGAGCGGGTGCTGTCGATCTCGATGCGGGTCGACAATTGCAAGTCGCGCCCATCGTTTGCCGTGATGTGGACCACTAGCTCGTGGTGGCCCTCGCCCAACCCGTGGAGTGGAACCGTCCCTGAGAAACCGCAATGGTCGGCGTCGGCGTACTGTCGGCGCCGCTTGGCGATGTCCGGCCGGAGCGCGCCGTAATCGAGGCGGCCGCGAGGCTCGCCATCGATCTGGACCCCGAGCCCCCGAATTCCGGATGGCGCGAGCGCCCACCCGGAGACGACGATGGTTTCCCGTGGGACGAAGAGCGAGCCGCGCACGGGCAGGTCGAGGCGGCCGATGACGCGGCCGGTCTCGAAGGCGTGGTGATCGACCTCGAACTCCGTGGCCAGCTCGGCTTGGCCGCCGGCGGCGTCGGCGATGCGCACGGTCAGCTCGTGCATGCCGTCCGGGAGATCGTGGACATCGATTTCGCCCCAGAAGCCGCAGTGTTCGCCGGCGGGATAGCCGGGGTAGAGTCCGGCGGCGTCGGGGCGCGCGTCGCCGTAGGGGATGTCGCCGCGGCTGACGCCGTCGATGATGGCTTCAACCGTGGCGCCGCCGTCCGCCGTGAGGGTCCAGCCGGAGACGATGAGGATGCCGTCTGTGATGACGTCAGGGATGCGGCCGGGGGACTCGACCATGCCGACGATGCGGTGAGGCAGCGCGGGTTGCTCGGGCTCGGTTGTCGAGGTCTCGGTGACCGCGGGCGCCTCGGCAGCTTCGGATGCGGGGTCGTCCTCGGCGGGAGGCGCCTCTGACGCGGCGTGCGTGGAGGCGGCGGCGAGGCGCATGAGGGCTTCGTTCAGGCGGCGCTCGGCGTCGGCGGCGCGGGCGTCGGCTTCCTGGACGCGGACGTTGAGGACGATGTTGTTGCGCAGCAGAATCATCACCTGGCGGGCGCGGTCGTAGAGGAGCTTGTCGGCCAGACGGTCGTCGTCGCCGCCGGCGATGCCGGCGAGGAGGGGGGAGATGGAGAGCTGGATGGGGTAGCGGGCGCCGTAGTGGGCGGAGAGGAGGCCGTCCATCCAGTAGTAACCGAAGTCGTCGGGAACGATCTTGCCTTGCCAACGCTCGCGAAACAGCTCCTGATTGCCGCGCTCGACGGCGGAGAGGAGATCGCGCGTGGCCGATTCGAGGTGGTAGAGGACGCTTTCGGCGCAGTAGTGGACCTCGTAGCCGGATTTCCCGGCGCGCAGGCAGTAGTCGACGTCTTCCCAGCCGTTGCGGTAGGCGATGTCGAGGCCACCCAGTTGTTCCCAGGGTTCGCGGCGGAAGAGGGCGCAGGCGGCGGTGACGACCTGAAAGCGGCGGGAGACGGCAGTGGCAGGGTGGCTGGCGGGGAAGCCGATGTAGATGTGGTGCGGAAGCAGATCGAGGCCGAAGACGACGCCGGCGTGCTGGATAGTGTCGTTCGGGAAGAGGAGTTTTGCGCCGACGACGGCAGCTTCCGGGTGGGCGACGGCGTGGGCGACGAGGTTGGCCAGCCAGCCGGTGGTCGGAATGGTGTCGTTGTTGAGGAGGACGATGAATTCGTTTCTGGCCGTGGCGGCGCCGGCGTTGCAGGCTCCGGCGAAGCCGAGGGCGGTCTCGTTGCGGATGACGCGGATGCCGTGGCCATAGCTGGCGAGCACCGAAGGGGTGAGATCGGATGAGCCGTCGTCGACGACGATGATCTCGCGATCGAGGCCGTCGTCGGGCTCGGCGAGCAGGGCGTCGAGGCACTGGCGGGTGATGGTGGCCTTGTTGTGGACGGGGATGACGATCGAGGCTGATTGCAGGGGCGAATCGGGCGACGGCGCGTTTTGGGTAAGCTCAGCGGAGGTCATCGTAGAGGAAGTTTCCGGAGCGATCGTCGGCGGTCCATTCGGCGAGGGAGGGGGCGTGGCGGTCCTTGTCGGTCATCAGCGGCGTGTCGCGGGCGATCGTTTGGAACTGGTCGGCGAGGGCGGGGTCGCAGAGGGACCAGTCGAGGTCGGCGGCGACGGGGGAGACGCCGGCTTCGTTGCCGGGACTGTACTCGCCGGAGCAGAAGTACTCGATGACGGTGTCCTGGGGGAAGGTGTTGCCATGGGCGAAGCCGGGCGGTAGCCAGATCCATTCGGCATAGGCTTCGTCGCCGTGGACAGGCATGTCGTGGGCGACGATCTTGCCGTAGGTGGGCGAGCCTTTGCGCACGTCGAGGGCCACGTCGATCATGTGGCCGCGGATGGTGCGGACGAGCTTGCCCATGTAGGGGTTCCACTGGAAGTGGAGACCGCGGACGGTCCCGGCGCGGGAGTAGCTCTCGTTGGCCTGGAGGAAGCGGACGCCGCGCATAAAGGGGACGGCGTCGCCGGCTTCGAAGTCGCTGAAGCGGTACTGCTCGCTGAAGTAG
>CALMZR010000338.1 GCA_937870845.1 uncultured Chloroflexota bacterium
GTGCTGTCCCTGGGCCACTTGGTCGTCCGGCTGCACATCGCCGCGACGACGACCTACGACCGGCTCTATCCCTGGGGGACGCCTCCGGTGCTCGATCCGCTCTGGTCGACCGAGCGGCTCGCCTTCGTGCATGATGGGTGCGAGATACACGTCATCGGCAAAACGGCGTTCGTGGCCCGCTCGCCGCTCGCTCTGGAGACCTTGCGCGTCTGTCCCGGAGTTGGTCCGGAATACAACTGCGGGCGGTGCCCGAAGTGCCTGCGAACGATGATTGACCTCACCCTGGCGGGCGCGCTCGATGACTGTCAGACGTTGCCGCACGCGATCGACGCGACGCGGCTGCACGATGCGCTGCGGATCGGCGTCAGCTCCGTGCATATCCCGGAGTACGGGCGTCGGTTGCGTCAGCTCGAAGCCGTGGGTGCGCCGATCGACGTGTGCGAGGCGTTGCGCTCCCATCTGGCGCGCTTGCAAGTGGAGGACGGCCATACCAGGCGTGTCGGTCCAGTCCGGAGGTTCGTGCGGCGCTGGCGACGGCGGATCGCCGATTGGGGGTAGCGCGGCTTCTCGCGTGCCGCGCTTGCGAGGGCTTCAGCGCTGATTCCGCGGCCAGCTACTTCGGATTTTCCACGCAGCGAGCGCCGCCGGGCAGATCGAAGCACTGGATATCGCCGCAGCAGTCACAATCGTTGAGGGCGGGATTGTATGAGGCCCCATCCCCCCCGCAGCAGCGGCGCCCAACAAAGCCCTGGTCCAGGCAATTCTGCTTGGTCGCGGCCTGGCATTGAATCTGACCCGAGACATTGCAGCACTTCTTGCGCCCACCGCAGGATTGCAGCCGCTTGCGGCAGCGGCGCCGGCGTTGCTTCGCGCCGGCGCCGGCCCAGCCGAACCGGGAGGCGAGGGCGCCCAGGCCAGTTGTGGTCAGCGCCTGGATGGCCAGGCGACGCGGCGGATGGCCCCGCATGGTCGTGGCGATGCGATCCACCAGAGAATCGTCCAAGGCGTCGCTCCTTCGAACCCGCGCTCGATCCGATCAGATCGGATCAGCCGATAGAGATCCCGATTGGCAGGTTCTGAGCGCACTCTACACCCGCGGCCAGCGGCGTCAAGCAGGGCGTCGGCGGAGATTCGGATGATCAGCCGGTGAGCTTTTGGCGGATGCAGCCAAAGAACTGCTCGGTCTGTTTTTTGGCGAAGCCGTCGAGGAGGCGGGCGCCGACGCTGGCGATCATGCCGTGGACGACGACGTCGGCGCTCCAGGCGAGGTCGGTCTCGCCGGGGCTGGCCGCGGAGAGGTCCATGGCGCTGTCGACGGTGACGGCGCTGCCGCCGGTCTTGCCCTGGGCGGTCATGCGGGCGCGGCTGGGTTGGGTCAGCTCTTGCCAGGCGACGTCGAAGCCGAACTTGCCGCGCACGGGGCCGATGCCGGCGCGGACCTGTGCCTTGAAGCGGGTCGGGTCGACGACTTCGAGGCTTTCGACGTCGGGGACGCATTGGGCGACGGCGTTGGGGTCGGTGAGGAAGGCCCAGACCTGCTCCCGCGTGGCGGGGATGCGTTCGGTTCCGGAGAAGCGCATGGGATCTCCTTCAGGCGGCCGCGTAGTGGGCCGGGTCGGCGTCGAAGCGGCGCTTGCAGCCGGCGCAGCAGAAGTACCAGAAGGTTCCGTCGTGCTCGCTGGTGTGGCGGGCGCCGGCGATGGCGACGGTCATGCCGCAGATGGGGTCGATCGCTTCCTGTGCAATGGCTGATGCGGCCTGCACGGCGCTGACCGGCGTGGCAACGCCCTGGGTGGCGGCGGAGCGCGTCATGGCGATCTCGGCCATGATGCTGAGGGCGATCTCCTCCTGCGTTTCGGCGCCGATGTCGAAACCGGCGGGAGCCTTGAGGCGATCGAGGGCGTCCGTGGCGACTCCCATCGCCGCCAGCGATTCACGCACGGCCGCCGCCCGTTTCGGGCTGGCGACGAGGGCGACGTAGGGGGCTTTGGCGTGCAGGGCGGCGGCGAGGGCCTCTTCGTCGTCGACCCCCATGCTGGCGACGACGACGAATGGCGGGTGACCCGCCTCGTGCAGGGCGGCGGCGAGATCGGCGGCGTGGGTGAGATGGGCGACGTCGTAGCCGAGGACGGCGGCGAGGGCGGCGAGGGTGGAGGCGACGGGGGTCTCGCCGACGATGGCGAGGCGGGCGGCGGGGAGGACCGGCTCGATGAGGATTTCCAAAGCGCCGCCGCTGTGGCAGGTCATGGGGTACTCCGCGACGTCTTCCTGCTGGGTCGCGCCGGGCATCTTGCCGAGGCGGATGAGACGCGGCTTGCCGGCGTGCAGCGCCTGCCGGGCCTCGGCGACGACGATGGGCTGGGCGCAACTGCCGCCGACCCAGCCGCGCATGGAGCCGTCGGGGAGGATGAGGGCTTTGGCGCCGGGCTGGGCGGAGGCGGGGGCGAGGCGGCGGACGACGGTGGCGAGGGCGAAGGGTTGGCCGGCGGCGGTCAAGGTTTGGGCTTCGGCGAGCCAGTTCATGGGTGTTTCCTTGCCGCGCGGCGTGGCGAAGCGGTTCGTTGCGGGGCCGAGATTCCTCGCTTTGCTCGGAATGACGCCTTGAGCGCCTCTCCTATTCCGCGGCGCCATGCTCCTCGAGGATTTTGTACACCTTCCACGGCGTGATGGGGATGTCGATGTGGCGGACGCCGAGGTGGGAGAGGGCGTCCACCACCGCATTCACGATGGCGGGCGGGGCGCCGACGGTGGCCGATTCGCCGACGCCTTTGGCCCCGAAGGGGTGGTGCGGCGAGGGGGTGACGGTGCGGCCGGTCTCCCAGGCGGGGGTCTCCATCGCGGTCGGCAGGAGATAGTCCATAAAGGTGCCGCCGCGGATGTTGCCGTGCTCGTCGTAGGAGATCTCCTCCAGGAGGGCGGGGGCCATGCCCATGGCGAGGCCGCCGTGGATCTGGCCCTCGACGATCATGGGGTTGATGACGGTGCCGCAGTCGTCGATGGCGAGGAAGCGGCGAATCTTGACCATGCCGGTGCCGCGGTCGATGTCGACGACGCAGATGTAGGCGCCGAAGGGGAAGGTTAAATTGGGCGGGTCGTAGTAGCTGACGGCTTCGAGACCGGCCTCCATGCCCTGGGGGTGGTTGGTGTAGGCGGCGAAGGCGATCTCGGCCATGGATTTCGATGAACCGGGGGAGCCTTTGACCTGGAACTTGTGGTCGACCCACTCGAGATCGTCGGCGCTGACTTCCAGCAAGTGGGCGGCGAGCTCTTTCGCTTTCGCGCGAATCTTGCGGGCGGCCATGGCGGTGGCGGCGCCGGCGGTGGGAGTGCTGCGGCTGGCGTAGGTGCCGAGGCCGTAGGGGGCGGTGTCGGTATCGCCGTGCTCGACGATGATGTTGTCGACCGGCAGGCCGAGCTCGTCGGCGACGATCTGGGCGAAGGTGGTTTCGTGGCCCTGGCCCTGGGTCTGGACGCCGATGCGGACGATGGCTGAGCCGGTGGGGTGGATGCGGATCTCGGCGCTGTCGAACATCTTGATGCCGAGGATATCGAAGGTATTGGAGGGGCCGGCGCCGACGATCTCGGTGAAGGTGGAGATGCCGATGCCCATCAGCTCGCCGCGCTCGCGCTTCTCTTGCTGTTCCCGAAGCAAGTCCTGGTAGCCGATCTGGTCGAGCGCTTTTTGCAGGGCGGCGGGGTAGTTGCCGCTGTCGTACTCCCAGCCGGTGGGGGATTTGTAGGGGAACTGATCGGGCTGGATGAAGTTTTTGAAGCGCAGCTCGGCGGCGTCGGCGCCGATCTCGTCGGCGAGGATGTCAACCATGCGCTCGATCATGTGGACCGCTTCGGTGACGCGGAAGGAGCAGCGGTAGGCGACGCCGCCCGGCGGCTTGTTGGTGTAGACACCGTCGACCTCGACGTGGGCGGTCTCCAGGTCGTAGGAGCCGGTGGCGATGCTGAAGAGACCGGCGGGGAACTTGCTCGGGTTGGCGGCGGCGTCGAAGGCGCCGTGGTCGGCGATGGTCACGACGTCGAGGGCCTTGATCGTGCCGTCCTGGGTCGCGGCGAGGCGGGCTTTCATGTGGTAGTCGCGGGCGAAGGAGTCGGCTTGCAGGTTTTCGGAGCGGTCCTCGATCCACTTGACCGGCTTGCCGGTGGTGAGGGCGGCGACGACGGCGATGACGTAGCCGGGGTAGACAGGGACCTTGCCGCCGAAACCGCCGCCGATATCGGGGGAGATGACGCGAATCTTGGTCTCGGGGATGCCGGAGACGAGGGAGAAGACGGTGCGGATGGCGTGGGGGGCCTGGGTGGTCATCCAGACGGTGAGCTTGCCGCTGACCTCGTCGACCTGGGCGATGCAGCCGCAGGTTTCGATGGAGGCGACGTGGATGCGCGGGATGTACATGTCCTGCTCGACCACGACGTCCGCTTCCGCGAACGCTTTGTCCGTCGCCGCTGAGTCGCCGGCTTCCCAGTGGAAGATGCGGTTGCTCTTGATCTCGCGGTCGGGGCGGAGGATAGGGGCGTCGTCCTGGAGCGCCTTGAAGGGGTCGACGACGACTTCGAGCGGCTCGTAGTCGACCTCGACGGCGGCGGCGCCGTCGGCGGCGGCGTAGCGGCTGTCGGCGATGACGGCGGCGACCTCCTGCATCTGGTACATGACGGTATCGACGGGGAGGACCATCTGCCGGTCGGACATGAGGGTCGGCATCCAGGCGAGGCCGGCGGCATCGAGGTCCTTGCCGGTGATGACGGCGAGGACGCCGGGGATGTCGAGGGCGGGTTGGGTGGTGATGTTCGTGATCTTCGCGTGGGCGAAGGGGCTGCGCACGATGTCCATGTAGAGCATGCCGGGGAGCTTGATGTCGTCGATGTAGGTCCCCTTGCCGCGCAGGAAGCGGGGGTCTTCCTTGCGCTTGACGCTCTGGCCGTAGCCGCCGAGTTGTTCCGTGGTGGTGGTTGCCATGTGGTGAGTCCTTTTCTCTTCGTGGTGGTTGCGGCGGTCGACCCTCACCCCCTGCCCCTCTCCCATCGCGACGGGAGAGGGGGGACGAGGTGTTGCGGCTCAGTCGGCGGCGACGGATTCCTCGGCGCGCATGGCGGAGGCGGCGTGCTGGATGGAGCGGACGATGTTGACGTAGCCGGTGCAGCGGCAGAGGTTGCCGGAGATGGCCTCGCGGATTTCCAGATCCGTTGGGGCCGGGTTCTGCTCCAGGAGGGCGGAGGCGACCATCATCATGCCGGGGGTGCAGAAGCCGCACTGGAGACCGTGCTCCTGGAAGAAGCCGTCCTGGATGGGGTGGAGGGTCGGGCCGTTGGCGAGGCCCTCGACGGTTTGCAGGTCGTGGCCGTTCGCCTGGACGGCGAACATGGTGCAGGATTTGATTGGCTTGCCGTCGTAGAGGATGGCGCAGGCGCCGCAGCTGGTGGTGTCGCAGCCGATGTGGGTTCCGGTGAGGCCCAGGTTCTCGCGGATGAAGTGGACGAGCAGGAGCCGGGGCTCGACCTCGGCGGTGTGCTCGTCGCCGTTGACGGTCACGGTCACGGGTAGGGTTTGCACCGCGTTCTCCTCGCTGTCGTCAATGGGCCGAAGGTCGATCAGGACAGGGCGCGTTCGGCGGCGCGTTGCAGCGCCCGCGCGGTCAGGGTGCGCGTGACGGCGCGCTTGTAGTCGGCGGGACCGCGCAGGTCGGTAACGGGATCGGCGGCGTCGCTGGCCAGCCGGGCCGCGTCGGCGAACGTTTTTTCGTTCGGGTGGCGGCCGGTCAGCGATTCTTCGGCCTCGGAGGCGCGGATCGGCATGGGGCCGACGTTGGTGAGGGCGACTCCGGCTTCGGAGATGAGCCCGTCCGCGCCGACGACGATCTGGGCGGCGACGCCGGCGATGGCGTAGTCGCCGACTTTGCGCTCCAGCTTCTGGTAGGCGCCGCCGCTGCCCGGCTTGGGCGCCGGGATGCGCAGCTCGACGAGGACCTCGTTGGGCTCGAGGGCGGTGACGAAGGTATCGACGAAGAAGTCGTCGATGGGGATGACGCGGCGGCCGCTCGGGCCTTCGGCGACGACCTCGGCCCGGTAGGCGAGCATGACGGCCGGGTGGTCGTTGGCGGGGTCGGCGTGGGCGACGTTGCCGCAGACGGTGGCGAGGTTGCGCACGAGAGGGTCGGCGATGACGGCGATGGCGTCGGCGAGGAGGGGGTAGCGCTCGTGGACGAGCGGCTCGGCGTCGAGGTCCGCTTCGCGGGCGAGTGCGCCGATGCGGAGGGCGCCGTCCTCCTCGCGGACGTAGGCGAGGCCGTCGATGCGGTTGATGTCGACCAGGTGCGCCGGCTGGGCCAGCCGGAAGCGCATGAGGGGGATGAGGCTTTGGCCCCCGGAGAGGATTTTGGCGTCGTAGCCGTGCTCGCCCAGGAGGGCGATCGCCTGCGGCAGCGTGGCCGGGGCGTGGTAGGAGAACTGGCCTGGGATCATGGGTGCTCCTCGCTGACGACGTCGTCGCGAACGGCCGGTGAGTTGTCTGATGACCGGTATCTTACATCGGAAATCGCGCCTCCGGGGTTGCGAGTCGCGCGAAGCGGCACGGCTGGCGCTTCGTTTCGTGTGGCGCCCGCGACGATGGGCGCCCGGACACTTGTCAGTCCGGACTCAGACGCCCCAATTCGACATGCCCCGGCGCCGCTAGCACCCTGGCGCCCTCGCCTGCCGGGAAGTTCGGGGAGTTCGGGAAGTTCGCCGCGACTGCGCGCCCCGCCGAAGCCCGCCAGTGGTGGCCGTTCAGGCCCTAATCCCTACTCCTTCGCAAACGCCAGCGCTCCGCCGCGCACCGCCACGCTCACCCGATCCCCCGGCCGGAAGCCGCCGTAGGCACCAAGACGCGCCTTGAGCGTCTGGCCGCTGTCGAGCCGCAACGTCAGCAACTGATCGTGGCCGAAAAAGGCGCGGGAGACGATCGTGGCTGGCGTGCCATGCTCGCCGCTTTCGTCCGGCGGAGCGAGGCGCAGCATCTCGGGGCGGAGCATGACGTCGACGGGGCCGTCGTGGGGGGCGTGGAGGGGGATGTCGCCGAGGGCGGTGGCGGCGCGACGGCCAGAGGCGAGGCCGGGCAGGAACTGCACGTCGCCGATGAATTCGGCGATGGCGCGGGACGCGGGGCGGTGGTAGAGCTCTTCGGGGGGGCCGGCTTGCAGGATGCGGCCGTCGAGCATGACGGCGACGCGGTCGGCGATGGAGAGGGCTTCTTCCTGGTCGTGGGTGACGAGGACGGCGGTGGCGCCAGCCTCGCGCAGGATCTGGCGGACCTCTTCGCGCACGGAGGCGCGCAGGTCGGCGTCGAGGTTGGAGAACGGCTCGTCGAGCAGGATCACCTCGGGGCCGGGGGCGAGGGCGCGGGCGAGGGCGACGCGTTGTTGTTGGCCTCCCGAGAGCTGGTCGGGGGTGCGGCCGCCGAGGCCGGCGAGGCCGACGGTCGCCAGGGCCGAGGCGACGCGCGCGTTGCGGTCCGAGCCGTCTCGCTGGCGCTGGCGGGGGAGGCCGAAGGCGACGTTCTTGCCGACGCTGAGATGGGGGAAGAGGGCGTAATCCTGGAAGACCATGCCGACGCGGCGGCTTTCGGGCGGGGTCCAGCGGGTTCCGAACGATCCGGCGGCGCAGACGGTCTCGCCGCCGATCTCCACCAGGCCGCTCTCCGGGCGCTCGAAGCCGGCAATGAGGCGGAGCGCGGTCGTCTTGCCGCAACCGCTGGGGCCGAGGAGGGCCAGGAACTCGCCGCGGTTGGCGTCGAGGTCGAGGCCCAGGAGCACGGGCGTGTCGCCGTAGCGTTTTTCCAATCCACGGACGCGCAGGGATGGAGAGGCAGCAGCAGCGACGATGGAGGCATCGGTCCGGGCGCGTCGCCGCGTCCCGATCATGGGGCGTGCTCCTGGACGCGGTCGCGGGGGGCGAGGAGGAGCATGGGGATGGCGGCGGCGGCGATGAGGAGGAGGGCGGGGGCGGCGGCTTCGCCGTAGGCGGCGTCGTTGGCGGCGGTCCAGACCTCGACGGCCAGGGTGTCCCAGCCGGTGGGGCTGAGGAGGAGGGTGGCGGGCAGCTCTTTCATCGCGGTGAGCAGGACCAGCGCCGCGCCGGCGAGGATGCCGGAGCGGGCCAGGGGAGCGGTCACGCTGGCGACGGCGCCGAGCTGGCTGCGGCCCAGGCCCCGCGCCGCTTCTTCGAGGCGGGGGCTGACGTGGAGCAACGCCGCCCGCGTGGAGCCGATGGCCTCGGGAAGGAAGCGGACGACGCAGGCGGCGATGAGCATGCCGAGCGTCTGGTAGAAGGGCGTGCCAGATCCGAAGGCGACGAAGGCGAGGGCCACGACCAACCCCGGAAGGGCATACCCGAGGTAGGCCAGGCGCTCGACCAGGCGCGGCCCGGAGCCGGAGTAGCGGACGAGGAGGATGGCGACGGGGAGCGCGCACAGGGTGGCGATGAGGGCGGTCCAGAAGCCAAGGGTGAGCGAGTGGAGGGCGGCGCGGGGCAGCCCGGAGAGGTCGGCGCCGGCGGCGAGGGAGCGCGCCAGCCAGAAGGCGAGGATGCCGATGGGAAGCACTAATGCGGCGCCGACGACGAGGGCGCAGAAGAGGAGGGCGGGAACTTTGGCGCGGCCGAGGGTGACGGGGCGGCCGCGCCTGCCGGCGCCGCTGCCGAGGCGGTGGATGGTCGCGTTGCCCCTGGCCCGGAGCTCGATGGCCAGGACGACAATGGAGAGGGCGACGAGGAGCAGCGCCAAAAGCGCCGCGCCGCCGCGGTCGAGGGCGGAGCGGTATTGGACGTAGATGGCGCGGGTGAAGGCGTCGTAGCGGAGCAGGGTGACGACGCCGAAGTCGCCGATGGCGTAGAGGGCGACGAGGAGGCCGCCCGCCGCGGCGGCGGGGCGGATCTGCGGCAGGGTGACGGCGAAGAAGGTGCGCCACGGGCCGTATCCGAGGCAACGCGCGGCTTCCTCCAATGATGGGTCGAGGTTGCGCAAGGCGGCGCGGACGGTGAGGTAGACGTAGGGGTAGGTGAAGAGGGTCAGCGTCAGCCAGGAGCCGAAGAAGCCGTAGATGGAGGGGAGGCGCTCGATGCCGAGCGGGGCCAGGAGCGACTGCGCCATGCCGCGGGGGCCGAACGCGGCGACGATGACGAGCGCGCCGATGTAGGACGGGATGACCAGGGGCAGCGCGGCGGCGGTGCTCCAGTAGCGGCGTCCGGGGAGGTCGGTGCGGCTGGTGAGCCACGCAAGCGGCACGGCGACGACGATCGTGGCCAGCGAGACGGCCCCGGCCAGCAGCACCGTATTGAGGACGACTTCGACGGTGCGGGTGCGGGCGAGCATCTGCCAGGCGCTGTCGCCAGCCTCGACCGTGCGGGCGACGAGGTAGATCAGAGGCAGCAGCTCGGCTGCCGCGACCAGGATAGCCGGCAAGAAAATCCAAGGTGGCGGGCGGCGGCCCCGTGATGCGGCGAGACGGCCGCGAGCGGTCGACGCCCGATCGCTCAGGCCGCCACTGTGGGGCAAGGAGAGCGGGCGCGCGATGCGGGGGCGGATCGTCAGCATCGAGGTCCTCGTGCGGAACGCGATGACCGGGCGTGGCGGCGGCGTGAAAAATCCGACGCTTCCGGTCAGGTATTGCTGCGGGAATGCTGGAATGTGGAGCGTCCGGTGTCAAGCGGCATCCGGCATGAAACGGCATTGACATCGCACTTCGCGAACCCTAGTGTCTGCTCGACGCACAATTGACCACGTCGGTGGAGAGGAAAGGCTTGCTACATGGACGCCGATCGCTTTGACGCCTTGACTCGATCGCTTACCGAACATACTCCACGTCGCCGCCTGATCGCCGGGCTCATCGTCGCGCCGGGACTTCTTGCGGCAGGGGCGTCGAATGGCGCCGCCGCCAAGAATCGCAAGAAGAAGCTCAAGCGCAATGAGTTTGGCTGCGTCAACGTCGGCGGCAAGTGCCGCGGCAGGGACAAGAACTGCTGCTCGGGCATCTGCCGGGGTAAGAAACCGGAGAAGGGCGAAAAGGACAATAGCCGCTGCGTGGCCCACGACGCGCAGGGATGCCAGGCCGGGCAGATCGAGGGCTTCTGCGGCGGCACGAATGTGAACTGCACGACAAGTAACGGCAATTCGGGCAAGTGCAATACGACCACCGGCAACGCTGGCTATTGTGCGGACAGTGGGGATTGCTCTGCCGGGCCGTGCAAGAAAGACGCCGATTGCATTCCCCGATTTCGGCGCCGGAGCGGCCTGCGTGTTGTGTGACGATGCTCAGTGTGTCGGCGGCACAGGATGCGCAAGTCTTGGCCCGATCTGAAACCTGACCCTTCGGAACTGGCAACTCTCCGTTGGTCACACCGACTCCGGTATGATCGTGCTTATCGCGACGGCGCCGGCAGATTCGGCAGCGTGTCTCTTCGCTCGCCGCATTCTTTCCGGGAGCCGTCCCT
>CALMZR010000339.1 GCA_937870845.1 uncultured Chloroflexota bacterium
GGGCCGACCGTCCACGACTGCAGCCCGAACAACTCGTTGCGCGGGTTGGCGTTGACGCAGACCCGGTCGAAGATGGCCCCCACCACGTGGAAGGTGCTGTAGGCGTTCGGCCCGGCGTTGACCACGAAGATGCGGATCGGCTCCCCGGCCCGCACCGCGATCGGGTTCTCGACGTACTGGGTGGCGTGGCCGTTGAAGACCACGTAGTCCATGCCGCCGTTGCCCAGCATCTTGGCGTAGTCGGGGACCATGACCCCGCCCTCGCCCGCGGCCAGGTAGTAGTCGCTCTGCACCAGGACCAGCTCCTGCGCCTCCGGCCACCCCCCCGCCGGGTCGACGATCATCGCCCCGTACATCCCCGCCCCGATGTGCATCAGCACCGGCGGGGTGCCGCAGTGGTACATGTAGGCGCCGGCGTGGCGCGGGGCGAAGCTCCAGGAAAACTCCTCGCCCGGCAGAATCGTCTTGTAGTTCACGTCAGGCGCCGTCTGCGCCGAGTGAAAGTCCATCGAGTGCGCGGTGCTGGCGTTCGGATCGATACGGAGGGTGAAATTGATCTCGTCCCCTTCCACCACCCGCAGCGCGCGTCCCGGCACCGTGCCGTCGAACGTCCACGCCGCGTACGGCACGTCCTTGGCGATCAGGAGCGTTTCGTCGATCGCCACGACGGTGATCTCCTTCGGCCCGGCTTCCACGCGAGGCAGCACCGGATCGTAGAGAGCGAACGGGTTTGCCTCCGTAGGAATGGGGCTCGCGTCGCCGGTGCTGGGGCTCTCGGGGTCGGAGCCGACGTAGCCGTCCCGCCCCATCTCGTGCCCTGGCGTGGCCTCGGGGGTTTCCTGGGCGCGGGCGGCGGAAACCAGCCCGCCCAGCATCGGGGCTGCGAGCCCCATCGCGGCGGCCCGCTTGAAGAAGGCCCGCCGGTCGCCGGGGACCGCGCTCAGCAGTCTGGCGGCCGCATCCGGGTCGAGCGCCGGACCACCGGGAAACTGGTAGATACCCATCGAACGAATCCTCCTGGCGGGTCTGCCCCGCGGCTTCATGGCGTCCGGGGCGGCGCCGACGCCGCCCCGGGTGAACGCGCTACTCCTCGACGATCATGGCCGTTACCATGCCGAACATCCCGTGCTCGCTCTCGGCGTGGTTGAGGATGTGGCAATGGAAGGCCCACACGCCCGGCTCGGTCGCCTCGACGATGGCCTCGAAGCGCTGGCCGGGGGCGATGTTGAGCGTGTCGCACTTGTACGGTTGCGGCAGCATGTAGCCGTCGGCGGCGAAGACCGTCATCGGCATCCCGTGCAGGTGCATGGGGTGGATCATCAGCCCTTCGTTCATGTAGCGGATCAGCACCCGCTCGCCCTTCTTGACCACCAGCGGCTGCGTGGCCGGGAAGCCCTTGCCGTTGAGACTGAAGCCGCCGATGGGGCCGTCGTTGAGCACGATCGTGTAGTCGCGGTCGTAGGCCGGCCGCGTCGAGGGGTCCTTCGGCTCGACGATGAAGGCGCCGAGCAGCCCCTTCGTCACCTGGAAGGCGGCGTTGTGGTGCGAGTGGTACATGTGGGCGCCGGCGTTGCCTTCCCGGATCTGGAACTCGTAGGTGAAGCTCGCGCCCGGCTTGATCGGCGGCTGGGTCATGTAGGGCACGCCGTCCTGGCTGTTCGGCACCATCAGGCCGTGCCAGTGGATCGAGGTGCTCTGGGGCAGCTCGTTGGCGACGTTGAAGCGGACCTTGTCGCCTTCGGCGACCCGGATTTCCGGCCCCGGCGTGACGCCGTTGTAGGTCCAGGCCTCGACCCGGTTGCCGGGGGTGACCTCCCAGTCGACGACCTGGCAGGTGATCTCATACACCTTGACGTCGCCGTCCATGGTGAACTCCATGGGCTGGCCGCCGAGCCCCTCGGTGGCGGCGGGGAAGGCTTTGACGCCCTCCTCGTGCATGGCGTCCATCTCGTCGGCGGTGATCTCGTCGTCCGACTGCGTCGCCGGCGCGGAGCGGAGCAGCACGCCGTCGTGATCGCCGCTGGCGTGGGCGACGGCCAGGCCGCTCCCCAACGGAACCTCGACCCGCGCCGGGGCGGCGGCCGCGCCGACCGCGCTCACCCCGAGCAATCCCAGCAAGCCGGCCGCGTTGCGGCGTGACGTCCGGCCCGTCAAAGCACCCATGATTCCCGTTCCTCCCTGTCCCTTCCCGATTCGATATCCGGTGTTCTCGTTGTCGTATCTAGCCACGGTTGACGACGGGTCTCCCTTCTAACTCCACGCGGTTCGCCTGGGCCCCGGCCAGCAGCGGGCCGCGCTGCCAGGGGGCGCCGAGCAAGGGGAGCAGCCAGCGGTCGAGCCCCCAGTAGCCGGCGACCTTCCAGCCCAGGACCAGGAAGACGGCCAGACCGAACAGCACGGGGTTGCTGGAGGCGGTGCCGGCCAGCATGAAGCTGAAGTTCATCACCGTGCCGAAGAAGGCGGCGATGCCGACCAGCGCCCCGGCGAGCAGTCCGAGTCCGACGAGCACCTCGCCCCAGGCAACGAGCTTGGCGAACCACGTGTACCAGCCGTTGTCGAGCATGTACTGCAGGAACTGACGGAACCAGTCGTAGGTGATGGGCGGCCGCCCGGTCTCGGGGATGGCCACGGCGCGCGTCCAATAGGCCTGCAGCGCCTCGCCGCCGCCGGTCCAGGCCGGATCGACGACCTTGCCCCACCCGGATGAGAGCCAGTCGCGCCCGACGAAGAAGCGCACCGGCAGCCAGAGGAGGGCGAGGAAGACGTTGCCCATGAGTAGGCGCCACCCCACCGGGTCCTCGACCTGGCCTGGGGTCAGGACGTCGCTGCCAGCGCGCAGGGGGAGCCCCTCTTCGGGGATGCGCTGCGCCTGGACCCACCCCACGCCGATGATGACGAGGATGAGCAGCCAGGTGAAGAGCGGGGAGGAGATCGCATCCTCCGCGTTCCAGAGCGGCGGGCCGAGCAGCCCGTCGGCGAAGATCCAGCTAAGCAGGACGAAGAGCGCGACGGCGATGGCCGTGAGCGTCCAGGTCGTGCTGCGCGTCATGACGAATGTCGATTCCCGGTTCATGACTGCCTCCTTATCCGATGTTCGCTGCCACGCGCCAGCCGCCGGTCGAAGAGGGCTCCCCCCCGCCACGGCATCCCCAACAGGGGTAGCATCCAGCGATCGAGGCCGATCCAACCCGCGGTCTTCCAGGCCAGGGTGAGCCAGACCGCCGCGGCGAAGACGACGGCCGCCGGCATCAGCGCCGCGGACAACGCGGCGCCGCTGCTGAGGATGCCGCCGATGAACGCGGCGGGCCCGGTGAGCGCCCCCAGGATCACGGCGATCCCGGCGAGCGTGAGGCCGACGGCCACGGGATCGGCTCCCCCGCTCATGCCGTCGGCGCTGACGCCGCCGTCCAGCCGCAGCCAGCCGGCCTCCAGCCAGAACCACCCGACCACGACCCGCACCGCCAGCCAAAGCGGGGCGAAGCGGGTATCGGCCAAGAAGCGCTCGACCACGGCCGGATCGCGCGGGGCCGATTCCCGCCGCGCTGGTGTGTTGGGTTCTTCAGCCATGCCGTCCGCTCCGTCGTGGCGACCCCCAATGGGTCTAGGAGGAGGGTACGGGGGCAGCCGCGGCGCAACCCCGGCAGGCGGGGTGGTTTTGGCGAACAGCGGAGGGTGGGAGTCGGCCTACCCGTGGGGGTAGGTCAGGACGACGAGGATGTGGAGTTCCCCGGGTCCACCAGCCCGTGCCGGACGGCGTAGGCGATGACCTGGGCCCGGTTTTGCAGGTGCAGCTTTTGCAGGATGTTGCGCAGGTGGTACTTCACCGTGTTTTCGCTGACGAAGAGGCGGTCGGCCAGCTCGCGGTTGGAGGTGACGCCGGCCACCAGCAGCTCCAGCACCTCGCGCTCGCGCTCGGTCAGCGCATCGGGGGTGTTCGCCGCCGGTTTGGGATCGGGGCGGGCGAAGGCGCCGAGCACCTTGCGCGCCAGGGCCGGGGTCAGCGCCGGCTCGCCGCGGGTGACGCCTTCCAGCAGCTCGAAAAAGCGGGTCGCTTCCAGGTCCTTGGGGAGGAAGCCCTGCGCGCCCGACTTGACCGCTTCGAAGAGGTCTTCGTCGTCCTCGGAGGCGGTAAGGACCACGACGGCGACGTCGGGCAGTTCGGCGACGACGAGGCGGGTGGCGCCCAGGCCGTCCAGCTCCGGCATGGCCAGGTCCATGAGGACGACGTCGGGGCGGTGGATGCGCGCCAGCTCGACCGCCTCGCGCCCGTTGCGCGCCTCGGCGACGACGTCGATGCCGTGCGCCTCCAGCAGGCTGCGCAGCCCGTCGCGAAAGAGGCCGTGGTCGTCAGCGATCAGCACGCGCACCGGTCAACTCCCCCTGGCTTCCCGACTCCGCCGCGAGCGGGAGGCGCACCACGACGGTCGTGCCTTCCCCCGCGACGGAGGCAACGGTCAGCGTCCCGCCCACGGCCTCGGCGCGCTCGCGCATGGTGGCCAGCCCGAAGCGCGGCAGCGAGGTCCGCCCCAGCGCGTCCGGGTCGAACCCGGCGCCGTCGTCCACGACGCCGGCCTCCAGATGCGAGGCTTCGAGGTTCAGCCGCACCTCGGCGTGGGCGGCTGCCGCGTGCTTGCGCACGTTGGCCAGCGCCTCCTGGATGATGCGCAGCAACTGCACCTCGGCGATGGGCGAGAGCCGCGCCGGGAACGGGCTCGGCTCGGCGATCAGCTCGACCGCGACGCCGCTCTGGCCCTGCCACAATTCGAGATAGCTCTGCAACGTTTCCACCAATCCGCGGTCGTCGCCGAGCGAGGTGCGCAGCCCCAAGATCCCCTCCCGCACGTCGGCGTAGGCGGCGCGGGCCGCCTCGGCCAACTGGCCGATCTGGGCGGAGGCGCGCTCGGTCTGGCCGCCCGCGAGCAGGGTCTCGGCGGCTTGCGCTTTGGTGTTGACGTAGCCGAGCACCTGGGCCAGGCTGTCGTGCATCTCCCGCGCGATCCGTTCCCGCTCCTCGGTGACGGCCAGGGCGTGGATCTGGCGGTGGAGGCGGGCGTTCTCGATCGCCAGCGCGGCCAGGGTGGCGAAGCGGAGCAGCGTCTCCTCGTCGTTTTCGTCGAAGGCGGGAGCGCCTTCCTTTTCGGTCAGGTAGAGGTTGCCCATCACCCGCCCGTGCGCCGCCACCGGCACGGCCAGCAATGAGCGCATGGGGGGATGCCCCGCCGGGAACCCGACGGAGCGGGGATCGCGGGTGAGATCCTCCAGGCGCAGGGTCGTTCCTTCGTTGAGCACCACCCCGAGCAGCCCATGCCCGACCGGGGGCGGCCCCAGCAGCGCCCGCTCCTCCGGCGTGATGCCGGAGACGATGAACGTCTCGATGCCGCCCTCTTCACGCAGCAACGATAGCGCCCCGTACCGCGCGCCGAGCAGCTCGCGCGCGTTCTCGACGACGCGCTGCAACAGCGCCTCCAGGTCGCGCTCGCCGAGGATGCCGAGCCCGGCGGCGTGCAACGCCAGCAGCTCGCGGTTCTGCCGGGTCAGGCGCTCCTGCAAGCGGCTGACCACCCCGAAGACCGCCTCGGCGAAAAAGAGCGTACCGAGCAGGATCACCCCGGCCAGAAGCAGATACCCCGGCCAGGAGGCGAACAGCTCGGGGAAGAGGTTCTGCCGCACCAGCTCCAGCCCGCCCAGGAAGAGGAGCGGGGCGAGGACGGCGAGCCACTTGAGGCGCGTCAGGGTCATGGGGGAATGATAGATGGCCACACCCTGGGTCGGGGTCAGGATTGGCGCGATGCCGGCGTGGGCTCCTCGCCCCTCACCCCAACCGCCGCCCAGAGGGCGCCCGGCCCCGTGCGCGGGGAGAGGGGCTTCTTGCGCCGTGAAAATCGGCGTGGTTGTCGAAAGATATCGAACTTCCCGAACTTCTCGAACTTCCCGGGACTCGGGAAGGCCGTCACCGTGTCGGCGCCGGCCGTGCCCCTATCCCGCCGCGGGCAGGACAAACGGACGCGCCGCAGGCGGCTGCAAGCGCCCGCGCCGCCCCGTGTTGGGAACCCGGTACAACCGGCCGTCGAGCGCCGTGACGTAAAGGTGGCCGAGGTCGGGGCCGCCGAAGGCGCAGTTGCTGGGGCGGCCGGTGGGGAGGGGGTGCTCTTCCAGCACCGTCCCGTCGGTGGCGAAGACGGCGATGCGCCCGCCCGGGCCGCTCACCTCCCAGCCGCACGTGGCGACGATGTTCCCCTCGGCGTCCCAGCACATGCCGTCGATGCCACGCGCCTCGCCGAAGTCGTGCAGGACCGTGAACGGGCCGAGCGTGTCGTCGTCGAGGACGGGGTACGCGCGTAGCTGGCGGACGGAGATCGGGTCATAGTCGCTCTGGGCGACGTAGAGCGTGCGCTCGTCCCAGGAGAGGAGCAGCCCATTCGGCCGGGTGGTGTCGAAAGTCAGCCGTTCGATGGCGTACGGCCCGGCGCCGCCCTGCGGCGGGGTGAGCCGATAGACGGAGTCGTGGTCCAGCTCGCGGTCGCTGTGGTCGTCGCCGTAGCGGGGGTCGGTAAACCAGACGCGCCCGGTCGCGTCGAGCGCCAGATCGTTCGGGCTGTTGAGGCGCCGCCCCTCGAAGCGGTCGGCGAGGACTGATTTCACCCCCTCGGTGCTGTAGCGCACGACGGCGCGGCCGCCCCCTTCGCAGGCGTAGAGCGACCCGAATCGCCCCAGCGCCAGCCCGTTGGCCTCGCCGGTGTCGCGGTAGATCGTGGCGATCTCGCCGGTCGCCGGGTCGTAGCGGCGGATTTCGCTGTCGGCGATGCTGGTGAAGAAGAGCCCCTCGCCGTCCCAGACCGGCCCTTCGATGATGGTCGCCGGGCCAGCCAGCAGTTCCCAGGTCCAGGAGTCGGTCACCGTTTCATCCTCCATCTTCTTCCGTCCGCCAAGGTCAGCCGTGAGCGCCGTCCGTCGCAATGCGCCTTTGCGGCTTTCGACCGGTGTTCATCCCATGGTCTGGCCCTGGGTTGCGCGCTGGCACGTTCTCTGAGACGCTCCGGGGCATCGTCTCATGGCAGATGGCTCGCGGCCATCCCCGATTGGGGCTCGGAAGGTCAGGAGGTCAGAGTTTCGTGATCGCAGGCGAACCAATCAGCATCACCGTGGAGAAGGACGTGCCGGTCGCGATGCGCGACGGCACGACCCTGATGACCGACGTCTACCGCCCGGCCGGCGACGACCGCTACCCGGTGCTGCTGCAACGCACCCCCTACAACAAGGAGCTGGGCGGCTTGGCGCTGGTGCAGACCGATGCGTTCCGCGCCGTGCGGCGCGGCTACGCCGTGGTGATCCAGGACTGCCGCGGCCGCTACCGCTCCGACGGCGACTTCACCCCCTTCCTGCAGGAGATCAACGACGGGTACGACGCGGTCGAGTGGTGCGGGGCACAGCCCTGGTCGGACGGCAGCGTCGGCATGTACGGCACGTCGTACGTTGGGGCAACGCAGTGGCTGGCGGCCATCGCGGCGCCGCCGAGCCTGCGGGCCATCGTCCCCGCCTTCACCGCCTCCGACTACTACGAGGGGTGGACCTACCAGGGCGGCGCGTTCCAGTGGGGCTTCATGTGGAACTGGGTGCTCCCCTTCCTCACCACCGCCGACCTGCTGCGCCGCCACGCGCGGGAAGGGGTTGCCGACTTCGAGGAGTGGAAGGACCGGCTCATCGCGGCCATCGACGGCACGGGAGAGGATCAGGTCACGGTTCTGCCGCTGACCGACATCCCGGTCAACCCGGAGTGGTCGCCCTACTTCTTCGAGTGGATGGCCCATCCCAGCCGCGACAGCTTCTGGCAGGAGCGCTCTATCGAGGAGCGGCACGACCAGGTCCACGTCCCGGCGCTCAACATTGCCGGCTGGTACGACATCTTCCTCGACGGCTCTATCCGCAACTTCACCGGGGTGCAGGAGCTGGGGGCCACGGACGAAGCCCGGAACGGCTCCCGCCTTCTGCTCGGCCCCTGGACGCACACCACCCCGCCACTGGCCAAGTCGGGCACGCTCGATTTCGGCGCGAAAGCCGGGCAGAGCTTGATGCCGCTGAGCATGGACATCGACGGGGCCACGCTGCGCTTTTTCGACCGCTGGCTGAAGGGGATCGACGACGGCTACGACGAGGAGCCGCCGGTGCAGGTCTTCGTCATGGGCGAGGATGTCTGGCGCGGCGAGCAGGAGTGGCCGCTGGCCCGCGCGGTGGAGATCGATTTTTTCCTCAGCAGCGGCGGCGACGCCAATTCCTCATCCGGGGATGGCGCGCTTGTCTCTGAAGCGCCGGGCGACGAGCGGCCGGACGTCTTTCTCTACGACCCGTTCCACCCCGTGCCGACCGCCGGCGGCCAGCTCTGCTGCTACCCGCCCACGTTCGACCCCGGCGTTTACGATCAGCGCGCGGTCGAGACGAGGCCGGACGTGCTGGTCTACGCCACGCGGCCGCTGGCGCAGGACACCGAGGTGACGGGCCACGTCCGGCTCCACCTCTGGGCCGCGACCTCCGCCCTTGACACCGATTTCACCGCCAAGCTGGTCGACGTCTACCCGGACGGCTACGTGCGCAATCTCACCGACGGCATCATCCGCGCCCGCTACCGGCAGGGGACGGACAGACCGCGCCCCATCACGCCGAACGAGCCGCTGGAGTACGAGATCGACCTGTGGGCGACGAGCAATCTGTTTCGGGCGGGGCACCGGATCGCCCTGGAGGTGAGCAGCAGCAACTTCCCGCGCTTCGACCGCAACCTCAACACGGGCCACGAGCTGGGGGCGGACGCGGAGATGCGGCCGGCGGTGCAGACGGTGTTTCATGATGGGGAGCGGCCGTCGCGGCTGGTGCTGCCGGTTGTGCCGAGGTAGGAACCCTCACCCCCATCCCTCGGACGACCCTCACCCCAACCCCTCTCCCTTTGCGAAGGGAGAGGGGCTTTCGGCGCCGTCTTTGGCGATATCGTTCTCCCTTCTCACCGCGCACGGGGAGAAGGGCTGGGGATGAGGGGCGGTCGTTGCCGTAATCCGTTGCTTCGACTCCCCACTCCCCGGCATAAAGTCGAAGAAGCCGGTGATGGACTGGAAGCGGCCGTCGTCATCAACCACCCCGAAGTCCTGGCCGGAGAGGAAGGGGGCGTCTTCGGGATCGAGCGACCAGGAGAAGCGGACCACGTCGTGGTGCGCGGCCACGTCGCTGGAGCGAACGAAGCGGGCGCCGTCGAATTGGGGCTGGGCGGCGGCCATCATGGCGTCGATGCCGGCGTGGCCCATGCCCTCCAGGAGTGGGTCGAGGTACGTCCCGTCGTCGGTCCAGGTGCGGGAGATGAGGTCGAGACGGGCCTCGGGATCGGTTTCGTTCCAGGCGGCGAGGTAGCGGTCGGCGAGCTGGTCGATGGCGGTTGCCGTTGCGGTGCTCAAGGGGAATCCTCCGTGACTGCGGGCGGCCCATCCGGCGCCCGGTGGGGTTGGACGTATCCTGGTTCCTGGGACGCGCGGCGTCCATGACGCGTGAGGTCATTGTCGGCGATCGCTCGCCGCCGTATCGTCGAGGCATGGCAACGGCGATCGACACAGCCATGACCCGGCCCTTCGGGGCGCTGCTGCGCGAATGGCGGGAGCGGCGGCGGCTGAGTCAGCTCGCCCTCGCCCTCGACGCCGACGTGTCCACGCGGCACCTGAGCTTCCTGGAGACGGGCAAGGCGCGCCCGAGCCGGGAGATGGTGCTGCGCCTGGCCGAGCGGCTGGAGGCTCCCCTGCGCGAGCGCAACACGCTCTTGCTGGCGGCGGGATTCGCCCCCGCGTACGCGGAGCGCGGCCTCGAGGACCCGGCGCTGGGCGCGGCGCGGGCGGTCGTCGATCGGGTGCTGGCCGGGCACGAGCCGTACCCGGCGCTGGCCATCGACCGCGGCTGGAACCTCATCGCGGCCAACCGCGTCGTGCCGGCGCTGTTGACTGAAGTTTCGACCGCGCTGCTGCAACCGCCGATCAATGTGCTGCGGCTGAGCTTGCACCCGGAGGGGCTGGCCCCGCGGATCGCGAACCTGCCGGAATGGCGCTCGCATCTGCTGACCCGGCTGGGGCACGAGGCAGAGGTCACGGTCGACCCGCGGCTGGAGGCGCTGCTCGCCGAGCTGCGGAGCTACCCCGGAGATGGACCCAACGAGGCGCACGCCGCTTCTGGTTCCATGCCCGGTCTGGCCGGGGTCGCCGTGCCGATGCGGCTGAGGACGGAGGGAAGAACGCTGTCGTTCCTGAGCACGACGATGGTCTTCGGCACGGCGGTCGACGTCACGCTTTCGGAGCTGGCCATCGAGGCGTTTTTCCCCGCCGATGCCGCGACCGCCGAAGCCTTGGCGCGGCTCGTGCCGGGCGCCGATCGCCAGCAAGACACATAACGCGAACCGCGCAGCGGCGCGGTCAGGAAGGAGACATCATGGAGACGTTCGCCACGCTCGATCCGACTTGGGCAAACACGATCGTCGCCGCGCTCGCCATCATCGGGTTGCAGCTCGCCTGGCGCGGCCTGCGCGGCGGCGCCAACGGGGAGCGCGCCCTGCTGTTGCGGCGAACCGACATGCTCAGCCGCATCGAAGGCTTCCGTCTGACCGTCTTCGGATTGGTCCTGCTCGGCGTCGCTGCGGCCATCGCCTGGCAGGTGCAGTGGCTGCTCCTGCTGGCCCTCGGCATCGGCTTCGTCGAGATCCTGGAGTCGAGCACGCTGATCGCGGTCTGGCGACGAGGCGTGCGGGGGTGACGGGTGACGGGTGTCGGGGTGACGGGGTATCGGGGTATCAGGTCATAGGATGAAGCCTGGGCGATTCCCATAACCCATCACCTATAAGCCGTCACCCATCACCCAGCGTGTTACGCGCCAGTCTCGACGCCGCCGTGGACTTCGCCGCGCCAGGCGCCGGTGGCCATGCCGCGCTCTTCAATGAACTGCTTGAACCGCTCCAGGTCGCCCTTGACGCGGGCATCGACGACGCCCAGTGCGTCGCCGGCCTTCTCGACGATCCCTTCCGGCTCGTAGCCGATCACCGCCGTGACCCGGGTCGTGTCGGGCCCGACCGGGGCGAACGTGACGACGCCGGAGTTCTCCGCCCCACTGGTGCTGTTCCAGGCGATCCGCTGATCCGGGATCTGGTCGGTGATGACGGCGTCCCACTCCTCGGTCTTGCCGGCGATCGTGGCCTTCCAATGGAGGCGCGTGTCGTCGAGCTGGCGAACCTCCTCGACGCCTTCCATGAAGCGCGGGAACTCCTCGAACTGCGTCCACTGGTTGTACACCGTGCGCACCGGCACATTGACTTCGATCGATTTTTCTACCTTGGCCATGCTGCTTTCCTTCCTCTGTCTGGCGCTGCGCCGTATGACAGCGCCTCTCTCCAGATATTGCACGATCGCGGCCAGAGGGGTCCGCCATCGGTATTCAGGGCGACAGGGCGCCGCTCGGGAGCGCGGTGGACGGCGGCTTCCCAGCACGCGATCGGCACCAAATGACCAAGTTATGCGTTGGAATACCCAGATTGGGCGGGTGTCCAGTCGGTCGATGAGCGCGAACGCCGCGGGGAGCCCCGCTGGGGCCGTGGCGAGACGCCATCGATGTGGGGTCGTGGCGCGCAGCGCGACCACGACAGAAGGAGGAGGAGCGCATCGTGAAGCATCGCGTGCAAGGCGCCGCGGCCGGCGCCGCGGCGGGGCTGGCCGGCGTGGCGGCCACATCGGCCCAGACCCGCATCCAGGACCGCTTCTTCGGCGGCGACGACGGGGCCGAGGACATCGTCTCCGCCGGCAACGGCGGCGTGGCCACGTCGAGCGCCAACGGCGGGGCCGTGGGCGTGGGCGATGTCAACAGCGGCGGCAACGCCGGCAACGCGGTTGGCGTCGGCGACACCTATGGCTCGGTCGGCGTGGACGGCGGCGACGTCGCCAACCTGACCGACCTGGGCATCACGTCCAACGGCGGCACGGCCATCTCCGACGCCTCCGGCGGCGACTACAACCTCGCCTTCGTCAGCTAAGCTCGTCGCTGGCAACGACCGTGCGGAGCGGCGGCCGCGACCCGAGCCGCCGCCGCTCAGCAGGGCGACCATCAACACGATCCCCCCGGTTGTGACCGGCTGGCTCCCCGCCAGCCGGTCGCTGCGTCCGCTTCTCCCCGGCTCCCACGCTACCGTACTTGCGCCGGGCGCCACGTCTGCGCCGGGCGTCAGACCGCCCATGGTGTCACACATTTCGTAACATAGGATTCGTGTGGCACGCCGCGTGCAACATCTAAAGGTGGTTGGCCGACTGCCAACGGTAGTCACGCGCCAGCCATGAGCACGAGATGCGTCGACGACTTCTCCAATAGCGAGACGTATCCGATACATCGAAGGAGGACTATCTTGTTCAAGGAGCGAACACTCGCCGGCGCTGCCGGCGCAGGGCTGGGACTGGCCGGGGCGGCGAACGCCTCCGCGCAAGGCCGTCTCGCGGACTGGTTCTGGGGTGACGATGACGACGGCTGGACCGACATCGCCTCGGCGGGCAACGGCGGCGTGGCCACCGCTTCGGCGAATGGCGGCGCGGTCGCCATCGGCAACGTCAACAGTGGCGGCAACGCCGGCAGCGCCATCGGCGTCGGCGACACGTGGGGCGGTCCGGTATACGTCGACGGCGGCGCGGCCGGCAATCTGACCGACCTGGGCGTTACCGCCAGCGGCGGCACGGCCATTGCGGATGCATCGGGCGGCGATTACAACCTCGCGTTCGTCAGCTAGGCGAAGACCGGGGCCGACGTCCGGCCGAACGACGGCCCCGGCCGGACACCGCCCCTCCCTACCCCGCACGGCGCATCTCAGCGACGGCCCCGTTCCCGCTGCGGCCTCCCCGCGCAACGGCGTCTTCTGGATCTTCCCAACCGCGGCCGGCGACGTCGTATGTGGCCAGCGATATCGAAGCGAGCTCGCCCATGCCCACTTCCCGGCGAATCCTGAGCGACCACGAGGCGGCCGAACGGGGAGGGATCGGGTTTCCCATCGGCGCTGGCATCGGCTTGCTCATCGGGTTCGGCGTGGCGTTGATCATGACGTCCCTGTGGAGTCCACCGCCGCCGATCCCGGACTCGCTCCGACATCGAGGACGACCTGCGCGGGCTGCGGGCCCGCGTGTATGCTCTGGAGGCGGAGACGCCCTCCGTCACGGTGCATGCCGACATTCTCGTCGCCGCGGCCGAGACGGCCGTCGCCACGGCCCTGCCGAATATGGTGGACGAGGCGTATCGTGAGGCGGCGATCGACCACGCCGACTCGCGGAATCGGTATCCGCGACGATTTGCAGCGGGAGCTGGAGGCGTTGGTGATCACCGAAGTCGACCGCGTGTCCCGGCTCTCGGCCGCCGCGCCGAACGACATCCCGCCGGCCGTGGGGAGCGCCGTCTACGTCGGTCGGGGGCTCGGCACCCACGATCGCTGACCGGCGCGGCCCGGCTCGCGGAGGTGGGCGTGACGCTGCCCGACTGCGTCATCTTCGATCTCGACGGCACCTTCGCCTTCCTCGGCGACCGCAGCCCCTACGATGCCAGCAAGGCCGAGGGGGACGAGGTCAACGCGGCGGTTCACTTCGTCTACGAGGCGATCCGCCGCGGCCAGCCGGAGACGGCGATCCTGATCGTCTCCGGGCGCGAGGACCGCTGGCGCGCCGAGACCGAGCGCTGGCTGGAGCGCCACGGCATAACGTACGACGCTTTGCACATGCGCCGCGCCGGCGACCGCCGCAAGGACACCGTCGTCAAGCGCGAAATCTACGAGCGCCACATCGCGGGCACGTTCACGGTTCGCGTCGTCTTCGACGACCGCGATCAAGTCGTGCGGCTGTGGCGGGACGAACTCGATCTGCCGTGCTTTCAGGTGGCGTGGGGCGATTTCTGATCTGAGACGTCAACGCACTCCAGCTGGCGCCGAGTGTTGGTCCCGCCGCGCCTGCCACCGGCGCAGGAGCGGCGGCACGATCAGGGCCAGCGCCGCCAGCAACAAGATGAACGCCGAGATGGGCCGGGTGACGAAGGTGGCGTAGTTGCCCTGGGCGATCTGCAGGGCGCGGCGGAAGTGGTCTTCGGCCACTGGGCCGAGGACCACCCCGACCACCGCCGGGGCGACGGGGACATCGAAGCGGCGCATGACGAAGCCGAGCGCCCCGAGCAGATAGAGCACCACCAGATCGACCGTCGAGCCGCTGATGCCATACGTGCCGAGCCCGGCGAAGACGAGGATCGCGGCGTACAGGAGCGGGCGCGGGATGGCCAGTAGCCGCACCCAGACGCCGGCCAGCGGCAGATTGAGCACCAGCAGCATCACGTTGCCGATGTAGAGGCTGGCGATCAACCCCCACACTAGATCCGGATCCGACTGAAAGAGCGTCGGGCCGGGGTTGAGCCCGTACCGCTGGAAGGCGGCTAGCAGGATCGCCGCCGTGGCGGAGGTCGGCAGGCCCAGCGTCAGCAATGGGGCCAGCACCCCGGCGGCCGAGGCGTTATTGGCCGCCTCCGGGCCGGCGACGCCTTCGATGGCCCCGTGCCCAAACTCCTCCGGGTGCTTCGTCAGCCGCTTTTCGAGCGCGTAGGAGAGGAAGGTCGGAATCTCGGCCCCGCCGGCCGGCAGGCTGCCGATGGGGAAGCCGATCGCGGTCCCCCGCAGCCACGGTTTCCAGGAGCGCGCCCACTCCTGCCCCGTCATCCAGACCTTGCCTTTCACGGGGATGATCTGGTCCGGGTCGTGGCGCATGCGCGACGCCACCCAGAACGTCTCCCCCACCGCGAACAACCCGACGGCGACCGTGACCACGTCGATGCCGTCCAGCAGTTGCGGGACGCCGAAGGTGAAGCGGCTCTGCCCGGAAAGGGTGTCGATCCCGACCAGCCCCAGCGCCAACCCGATGAACAAACTGAGGAATCCCCGCGCCACCGAGTCCCCCAGCAGCGCGGTGATGGTGGTGAAGGCCAGCACCACCAGCGCGAAATATTCCGCCGGCCCGAAGCGCAAGCCCAGTTCCACCATGAACGGCGCCAGGAACGTCAGGCCGATGGTCCCCACCGTCCCGGCCACGAAGGAGCCGATGGCCGCGGTGGCCAGCGCCGCCGCGCCGCGCCCCCGCTTCGCCATCTTGTTCCCTTCCAGGGCGGTGACGATGGAGGCCGACTCACCGGGCGTGTTGAGCAGGATCGAGGTGGTCGAGCCGCCGTACATGCCGCCGTAGTAGATGCCGGCGAACATGATGAAGGCGCTGATCGGCTCCAGCTTGTACGTCACCGGCAGCAGCAGCGCCACCGTCAGCGCCGGCCCGATCCCCGGCAGCACCCCCACCGCCGTCCCCAGCAGCACCCCGATCAGCGCCCAGCCCAGGTTTTCCGGGGTGAGGGCCACCTGAAAGCCGTGGGCGAGCTGGCCGAGGGCGTCCATCAGCGGAGGCGGGAGGCGGGAGGCGGGAGGCGGGAGGGAGACGGCGCGTCCACTACACGATCCCCTCCAGAATCCCAGCCGGCAGATCCAACCCGAGACCGCGGTTGAACAGTAGGTAGAGCCCGAAGGCCAGCAGCACGCCGATGACGACGTCGCGCACGGAGCGGCGGCTCCCCATGGCGTACGCCGCCATGACGAAGAGCACCGCGCTGGCGACGACGAATCCGACCCGCTCGATCAGGAGCAGATACGCCAGCAGGGCCAGCGCCAGCAGCCCCAGGCAGCGCCAGTCGGTCGGCCGGCTGAGGTCGACGTCTTCGGATTCGGCGCTGCCGGCGGTGCTGCGGCCGGTCAGCGCCTCGAACGCGAGCCAGAGCCCGGTCAGGGCCAAGCCGGCGCCGACGATGTAGGGGATGGCCCGCGGGCCGACCGTGGAGTAGATCGGGGCCACCCGGATCTGCGTCGTCTGCCAGACGACGAGCAGGCCGAAGAGGACGGCGCCGAGGGCGAGGAGGAGTTCGCCGATATCGACCTGTCGTGGAGCGGGCGGCTGAGTCACGGCGAACGCCCCTCATCCCCGGCCCTTCTCCCCGTGCGCGGGGAGAAGGGAGCGCGATCTCGGCCGGGGAGCGAGCGTAAGCCCCTCGCCCTGCGCACAGGGAGAGGGGTTAGGGTTGAGGGTTTCTCTTTACGCGACCAGCCCGAACCCCCGCAGCAACTCGATCACCCGCTCCCGCTCGGAGGCGAGCAGCTCACCGAACTCGTCGCCGACGGTGGAGAAGTCCTGCCAGCCGTAGGTGGCCCGCGTCTCCGCCCAGGCGTCGCTCGCCGTCATCTGCTCGACGATGGCGATCAGGCACTGCCGGCCTTCCTCGGAGATGTCCGGCGGGGCCACCACGCCGCGCCAATTCGCCAGCTCGACGTCGATGCCCTGCTCTTGCAGCGTGGGCGCGATCTGGGCGACCCCGGCCATCGGCGTGGCGCCGCCGGCGGCCGGGGTCGCGTCGCCGCCCTCGGACGCGCCGGAGACGGCCAGGGCGCGCAGCTCGCCCGATTCGATCTGATCCAGCCACTCGCCGACGCCGGAGACCCCGGCCGAGACCTGCCCGCCCAGGATCGCCGCCAGCGCCTCGCCGCCGCCGGAGAACGGCACGTAGTTGATCTGGGTCGGATCGACCCCGGTGGCCTGGGCGATCAATCCGACCAGGATGTGGTCGGTGCCGCCGGCCGATCCTCCGCCCCAGGAGATGGCGGTCGGGTCGGCCTGGAAGGCGGCGATCAGATCATCCAGCGTCTGGTACTCCGAATCGGCGGGGACGACGATGACCTCGTACTCGGCGGTGAGGCTGGCGATCGGCGTCGTCTGCTCGAGCGTCACCGGCGACTGGTTGGTGGCGATGGCCCCAATCATGACCAGACCCATCATCATCAGATGGTGGTCGTTGCCCGCCTCGTCGTTGACGAGCTGGGCGATGCCGATGGTGCCGCCCGCCCCTTCGACGTTGTAGACCTCGACCGTCGGGACGATCCCCTCTTCCTGCAGCACGCGCTGCATCTCGCGGGCGGTGGTGTCCCAGCCGCCGCCGGGCGCGGCCGGGGCCATGATCTCGATCGGGCTATCGGTGAAACCCTCGATCGTGCATTCGGCCTGCGCGAAAGCTGACGACGGCATCGCGGCGCCCATGGCAAGGGCCGGGATCATCAGTAGCGCCGCCAGCACGAGGGAAATGATTCGCGGGGATCGCATCGCTGCTCCTTCCTCGCCGCCAGTCTGCTGCGACCGCCGGCCGTGGCCCCAGGAGGGGGCGGAATCCGGCATGCTTTGTACCACAGGCCGTGGGTGAGGGGGTGATGGAGGCAGAGGCCGGCGCCTGGCCGGCCGCGGCCTGGCGCCTGGCCGTCGCCTGGCATCCGCTGTGTTGCGCTTCGGCGCCGACAGGTGTATAACGGGCCCACACGAACCAGTTCTATCCTGTTATATCAGGTATTGAGCGGGACGCTGCATGGGTGCGATCAAGGCCGAATCGCCGACCCCGAAGTACCGGCAACTCTCCGAGCTCCTGCGCGAGCGCATCGAGCAGGGGGACTTCGAGCCGGGCGATCGCATCCCGTCCGAAGCCCAACTGGGCGACGAGCACCGGCTCAGCCGCATCACCATCCGGCAAGCGCTGTCCGATCTCGAGCGTGATGGGTTGCTCGAGCGCGTCCCTGGCAAGGGCACCTTTGTCCGCAAGAGGAGCCGTCACGTCGAGCGCGTGACCCGCCTCACGGGATTCGGCGAAAACGTCAGCGCCCTCGGCCTGGAACCGGGCTACCGCACGTTGCGGGCGGAACCGCTGCGGGTGTCGAAAGAGATCGCCGATCGCTTGCGCGCCCAATCGGGCAAGGCCTTCGCGATCGAGCGCGTCCTCCTCGCCGACGGCGAACCAATCGCCGTGCAGCGCTCGTATGTCCCGCTCTGGATCGTCAAGGCCGCTCCGCCCAATGCCTTCTCGATCGCGGCGCTCGACCGCGGCTCGCTCTACCGCGCCATCGCGCTCGCGGGCGCCCACATGGCCCGCGCCGATGAGGTGGTGGAGCCAGGGCTGGCCACGAGAGAGGAAGCCGAGCTTCTGGAAACGCACGAAGGCGCATTGGTGCTGCGCGTGGCGCGCACCGTCGTCGATGCCGACGGCGTGCCGCTGGAGTACGTGCTCATGATCTACCGGGCAGATGCCTACACCTACCGCACGACCCTGTACCCAGGCAGCGACTAGCAAGCCGCCAAGACGTGCGCGAGGCAGGGCCGCTACAACCGACGCCTGGGGACCCGTTCGCGGGAGGGAGGTGATCGCCGCAACCGCCGACAACCCCGTGATGATCGACGCATGCAAGGGCAGGAGGTCTCGTCATGAAGACCGATTCGTTCCGGCGCCTTCCGGCGGCGCTGGCGCTCATCGCGAGCCTGGTGCTGACGATGCCAGGACCGCTGGCCATCGTCGCGGCGCAGGAAGATTCACCCAGTTTCGAAGGGATCGAGGTCACCGTCGCCGGACCCGCCGGCCAGGTCGAGTGCATCGAGAACTGGACCGCCGCCTGGGAAGAGCAGACCGGCGGCTCCGTCTCGATCAACGCCATTCCGTTCGCCGACATCGACAGCCGGGTGCTAGCCGCCACCGGCACCAACACCTTCCTTGCCGACGTCTACTACCTCGGCTCCCAGACAGCCGGCCAATTGATGGCCAGCGGCCAGGTGGTGGAAGTTCCGGAGGCGCTGCGGGACCGCCTGGGCCTCGAGCAAATCCCCGATGTCTACAACCAGGACCAGTTGAGCTGGAACGACACGCTGTACGGCGTCCCCTGGGACGGGGACATGCTGATGATGAACTACCGCCGCGACCTGCTGAACGACCCGGCGAATCAGGAGGCGTTCGAAGCGGAGTACGGCTATCCGCTGGCTCCGCCCGAGAGCTGGACGCAGTACGCGGACATCGCCGCCTTCTTCACCGGCATGGACTGGGACAACGACGGAGCGCCCAACTACGGCCTCGTCGAGCTGCCGATGCGGCGCAACCACGCCTGGAACGGGTTCCTCTCCCGGGCCGCGGGCTACGCCAAGCATCCCGACGACCCGGCCTTCTTCTTCGACCCGGAGACCATGACCCCGCGCATCAACACCCCCGGCTTCGTCAAGGCGCTGGAGGACTGGACCACCGCCCTGCAGTGGGGTCCGCCGGACATGCTCAGCTACGACTGGGCCGCCAACGCGCAGGCCTTCGTCGGCGGCCGCGCCGCCCTCAACATCCAGTGGGCCGACATCGGTCCGATGAGCGTCGATCCCAACACATCGGTGGTGGCCGGCAACGTCGGCTTCGGCGTCATCCCCGGCTCGACCGAGGTTTGGAACCCGGCCACCGAGGAGTGGGAGACGGTCGAAGAGCCGAACAAGGCGCCCTTCGCCGGTTTCGGCGGCTGGATCTTCGTCGTGCCGACGCTGAGTCCGAACCCGGACGCGGCGATGGACCTGGCCACCTATCTTGGCTCGCCCGAGGTCCGCGTGCAGGCGGTGACGACGCCCGGCTGCGGCGTCAACCCCAACTCCACCGAGTTGCTCGACCCCGCCATCTGGGTGGACGCGGGCTTCACGGAGGAAGACGCCCAGGCCTACACGCAAGCGATCGTCGATTCGCTCGACCACCCGAACGCGGTCTTCGACCTGCGCATCCCGGGCATCCCCGAGTACAAGGACGCCCTGGAGATCGGCGTGACGAGCGCCCTGGTCGGCGAGGCCACGGCGCAGGAAGCGCTCGACCAGGTCGCTGCCGAGTGGGAGGCGATCACCGACCGCCTGGGCCGCGATCAGCAGGCGCAGTACTACCGCGAATCGCTGGGCATCGCCGAGGAATGAGCGACGTTCCGCGCCGGGGATCGAGGGCTGAAGCCCGCCTGGCAGCCGCCGGCGGCGAGCCCGCCGGCACGGCGATCAAGGGCGCGCCCGCCGGGTTCTTCCTGAACCCGGCGGCCGTCCTCGTCCTCATGCTGTCGTTGTTCCCGTTCGTCTTCTCGCTGGCGATGACGTTCACGAACTGGAACCTCCTCTACCCCGACGTCGCCTTCAACGGCCTGGAAAACTGGCGGCGGCTCTTCGCCGATGCCACGCTGACCCGGTCTATCCGCAACACGCTCTTCTTCACCGTGGCCGCGACGATCCTGGAGTACGGCGTCGGGCTGGTTCTGGCGCTCATGGTGCTCCAGATCGGGCGCGGCCAGCGCTTCTTTCGCGTCGTCTTTCTGCTGCCGATGATGATCAGCCCGGCGGCGGTCGGTTACGTCATCGGCCGCATGCTCTTCAGCGAGACGCAGGGACCGATCAACAACATCCTCTTTCGGCTCGGGCTCCCGTACGTGCCCTGGATCAGCAACCCCGACGTGGCGCCCTGGACCATCGTCATCGCCGACGTCTGGCAGTGGACCTCGTTCATGTTCGTGCTGCTGCTGGCCGGTTTGCAGTCGCTGCCAAGCGAGCCCTTCGAGGCGGCCCGCGTCGACGGCGCAAGCGCCTGGCAGGTCTTCACCCAGATCACCTTTCCGCTCCTGCTCCCGGTCACCGTCACGGCGGTCCTCATCCGGTCACTCGAGCTGTTCAAGCTGATCGACCTGGTGCGGATCATCACCGCCGGCGGCCCCGGCACGGCCACGCAGACCGTCACACTCTACGTCTACGACCTGGCCCTCACCCGCGGCGACATGGGCTACGGCGCAACGGTGGCGTACGCCCTCCTCATCATGGTCATCATCTTCGCCACCATCTACCTGGTCCTGACGCGACGCGCCGTCGAGCGAGCGACGTAGGAGCCGCGCCAATGCCGAAATCGCTGCGCCGCACGCTGCCGTACATCCCGCTCGTCATCTGGGCGGTGGTGATCCTGTTCCCCCTCTACTGGATGGTGATTACGTCGTTCAAGCTCCCGATCGACATCAATCGCGGCGTCAGCTACCTCCCCTGGGTCGATTTCACCCCCAGTCTGCATGCCTGGCGGGACCTCATGGCGGGGGCCGTGCCGGTGGCCGATCCGCTGCGAAACAGCTTCCTGGCCGCGTCGATCAGCTCGCTCGTGGCGGTGGTCCTGGGCGGCATGGCCGGGTACGGGCTGTCGCGCTTCCAGTACCGCTGGGGGCCGTGGCGCAACAAGGACATCGCCTTCTGGTTCATCTCCCAGCGCATGCTCCCCCCGGCGGCGGCCATCCTGGCCTTCATGGTCATGTTCAACTACTTGCATCTGCTCGATTCGGTGGCCGGGCTGGCCATCGCCTACACCGGGTTCAATCTGCCGTTCGCTATCTGGATCATGCGCGATTTCTTCATGGCGTTGCCCAGGGAACTGGAGGAAGCGTCGCTGGTGGAGGGCGCGGGGTGGTTCACGACCTTCTGGCGGATCGTCCTGCCCCTTTCCGTGCCGGGTTTGGCGGCGACGGGCATCCTGCTCTTCATCTTTTCCTGGAACGAGTACCTCTTCGCCTCGCTGCTGGCCTTCGAGCAGGCGAAGACGATGCCGGTGACGCTGGCCGGGATGGCCACGGCCATCGGCATCCGCTGGTGGCTGATGTCGGCCCTGGCCATCGTCAGCATGATCCCCACCATCGCGCTGGGACTGCTGCTCGAGCGGTACATCGTGCGCGGGCTGACCGCGGGCGCGATCAAATAGCGATGGAACGAGGAGAGCGGCCGTGACCGTCGGCTTCGTGGCGCTGTGGAAGAACAACCAGCGCGAGTACACGGCCACGCCTCGTGACGAATGGGGCACAACCGACGCGATCCAGGCCGCGTTCGACCTGGGCCGCAAACGTGGGAACCGCACGTACGGCCTGTTCGCCTGCCGCTGGTCGAGCCCGTGGGAATATCTGACCTTCTGGGTCAGCCCCAGCATGGCGGCCGTCTTCAACACCATCGCCGATCTGGAGCGGGCCGGGGACTTCAAGTTCGCCGATTCGCTCCATATCGTGGGCCACTACCTCCCGGACGCCGACGCGCTCACGGAGGGCGCCTGGGACGTCATCCCCGAGATCGCGGACGGCAAACCGCCGCCGCTCGGCCTGGTCCTGCTGGAACGCCGCACGGGCGCGGCGGCAAACGATACGATTCGCCGACGCCAGCCGGCGATCCCCGGCGTTCGCCTCTACGGGGCGTTCGACTGCCGGTTCGGCACGGCGTGGGACCGCTTCGTCCTCGCCACCGCCGAGGATACGGACGCGCTGGCGGTCTATCTCGATCGGCGGGAACGAACCTACGGCGGCGCTGGCGTGGAGACGCAGGCCGTTTCGGGGCGTCTGACGACCTACTTCCGCTTCGGCAATCATCTGCAAACCGAGCTGACCTGGCTGAATGAGGAGGGCGCGAGCGCGTGAGCGAGCCCATGGGACCGATCGGCTGGATCAATTTCTGGAAGCCGAAAGACGAGTGGTATTACCTGGCGCCGGACGAGCGGAGGCGGTTGCTCGCCGCGTGGGAGGCGATCCGCGGCCACGCCGGCGCCCGCGGCGCCCGGAACCTCGGTTCCTACGAATGCCGCGCCAGCACGGCCTGGGCGCGCGTGGCCCTCTGGGAGTTCCCGAACCTGGAGACGCTCACCGACATGGTCGACGCCCTGAGCGACGCCGGGTACTACCAGTACTTCGCCGAGGAGAACGCCTTCGGCCGGCGCACCGAGGAGCCCTACCTGAACTTCATGGTCGCGGCCGACGCGACCGCATCGTACGGAGGTGAATGAGATGGCCCGTGCATGGACAATCGGCGTCGAGGAGCTGACCGAAGAAGCGTTCGCGCCCTACGGACGGATCGTCGCTGTCCCGCCGGCGCCGGCGCCGCGCTCCGGACCCGGTTGGGACTGCTGGTTCGGCTTTCAGGCGCTCGAGTGCCCCTCGCCGCTGCTCTTCGGGGCCGTGGTGACGAAGCCGCGCGAGATCGCCGTCAGCGAGATGGAGCGCCACGTCGACACCTTCGAGCTGCTCTATCCCCACGGCCACGCCCTGATCCAACCCCTGGCGCTGCCGCTGGACATGGACGATCCAGACGCACGTCCGGACCCGTCCACCGTCAAGGCGTTCCGCATCCCCGTCGGCATGGGGATCATCATGCACCCCGGAACGTGGCACAGCGCCGCGTTCCCCGAGGCGGAGGAGACCACCTACAGCTTCGCCTGCATGCAACCCGATCCGAGCTACATCCCGGAGTGGGTTCGCTTCACCGACGACGACGCCGTGACCGTGACACGCTCGTGAGCCGAGAGCGACGCTGGGACGTCCTGGCGGTCGGGGACGCCGACGTCGATCTCTTCCTGCGCGTGGACCGGCTGCCGCAGCGCGACGAAAAGGTGATCGGCAGCCTGCTGGGCGAGTTCCCCGGCGGCATCAGCGCCAACTTCGCCTGCGCGGCAAGCCGGCTCGGCATGCGCGCCGGCCTCATCGCCGTGGTCGGGGACGACCGCTATGGCGAGATCGCCTTGCAGAGCCTGGTCGAGGCCGGCGTCGCGACCGATCTGGTCGTCGTCCGGGAACGCGGCCGGACCTTTTTCTGCGTCGTGATGCTCGACGACTCCGGCGAGAAGGCGCTGACGCTGGTGGTCACCGAGTGCATCGCCCCGCGGCGGGAAGACATCGACCCGGAGGCGCTTGGCCAGGCGCGGCTCGTGCACCTGATCGCCAACGACGTCGACGACACCACCTGGGTCGCCCGCCACGCGAAGCTGCGCGACGCGCTCGTCTCGCTCGACATCGAGCCGACGACCACGATCGACGCCTCGCCGCAGGGGTTTCGCGCGCTCCTGTCGCACGTCGACCTCGCCTTCCCGAACGCGGCCGGGCTGCGCAGCCTCGTCGGCGGGGATGAAGTCGAGGGGGCCCGGGAAATCCTCCGCTTTGGCCCGGACATCGTTGTCGTTACCCTGGGCGCGCAAGGGTGTCTCGTCGTTACCGACGAGGAGACGCTGCGCATCCCGGGCTTCGCCGTACCGGTCGCCGACACCACGGGGGCCGGCGATTGTTTCATCGCCGCTTTCGTCTCCGGCTATCTCCATGGCTGGGGGCTACGCCGCTGCGGCATCGTGGCCACGGCGGCGGCGGCCATCTCGGTGACGGCGATCGGCTCCCGTTCCGCCCAGCCGACCCTGGCCGAGGTCGACGCATTCCTGGCGGAACGCGCGGCGGCCCCCGTATGAACGCCCCACGCCCGACCTTGACGCCGCGCGCCGCGGCGCTGCTCGACGCGTTCGACTCCCCGCAACTCCTTGGCGCCAGCCGTCAGATCGAGATCGCGGCGGAGCTGCTCATCTCCGTGGCCGAAGCCCACGAAGGGGACGGCCCGGCGCTGGCGGCACGATTGGGCGAGATCGTCGCCTACCTTTCCGCGCAGCGCGGGGCCTCGAGCCAGGCTATCCCCAACGCCCTGGCGCTGATGCTGGACGGTCTGCAGGAACGGGTCGAGTCCTCGCCCGAAACCATTCGCGATTGGACCATCGCCAGCGTCAGCCGCTACCGGGACGACGCGGCGGGGTGGATGGCGGCCATCGTCGCGAATGGCACAAGGCTCGCATCCGGAGCCAGGAGACTCCTTGCCTACGACTATTCGAGCTCGATCGCGTGCCTCCTGCGCGAACTGGGCGCGGCCGAAACCCCGCCCCTCGTGATCCTTCCCGAGGCGCGCACGCTGGAGGGTGGACGACGCTTCGTCGAGGATTTGCACGACACGCCCCTCCGCATCGAGTTGATCCCCGACGCCGCCGCCGGCGGCGCCCTCCGCGGCTGCGACCTGGCCCTGATCGGGGCCGAGACGATCACCGCCGAGGGCGGCTGCTACAACACCACGGGCAGCCTCCTCGTGGCCCTCGCCTGCCAGCACTGGCGCGTCCCGCTCTATGTTCCGAGCATGCTGGTGAAAATCGACGCGCGCACGCTTTGCGGCTATCGACGTCCCGATCCGGAGCTCGGCGAGGACCATCTCGGCCGGCTGACCGAGGGTTGGCCGCCGGCCCTGAAGGAGCGCGTAACCGTCGCCAGTCCCGATCTGGATTACGTGCCGCCCGCGCTGCTGAGCGGGTACATCACCGAGGCGGGCATCTTGCCGCCGGCGGCCATCGTGCATCACGCCGAGCGGCTGTCTCGGGCCATGGGAGAGGTTTGACGTGCTATCGCAATGGTTTTCCGTGACCAAGCCGGCGCTGGCGATGGTTCAGTTGCGGCCGCTCCCCGGCTCCTATCGATACGCGGGCGAGCCGCTTGCCGCGATCATCGACGCGGCGCTGGCGGAAACGGCGATCCTGGCGGACGCGGGCTTCGACGGTGTGCAGCTCCAGAACATGGGGGACAACCCGAGCACGCGCCACGTCGGCCCGGAGACCGTGGCATACATGACCGCGACGGCATTAGCGATTCGGCAAGCGTTCCCCGCGCTCTCCCTGAGCATCCTCGTCAACTGGGACGCGGAGGCGGCCATCGCCGTCGCCGACGCCAGCGGCGCCGATTTCGTGCGCATCGAGCACACCTTCACCGGGGTGTCCGTCACGAGCTGGGGCTTCTCCGAAGCCTGCTGCCATGAGGCGACGCGCTTCCAGCGCCGCATCGGGGCCAAGGCGCCCATCTTCGCTGATGTCTACGAGCCCCACGCCGTGCCCCTGGCGCGGCTCCCGATCGACGTCGCCGCGCATGCGGCGGTCTTCGAAGGGGGCGCCGAAGGACTTTTCGTCACCGGGGGCGACTTTCAGGAGTCCATGGAGTGGCTCGCGGCCGTCCGAGAACGGTTGCCGGACGTTCCCCTGTTGCTCGGCGGAGGCGCGACCGCCGACAACGTCGGGCAGGGGCTCGCCGTCGCGGATGGCGTGGTCGTCGCGACCTGGATCAAGCACGGCGACATGCGCAACGCCGTCGATCCCGAGCTGGCGCGCCGGTTCATGGACGCCGTCACTCAGGCTCGCAACGCGCGGTGAAGACGACGCGTAGAATGGCTCGTGTCATGAAGTCGCCTGGGATGGCCGCCGTCGTCGGCATCGCCATATGGCTGGGTCTTGCCATTGCCGCCGGCCCCGGCAGCGGGAGCGGGCTTGCCCAAGCAACCACGCCGAGCGCGACCCCGGAGCGGACGTGCGCGCCGCCAGTCGCGGCAACCCCGGAGAACGACCGCATGCCAACCGAGCGCGACCTGCATCTGATCGAGGCGGCCCGCGGCGGCGATGCCGCGGCCGTGGAGCGGCTCCTGGCTGACGGCGCCAGTGTCTCCACCCAGGACGCCACGGGACAGACTGCCCTCATCGCCGCCGCCTGGGGCAACCACCTCAACGTCGCCTGCGCCCTGATCGCGGCCGGGGCGGACGTCAACATCCAGGACGAAACCCAGCAGAGCGCCTATCTGGTCGCCACGTCCGAGGGGTATCTCGAACTCTTGAACGTGACCCTGGACGCCGGCGCGGACGTACGCTCCCTCGACAGCTACCGCGGCACGGGGCTGATCCGGGCGGCAGAGCGCGGGCATTTCGACATCGTCGCGCGATTGCTGGAAACCGACATCGCCGTCGACCACGTCAACCGCCTCGGGCTGACCGCCCTGCTGGAAGCCGTCATGTTCGGCGACGGCGGCCCCCGCTACGTCGAGACCGTGCGCCTCCTGCTCGCCGCCGGCGCCGACGTCAACCTGGCGGATAGCAACGGCGCCACGCCCCTGGCGCACGCCCAGCAACGCGGCTTTACCGAAGTCGCGGCCCTGCTGGAGACCGCGGGCGGGCGATAGAATCGCGGGCTATCGGCTATCAGCTATCAGCTATCAGTCGGCCTCATCTACACCTTCAGGGTCGGAGTTGGCGCCGGGCCGCCCGCTCGCAATGAGGTTCCCCGCAAACTGATCCCTGATAGCTGATAGCCCATGGCCCGTTTGACAACCCGATGCCCGGATGTTTTGATAGCTTCGTCGCCGGTGGCACAATCGTGAAGGAGCCCTGAAGAGCAACGAGCGGGTAGGCCTTTCGCTTTTCCGAAACGTGCATAGACGCGCGGAGACAGAGAAGGAGTTCGCAATGACGCGGCCCAGGACTCGCGGCGCAGACGAGATCATGCGCGACGTGGCGCGGAAGCAAGTTTCCCGCCGCGGCCTGATGAAGGGCGCGGCGGCGGCCGGTCTGGTCCTCCCTACGGCAGGCACGCCCCTCTCCGCCATCCGCTCCGCCGCGGCGGCGCAGGACGAGCCGCTCGGCAGCGCCCTCATCGGCGAGCTGGAAGGACCCATTGTCCTGGTCGACGCGCCGCGGCCGGAGAATCTCAAGCAGGCGCCGATGCTCGATCCGCTGGTCGAGGACGGCACGCTGCCCCCGGTCGAGGAGCGCGTGCCGCTCGAGCCGCTGGTGGTGCAACCGGTGGAGGGGATCGGCACGTACGGCGGCGTCTTGCGCCGCGGCTTCACCGGCCCCGGCGACGACGAGAACGGCAACCGCTACAACTCCGGCGACAAGCTGATCTTCTGGGATTACACCGGGACCGAGTTCCGGCCGGCCCTCGCCAAGTCGTGGGAGTTCAGCGACGAGGACCGGGTCTTCACCATCCATCTGCGCGAAGGGCACAAGTGGTCCGACGGGGAACCGTTCACCGCCGACGACTTCGTCTTCTGGTACGAAGACCTCTACCTCAACCCCGACATCGTGCCGGTGCCGAGCGGCACCTTCGCCATCAACGGCCAGCAGGGACGGGTGGAGAAGGTCGACGACCTGACGGTCAGCTTCGTCTTCGAGGAGCCGTACCCCCTCTTTCTGACCATCCTGGGCGGCACCACCTTCATGGGCTCCGGCCAGATGACCAGCCGCGGCTTTCACGGCGGCGCTTACGCCCCGGCCCACTACCTGCGTCAGTTCCTGCCCAAGTACACGGCCCAGGCCGAGCTGGACCAGATGGCGACGGAGGAGAACGTCGAGGACTGGATCGCGCTGCTGCGCCTCAAGAGCCAGTGGTATCTCAATCCGGATCTGCCGATCCTCGGCCCCTGGCGCTGCGTCTCCCCCATCAACACCCCGAACTGGACGATGGAGCGCAACCCCTTCTACTACGAGGTCGACCCCGAGGGGAACCAGCTCCCCTACCTCGACGGCATCCAGATGACCCTCGCCGAAAACCTTGAGGTGCTCAATCTGCGCGCCATCGCCGGCGAATACGATCTGCAGGAGCGCCACACCGACATCGCCAAGCTGCCGGTCTTCCTGGAGAACATGGAGCAGGGCGACTACTCCGTCCACCTCGACCCCGGCTCCTACGGCTCCGACGCCACCCTGCAAGTCAACCACTCCTACGACGGCGACCCCGAGGTCGCCCAGTGGCTGCACAACGCCGATTTCCGGCGCGCCCTCTCCATGGGCATCGACCGCGACCAGCTCAACGAGACCTTCTGGCTCGGCGTCGGCTCGCCCGGCAGCGTAGCCCCCGATCCGAGCGTGCCGCAGAGTCCCGGCGAGGAGTGGCGCACCATGTGGGCCACCCGCGACGTGGAGCAGGCCAACCAGCTCCTCGACGAGATCGGCCTCACCGAAAAAGACGGCGACGGGTTCCGCGTGCGCAGCGACGGCAACGGCCGCCTGCGCCTGGAAATCTTCGCCATCTCGGGCGCCTTCGTCCCCTTCCCGCGCATTGCGCAGGCGATCGCCCAGCAGTGGCAGGAGATCGGCATCCAGCTCGATGTCTCGGAGCTGGAGCGCAACCTGGGCATGACCCGCATGCGCAACAACGAGCACCAGCTCTTCATGTGGGCCAACGACGGCTCGGAGCTGATCTACGCCTTCCCCCGCCACGCCCTGCCGGTCGACCCGGCCGAGGCGATGATGGGCCCGTTGATCGCCACCTGGTTCGTCACCAACGGCGAAGAGGGGATGGAGCCGACCGAGCAGGCGATGCTCGACGCCATCGACCTCTACCGCTCCGCCGGCGGCCAGACCACCGAGGAGGCGAACGCCACGGCGCAGGAGATCTGGAAGATCATCGTCGACAACGTCTTCAGCATCGGCACCGTCGGCGTCTCCCCGGCGGTGATGGGCATCCGCATCGTGAAAAACACCATGGGCAACATCCCCGCCCGCCAGGTCAACATGCAGCACGCCCGCACCCCGCAAAGCTCGCACCCGGCCACGTTCTTCTTCCGGAACGGCGGGGGCTCGTAGGGGGGAAGAGGGGGGGGAAAGGGGGGGCGGCCGCAAGCGGCCTGAGGGGGGAAGAGGAGAGCACACGGGTGGCAGTTCGTCGTCCTTTCCTATCCCCCCCTATCCCCCCTATCCCCCCCTCAGCGAAGCGCCCCCCTTCACCCCCCTCACCCCCCCTCTGAGGCACGCATGCTCAGCTACCTGATCCGCCGCGTCCTGTTCGCCCTCTTCACCTGCTGGGCGATCTCGGTGCTGGCCTTCATCATCATCCAGTTGCCGCCCGGCGACTTCGTCGACGCCTACATCTCGAACCTCTCGGCGTCGGGGAGCGGCATCTCAGCCGACCAGGCGGAGCAGCTCCGCGCCGAGTACGCGCTGGACCAGCCGATCTGGGTGCAGTACGCGCGCTGGATGCGGCTGATGGCCCAGGGCGATCTGGGGATGGCCATGGAGTGGCAGCGGCCGGTGACGGAGGTGATCGGCGACCGGCTGTGGCTGACGATGGTCGTCTCCTTCGCGGCGGTGGTGCTGACCTGGATCGTCGCCTTGCCGATCGGCATCTACTCCGCGGTGCGGCCCTACTCCCCCCTCGATTACCTGTTCACGCTGCTCGGCTTTCTGGGGTTGGCGATCCCCAGCTTTCTGCTCGGGCTGCTGGTGCTCTACTTCGGGTTCGTCTATTTCAACGCCAACATCGGCGGGCTCTTCTCGCCGGAGTACATCGATGCGCCCTGGAGCTGGGCGAAGCTCTGGGACATGATGAAGCACTTGCCGGTGCCGGCCGTCATCCTGGGCATCGCCAGCATGGCGCAGGCGATCCGCATCATGCGCGCCAACCTGCTCGACGAGCTGCGAAAACCGTACGTCGTCACGGCGCGGGCCAAGGGGCTCTCCGAGTGGCGGGCCATCTGGAAGTACCCGGTGCGCGTCGCCTTGAACCCCTTCGCCAGCACCATCGGGTACACGCTGCCGTACGTCGTCTCGGGGAGCATCATCGTCTCGCTGGTGCTGGGGTTGCCGACCGTGGGGCCGCTGCTGCTGCGCTCGCTCATCGCCCAGGATATGTTCCTGGCCGGGGCCATCGTGCTGCTGCTCGGCGTGCTGACGGTGATCGGCACCCTCGTCTCCGACCTGCTGCTGATGTGGATCGACCCGCGCATCCGGGTCGAGGACTGACGATGCAACGTCAGGATCTCGACGCGCCGGCGCCCGCCCCGCGGATAGGAACGGTCTCCCCGACGCCGCACTCGCTGGAGCCGGAGGAGACCTCGGGGCCGACCGCGCCGTTCGTCACCGCGCCGGGGGCGCTGGCGCCCGGTCCCGCTCCCGGCGAGCCAATTCTCACGACCGAGGCAGAAGAGCGGGTGGCGGTCGCCACCCAGTGGCAGCTGATGTGGCGGCGCTTCCGCAAGCACCGACTGGCCATGCTCGGCGCCATCACGGTCATCCTGTTCTACGCCATCGTCGTGCTGGCCGAGTTCCTGGCCTACGCCAACCCGGAAGCCTCCGACGCCAACCGCGGCCTGATCGCCCCCCAGGGCATCCAGTGGCTCCACGACGGCCAGTTCCTGCCCCACATCTACGCCCTCGTCGGCGAGCGCGACCCGCAAACTTTCAAGCGCGTCTACACCGTCGACCCGACCCAGATTGTCCCCGTGACGTTCTTCGCCACGGGGTTCGACTGGAAGCTGTTCGGGATCATCCCCACGAACCGGCACCTCATCGGCGTCGAGGGGGGCAACCCGGAGGAGACGCTCTTCCTGCTGGGGACCGATCTCGAAGGGCGCGACATGTGGTCGCGGGTGATGTACGCCACCCGCACCTCGCTGACGATCGGTCTCATCGCCGTGGTCGTCAGCCTCGTGCTGGGGGTGATCCTGGGCGGCATCTCCGGCTTCTACGGCGGCTTCGCCGACACCGTCATCCAGCGCCTGATCGAGATCCTGCGCTCCATCCCCACCATCCCACTCTGGATGGGGCTGGCGGCGGCTATGCCCAAGACCTGGAGCATCACCCAGGTCTATTTCACCATCACCATCATCATCTCCCTCATCGGCTGGACCGAGCTGGCGCGGGTGGTGCGCGGCCGCTTCCTCTCCTTGCGCGAGGAGGATTTCGTCACCGCCGCCGACCTGGTCGGGGCGCGGCAATCGCGCATCATCTTCGTCCACATGGTCCCGCTCTTCCTCAGCCACATCATCGCCGCCACCACGCTGGCCCTCCCCGCCATGATCATCAGCGAGACGGCGCTGAGCTTCCTCGGTCTCGGCCTGCGCCCGCCGGCCATCAGCTGGGGCGTCCTGCTGCAGCAGGCGCAGAACGTGCAGACGGTGGCCCTCTCTCCGTGGCTGTTGTTGCCCGCGTTGCCGGTGATCCTGGTGATCCTGGCCTTCAACTTCCTTGGGGACGGTCTGCGCGACGCGGCCGATCCGTATTCGTAGGGTGACAGGGTGTCTGGGTTGCAGGGTGACAGGGTGAGATACGACGGAGTGACTCGGTCACGGGATGTCGAAGCGCCAGGGGAGACGAATCTCCTGACACCCCGACACCCTGTCACCCTGTCACCCTCGTCCCCGCTCCTCGCCGTCCGCGATCTCAAGACCTACTTCTTCCAGGACGACGGCCTGGTGAAAGCCGTCGACGGGGCCAGCTTCGACGTCTATTCCGGCAAGACCCTCGGCATCGTCGGTGAGAGCGGCTGCGGCAAGAGCGTCACCGCCCGCTCCATCATGCGCATCGTCGACCGGCCGGGCAAAATTGTCGGCGGGGAGATTCTGCTGAGGCGGGAGGCGGAAGGCGGGAGGCGGAAGGCGAGGAACGGGAGTGGCGTCGTCGATCTGGCGAAGCTGAAGGCCGACGGGGCGGAGATGCGCGCCATCAACGGCGGCGAGATCGCCCTCATCTTTCAGGAGCCGATGACCTCCTTCAGCCCGGTCCATACCGTCGGCAACCAGATCGTCGAAGCCATCCGGCTTCACCAGAAGATGAGCAAGCAGGAGGGATACGACCGGGCCATCGAGCTGCTGCGCTCCGTCGGCGTGCCGCGCCCCGAGGGCCGCGTCCACGAGTACGCCCACCAGCTCAGCGGCGGCCTGCGCCAGCGCGCCATGATCGCCATGGCGCTCATCACCCGCCCCGCCCTCCTCGTCGCCGACGAGCCGACCACCGCCCTCGACGTGACGATCCAGGCCCAGATCCTGGAGCTGCTGCGGGAATTGCAGCGCAAGAACGGCATGGCCATGCTGTTCATCACCCATGACCTGGGCGTCGTGTCCGACATCGCCCAGCGCGTGGCGGTGATGTATGCCGGCGAGATCGTGGAGACGGCGGGCCGCGACGATTTCTTCCGCGAGCCGCGCCATCCCTATTCGCAGAAACTGTTCGCCTCGCTGCCGGGCATGGCGCGCCGCGGCGAGGCGCTGGCGGTGATCAAGGGCATGGTGCCGCGCCTGGACGGTCCGTTCCGCGGTTGCCGTTTTGCCGAGCGCTGCGACCATGCCTGGGAGCGCTGCCGCAGCGAGACGCCGGCGTGGACCGCGGAAGACACGCGCGGCGTGCGCTGCCATCTGGCGGAGGAGGGGAGGCGGCCGGCGGCTGCGACCGCGCCGCTGCCCGAGCCTGCCGCGACTGTGCGCGGCGCCACCGCGCACGCGGACTTGCTGCAGGTCCGCGACCTCAAGGTGCATTTTCCGATTCGCAAAGGCCTGTTCCAGCGCACCGTCGGCTTCGTGAAGGCCGTGGACGGGGTCAGTCTGGACATTCGCGCAGGACGGACGCTGGCGCTCGTGGGCGAGTCCGGCTGCGGCAAGACCACCGTGGGCAAGGGCATTCTCCAACTCATCCCGGCGAGCGGCGGCTCGGTGAACTTCGACGGCACGGAACTGATTGGCCTGCGGCGCGGACAACTGCGCGCGCGGCGCGGCCAGTTCCAGATCGTGTTCCAGGACCCGTTCTCTTCCCTCGACCCGCGCGTGGTGGTGG
>CALMZR010000340.1 GCA_937870845.1 uncultured Chloroflexota bacterium
AGCACTGCTGCCCTTGCGGACACCCGGCCGTGCCGTTGGGGCCGCAACACTGGTCGTCCGGGATGCAGGTGGTTCCGCAGCACTTCTGGCCTTCGGGGCAGCAGGCGCCGTTGCAGCACTGCCGCGGGTCCGGGCAGAGGTTGCCTGGCGCGCCGCTGGTCTGCCTGGCGTACTCGCAGGCGGAGTCCGCGCACACGCGGACGTGGCAAACCCGGTCCTCACAGTCGCGGACATCGCAGCAGACGGCCGCCCCGCTCGGGCAGTCGCTGTTGTCGATCGATCCGCTGCACGTCTTCGTCTGGCAGAAGCGGGTGGCGGGGTTGACCTTGATGCCCTTGCAGGCCGAGGAGTGCAGGTCGGCCCGGGTCAGGTTGGCGTTGCGAAAGTCGGCGTTGGTCAGCGTCGAGCTCGACAGGTCCGCCCCGCACAGGCTGGCCCCGTTGAAGTTGGTGTTCCTCATGTTCGAGCTGGACACGTCGACGCCGTCCAGGTCGTCGCCGGAGAAGTTGCACCCGCTCAGGTTCGAGCTGGGACCGGGGCTGAGGCAGGACGCCGCTTCGGCGGTGACGGGGGCCACGCCCTCGTCCACGGGCGCCGGCGGGTTTTTCGCCTGGCGGTTCTTGTCGCGGCGTTTCTTGCGGTCCTTGCCGCGGCCGTTCTTCTCCTTGGCGAGGACGCCTTCGGCGGCGCCGAGCGCGCCGGCGCCGAGAAGCGCTCCCAGCGCCGCCCGGCGCGAGCCCGGGCGGCCTAACACCCGCGCGATGCGGTCGAACGTGTCGTTGTCCATATCCTGCCTCCACCCCATCGCCGGCGGCGCCGGCATACACCGGCGCCGCACGGGAACCAGCGTTGCCCCGTCGCGTGGTCGGTGGTCTTCAGGCTATAGCGCCGGATGTGGAAGTCCATGCGTATTCATCGCCGTCGGCGTCGCGGGAGCCAGCGCGAAATACGGAGTCGGCCGCCGCACACGCCTCGCGCCGTTGCGACGCTGCGCACTCCCGGTCGGGCGCGAGGCGCCGTGCCGGCCAGGCGCGGCGCCGGGCATTGGATCCCCGCCGCGCCGTCGTCGTTCCGGGTGTAGACGCACGTGGAGATGTTCCTGGTTGCACGTTTCGGATTGGCACGTCCGCGGCGGGCAGTCGCCATCCTGGCAGCAGGGGTCGACGCCGGTTAGGCAGTCGCTGTTGTCGATGGCGCCGCTGCAGAGCCGGGTGCGGCAGAAGCGGGTGGCGGCGTTGGTGACGAGCCCTCGGCACGCCGAGGAGCCGAGGTTCGCTTTGGTCAGGTTGGCGCCCCGGAGATCGGCGTTGGTCAGGGTCGAGCTGGAGAGGTTGGCGCCGCAGCGGCTGGCATTGGTGAGCCGGGTGTTCCTCATCGCGGAGCCGGCGAGGTCGTAAAGGTCGAGGTTCCGGCCGGTAAAGGTGCAAGTGTTGAGGTTGGAGCTGGGGCCGGGGCTGGCGCACGAGGCCTCGGCGGCGACCGTGTCGCTGCCGGGGTTGGCAGGCGGAGCGGGATTCGCCTGATTCGCCGTGCGGCGTTTGCCGTGCCTCCACCCATCGGTCGCGGCGCTCGCCTCGCGGCGAACGGGGCCGCCGCGCTTCCGCGATCACCGCTCCTCGGAGGGGATGCCGGCGCGCTGCTTACCCACCGTCGAGGATGGCGGGGCGCCGGGCGGCGCGCCTCCGTAACGACCGCCGTGGGACGGCGGCGACAGGTCGTGATTCGTCGCGGCGAGGAGAGCGACAGGGGTGGCTCGGGCCACTCGTCAGACGAGGCGGTCGCGGGCGGCGATGGCGGCGGCGGCGCTGCGCGAGGCGGCGCCGAGCTTGGCCCGGATGGCGGCGACGTGGGTGGAGGCGGTGCGGCGGCCGATGCCCAGCGCGGCGGCGATCTCCTTGTCCGACCAGCCCTGGGCCACGAGCCGCAGCACGTCTCGCTCGCGCGGCGTCAGATCGCGTTCGGGGAGGGCGAGGGCGCCGGATGCGGCCCTGGCCTCATCCGCCAGCGCGACGATCTCGGCGATGGCCGCATCGCGGGTGAGCACGGCTCCGTCCGCCCAGGCGCGAGCGAAGCGCTCGTCGCCCAGCGCCGCTCGCGCGGCATCCACGGCTCGCTGGTGGCCTTCGGGATCGACGTGGAGGCTGGGACCGGGGGCAATCCCGATGGACCCTTGCAGGGCCTTGACCGCGGCGAACAGCCGCACCGCCGGTTCCGGCCGCCCGGCGGCAACCGCGGCCATCCCGGCGAGGTCGAAGCAATAGCCGAGGAACATCGCGTCGCCAAACCGGAGGCACGTCGTCGCCGCGTCGACGAAGCCGGTCAGCGCCTGGGCCAGATCGCCACGGCGTTCGGCCAGGATCCCCAGCCCGAGCAACGCGTTGGCGACGCTGATGTCGTCGCCCTGCGTCTGGCTGGCCGCGAGCAACCGCTCGTGGAGCTGGCGCGCCCGGTCGTTTTCGCCCCGCGCCAGGGTCGCCCGGGCCAGGAGCCAGAGGGCGCCGTTGCAGCTGAAACCCTGCGGGATCGCGTGGCACGTGTGCAGGCACTCTTCGCCGCGGGCCAGGGCCAGATCGAAGTCGCCGGAAAAGGTGGCGACGTAACCCTGGTGGAGGCGGGCGTAGGCCAGCGCCCCGGCGTCGCCCACCGCGCGGGCCGTCGCCTCCGCCTCGTCGAGCAACGCCCGCGCCAGCGCGAAGTCGCGGCGCGCCCACATCAACATGCTCAAGCCGACCAGGGCCGAGGCCCGCTCCGCGGTCGCCCCGCCATCGTTCGCGGCCAGCAGCCGTTCCAACCACGCCCCGCCTTCCACCCAATGGCCATGGCGCATCCAGAACTCCGCCAGCTCGCCCGCCAGGTACAGGGCGGCGGCCTCGTCACGCTCGAGCAGCCACGCCAGCGCCGCCCGCAGGTTCGGGTGCTCGGCTTCGAGGAGGGCCAGTCCGTCGCGATGGGAGAGCCGCCCCGACTGGCGCACCTCTTCGGCCAAGGCGACGCACCACGCCGCATGATGCCCGGCGATGTCCTCGGCTTCACCACTCGCCGCCAGTTGCTCGAGGGCGAACTCGCGGATCGTCTCCAGCATCGCGAAGCGGCTCCCGCCCGCCGAGGTCGTCCGCTGCACCAGACTCTTGTCCACCAATGAGGCGACGAGACCAAGGACGGAGTCGGAAGTCGGGGGTCGTGAGTCGAAAGCAGATCGTCCGGTCGTCCTTGCGACGTCCGACTCACGACGTCCGACTGCCTCCGCGGCGTCGAGCGTAAACCCGCCGGCAAAGACGGCCAGGCGGCGGAAGAGGCGCTGTTCTTCCGCGGTCAGCAGGTCGTGGCTCCAGGCGATGGCGCCGCGCATGGTGCGCAGGCGGTCGGGGGCGTCGTCCGGGCCCTTGGTGAGGAGCGGGAGGGCGGGGCTGAGGCGAGCGAGCAGATCCGCCGGCTCCAGCACGTGGGTCCTGGCCGCGGCCAACTCGATCGCCAGCGGCAAGCCGTCCAGACGGCGGCAGATGGCGGCGATGGCCTCGGCGTTGCCGTCGTCGAGAGCGAACCACGGGTCGACGGCCTCGGCCCGCGTCACGAAGAGCTGCACCGCCGGCGACGCCGCGATGGCGTCGAGCGCCCAGCGGCCGGCGCCATCGCCGTGGCCGGCCGTCGGCAGCGGCAGCGGCTCCACCGGGAGGCGTTGCTCGCCGACGACGTTGAGCGGGACGCGGCTGGTGGCGACGGCGACGACGCCCGGGCACGCCGCGAGGAGCGCCGCGATCCGGGGCGCCGCCGACTGCACCTGCTCGACGTTGTCCAGGATCAGCAGCACGCGCCGATCGCGCAGGTACGCCGCGACCCGCTCCGCCGGCGACTCGACACTCACCTCGCGCAACCCGAGATCGCGGGCGATGGCCGGCGCCACCAGCTCCGGGTCGGCGATGGCGGCCAGCGAGACGAAGACGACGCCGTCGGCGAACGCCGCGGCGGCCTCTTCGCCGAGGCGGATGGCTAGCCGCGTCTTGCCCACGCCGCCGGGGCCAATGAGGGTCAGGAGGCGCACGCGGCCGTCGGCCACGAAGGCCCGGGCCGCGGCGATCTCGGCCTCCCGGCCAACGAACGACGACAAGGGCCAGGGAAGGCTGTCCCGGCTGCCGGGGGCCGCCATGACCGGCCGTACGGAACCCACGTCAAGCGGGCGCAGCCGAACCGCTTCGAGCTCTTGCTCGGGCGGGATCGAGACTGATTCAACCGGCACGACGTTTTCCATCGGCGATCAGCGGGTACGGCGACGGGGACAAACCGATCGTTGCCAACAATACTACCCAACCATACCGCCGAATACGTCAAACCCGATCGCCGGAGTTGAACCGTAACAGAGAAGGGACGCATCGCAACGTTAGCGAATGTCAACGCACGTCTACGCGTCACCTCTCGCGGGTTTACCGCCGCCCGTACGGATCGAGCGCGTCGCGCAGGCCGTCGCCGACGAAGTTGATGCTGATGACGGTCAGAAAGATCATCAGCCCGGGGGCGATGGCGAAGACGGGGAGCTGCTGCATGTGGGGCTGGGCGTCGCGCAGCAGGTTGCCCCAGGTCGCCGTCGGCGGCTGCACGCCGTAGCCGAGGTAGCTCAGCCCCGACTCGGTGATGATCGAGGCGGCCACCAGCAGGCTGGCCTGGACCACGATCGGCCCCACCGCCCCCGGCAGGACGTGGCGCAGCATGATGCGCGCGTTGCTGCCGCCCGCGGCCCGCGCTGCCTCCACGAACTCCTTCTCCTTGAGACTCAGAAACGTGGCCCGCACCAGCCGCGCCAGCCCCATCCAGGAGAGGACGCCGATGACGACGGCGATGGGGACGATGCTCCCCTGCAAGAAGCGCAGCGCGGTGGCGTTGATGAGGGTGCCGAGCACGATGAGGACGAAGAGCTGCGGGAAGCAGAGGAAGGCGTCGGTCAGGCGCATCAGCAGCGCATCCAGCACGCCGCCGAAGTAGCCTGCCGCCGCGCCGAGCGCCGTGCCGATGGCCAGGGCGACGAGGGTGGCGGCCAGCCCGATCGTCAGCGAGATGCGCCCGCCGTGCAGGGTGCGGGCGAAGATGTCGCGCCCCGCCTCGTCGGTGCCGAAGGGGTGCCACAGCGAGGGCCCCTGCTTGCGCTCCGAGACGGAGAGGGCGTCCGGGTCCATGGTGATGACCGGGGCCAGGATGGCGGAGAGGATCAGCACCGCCAGCACGACCAGCCCGGCGACGGCCAGCTTGTGCCGCATGAAGCGGCGCACGACGAGGTCGAGCATGGTGTCGTGACGACGCGTCTTGCCCTCACCCCCCAACCCTCCTCTCCCGTCGGAGGCAGGAGAGGGGGGCTTTCTCGCCCGTCCGTGGGCGTGCTCCCCTCTCCCCGCCCCGAGGGGAGAGGGGTTGGGGGTGAGGGGCGTTCGCGGCGTCCCGGCCTGATTGACGGCGCTCACGAGAGGCGGATCCGGGGGTCGAGCCAGGCGTAGAGCATGTCGGCCAGGATGTTGGCCAGGACGATGAGGACCGAGGTGATCATGATGATCGCCATCAGCAGGCCGTAGTCGCGCCGCTCGGCGGCGGCGTAGAAGAGCCGGCCCATCCCCGGCCAGGCGAAGATCACCTCGGTGAAGAGCGCCCCGGTGAAGAGAAACGGCACGTCGAGGGCCATCAGCGTCACCAGCGGGATAGCCGCGTTGCGAAACCCGTGGCGCAGGATGACCAGCCGCTCGGAGAGCCCCTTGGCCCGCGCCGTGCGCACGTAGTCCTGGTGGATCGTCTCCAGCATGGAGGCGCGCAGGAAGCGCGAGTACCAGGCGACCCAGCCGGCGGCCAGCATCGTCACCGGCAGGAGCAGGTGGTGGATGCGGTCGGTCAGCGAAAACGGCGCGCCCATGGTGGCCACGCCGCCGGCCGGCATCAGCGGCTCGCCGGTGATCGGGTTCTCCAATCTCATATAGAAGACGAGGAGCAGGATCAGCCCAAACCAGAAGATCGGGATCGACTGCCCGATGAACGTCAGCATGGTCACGGCGTGGTCGAACTTCGAGTATTGCCGCACCGCCGAGAAGATGCCGATCGGGATGGCAATGAGCAGCGTTGCGCCCCAGGCGACGGCCATCAGCGTCAGCGTGTGCGGCAGGCGGTCCATGATCTCCACGGCCACCGGGCGCTTGGTGGTGACGGCCATGCCGAGGTCGCCCTGCACCACGCGGCCCAGCCACTTGCCGTACTGCACCGGCAGGGGATCGTTGAGGCCGAGCTTCTGCTCCAACGCCGCCAGGTCCGCGGCGTTCATGCTGCCGCGGCGCATGTAGGCCCCGGTCGGCCCCCCCGGCGCGGCGTGCAGCAGGGCGAAGACCGCCACGCTGACGAACAGCAGCAGCGGAATCGCCCCGACGATGCGGCGGATCGCGAACGCGGCCACGGCGGACTCCCTGCGAGTCGGAAGTCGGAGGTCGGGAGTCGGAGGAACGACGGGTAAGACGCGCTTCGCCTGGACACGGCATACCGTGTGCCTATCGTCGGTTCGTGCCCTCAGTCTCCCGCTTCACTTCCGACTTCCGACCCCCCACCCCCGACCCCCGATCCGTTACGCCTGCTCCACCCACCAGTTCTCCGCGTCCCAGGTGGCGTACTCCCAGGTGCTGACGGTGTAGCCGTGGATGCGGTTGGAGTAGACGCTGCCTTCGCTGAATTGCAGGATGGGGAAGGTGGGGATGTCCTCGCGGTGGGCATCGGCGACCTTGCAGAAGTTCTCACGGCGGGTCTCAATGTCCGGGCTGGAGTTGGCGGCCTCGATCCACTCGCCAACGTCCTCGCGCACCCAGCGGGTGAAGTTGCCGCCGCCGGGGGTTTCCTCGCTCGGGACCTGGTCCGGGTGCAGGTCGAGCAGGATGTCCTTGCCCGGCTCGGCGAACCAGCCGGCGTCGAAGACGAGGATGTCGAAGTCGCCCAGCAGGCGCGGGGAGCCGTCGGCCCAGGTGCCGAAGATGACGGCGAACTCCTGGTTCTCCAACCGGGTGTCGATGCCGACCGCTTTGAGATCCTCCTGGATGGCCAGCTCGATCAGCTCCAGCGTGGAGAAGCCGGTGTAGCCGTTCATCATCAGGCTCAGCGGCGTGCCGTCCTCGACGCCTGCGACCCCGTGCGCCTCGCGGATGCCGTCGCCGTCCTCGTCGCGCCAGCCGGCCTCGTCGAGCAGCGCCATGGCGGCCTCGGGATCGTAGGTGAACGGCTCGACTTCGCAGGCCATCCAGCCGACGGCGAAGGGGGAGTCGATGTCGAAGACGCGCCCTTCGAGCAGCTCCTGATTGATGCGCTCGCGGTTGACGGCCATGGTGATCGCCTCGCGGACGCGGATGTCGCCCAGGATCGGGTGCGGCGGCTCGGCGCCGGGGTCGCCGTCGAAGGGGTTGGAGAGGTTGAACCACATGCGCACGACCCAGACGCCGGGGGCGATGCGGCCCATGCCGGCGCCGGCGTCCTCGATCTGCTGCTCGGCCTCGTCGCCGGCCCAGAGCATGACGTCGCCGTCGCCCTGGATCATGCGCGCGGTGCGGGCCTCCTCGGCGGGGACGACCAGGAAGTTGATGCCGTCGAGGTAGGGCTTGCCTTCTTCGCGGTAGTTCTCGTTCTTGACGGTCGTCAGGTACTCGGCCGGGGCCCACTCCTGGAGCACGAAGGGCCCGGTGCCGATCGGGGCGCGGTTGAAGTCCCAGTTCGCCATCTCCTCCGGGGCGCCGGTGGCATGCTGGGGCACGATCCAGGGGAACTGGTCGAGGTAGCCGGCGTTGAACGCAGAGTAGGTGACGACGACGGTCTCGGGGTCGGGGGTTTGCACGTCGTCGATCAGCTCATACTCGCTGGCGACGGCCGAGCCGTTGGCGGCGTCGCGCGCCGCTTCCCAGGTGTGCCTGACGTCGGCGGAGGTGAACGGCGTGCCGTCGGACCAGAGGACGTCCGGCTTCAGCTTCCAGGTGACGGTCGTGAGATCCTCGGAGACGCCGCCGTTCTCCAGCGTCGGCAGCTCCGCCGCCAGCCCAGGTTGGAAAACGCCGTCCGGGTCGTTGTAGGTCAGCCCCTCCAGGATCGCCTGCGAGACCTGCACGGCGATGGAGGTCTGCCCGACCAACGGGTTGAGGCTGTCGGGGTCTTCGTAGAGAAGGAAGTTGGCGACGCCGCCCGGCTGGGGAGGCCCCTCGGTGTCGGAGTAGTACGGCGCCTCAGCCGCCGGGGTGCTGTCCGCGTCTTGCGCGCCGACCGCTCCGGCTCCGGCGAGCAGGGGCGTCATCAGCGCCACGAGCGCGGCGATGCGCCACCAGCGCGCGTGCCATGCCGACGAACGGGAAGGGGACCGTCTCATCGCATCCTCCTCGGGAGTCGCCGTTTCCGACCAAGAGGGCCAACGCATCGCTGGACCGTTCCGGGCCCCGCTCGATGCCTGCTCCGACTATCGCGGGCCACGTCCGTGGGTTCCGCGCGTTCGGTTCGTCATCGACGGTGGTGTTGCAGCATAACAGGATGCGCCATCGCGCGGGCGCTCGACAATCGCCCAGCTACGTCCCCTGCAATCGCAGCGCCCGCGCGACGGTCCCGCCGAGCACCATCTCCAGCTCCGCGGCGGAGATCTCGTCCTCCAGCAACGCCCGGTACTTGGCCAGCTCGACGTGCATCAGCTCGAACGGCGTGTCGCTGCCGAAGCAGACCCGCCCGGCGCCCAGCGTGCGAATCGCGGTCAGGATCGGGATGGCGCGCACGGCGCTGCCGATCAGGGTCAGATTGGGGTGCTCCCGGGCCACGGCGATGGCGGCGGCGCTCAGGTCGTGGAAGGCCGCGCCGCCCATGTGGACGACCAGGATGCGCAGCTCCGGAAAGGCGCGGGCGATCGTCGCGACCCGCGAGGGGTGGGTGAAGTCCGGGGCGTCGGCGCCGACGTGCAGCGCGAGCGCCGCCCCCGTCTCCGCGATGGCCGCGATCACCGGCATCGCCAGGCGCGGGTCGTCGATGGGGTAGCCGTTCTGCGCCCCGTTGAGCTTCACGCCGTAGCAGCCGGCGTCGATGGCTCGCCTGGCGTCGGCGATGGCGCGCTCGACCCCCAGATTGGGATCGGCCCAGCCGAAGCCGAGGATGCGGTCGGGGTGGTCGCGCATGGCCCGGACGACGTAGGCGTTGCCGGCGTCGATCTCGCTGCGGACGTAGGGCGGCTGCAGCCACGTTACGGCCTTGTCCACCCCGCAGCGGTCCATGCGGCGCAGCAGCTCGTCGATCGCGATGCTGTTGCCGCCCTGTGGCGTTGGGGAGATGTGGACGTCGGCGTCGATGATCGCAGGCATCGTTTCCGATTCTCGTGGCGCCGGGACGCGGCGGATGCTGCGTCTCGCCATTTCGGCATCCACCGGCGCCGTCCGGGGCCGCCATCAAGCGACTGCGCGCGGGGCCGGCGAGCTGCCTCGCCACGCGCGCCAGCCCACCGCCAGCATGGCCAGCCCCCATGCCAGGAACGCCAGATCCCACCAAATCCACTGCTCCGGCGGGACGGTCATGTTGATGTGGTGAATATCGAGCAGGAAGTGGTTGATCACGCTGTCGGCGATGTTGAACAGCCCCCAGCCAATCAGCAGCAGCCCGGTGAGCTCTCGCGCCGAGCCGCGCTGCCCGCGCTGCATCGCCAGCCAGAGGAGGGCGACGCCGGCTACCGTCACCAGGTACGTGGCGCCATGGAAGAGCCCGTCGGCCACGACGTTGGCGCGCAAGCCGGGGAGGGTGGTTGGGTCGAAGACATCGACGTTGCTGACCAGGTGATGCCATTGCAGAAGCTGGTGCAGCACGATGCCGTCGAAGAACCCGCCCAGGCCGAGACCCAGCACGATGCCGGCGTTGCGGAAGAGGGAGCGGTCGGGTGGGCGCGCCATACGGGTCCTCACGGAGCGTGATGCGATCGCGGTCATGCCCTTGCATGGGGCGTGCCGCCCGCCCGACCGGCCGTCGAGGCCGGTCGCCGAGTGTGCGCTTCGCTACCCGAGAGCCCAATTTAGCAGTTCCACAAAAATTGCCCCGCCGACCCCCTTGACACTGTGTCACGATGATGTAGAGTGTACGTACTGAAGCACCGGGGTCCGCGCAAGCGGAGAGGCGTCCGGAGCAATCCGGAAGCCAAGGCAGAAGTCGGACTCGCCAGCAATGGCTGACCGACGACTCCCGGAGACCGATCCCGTCGCGGTGGCGACACCGCTTTCTTTGGTGGCTTCGGCTACCGATGTGGCGACGGTCAGTTGGTCGGCGGCAGCAATGCCGCGGACTGGGCATTCGGCAGACGGCACACGAACACCGGCTGGCGAACGCTCGATCGGGAAGCGGCCGAGCAATCGGTGCGGCGACCCGGTCACCGGGGTTCCGACGGATTTATCCGCCGGGAGCCACTGGGGCCTCAGGACGGAACGCCGACGGCTGCGCAAGCAGTTGTCGGCGTTTCTGTTTGGATAGAATTCCCATCCAGTACACTAGACGAGTGGGCATTTCCCACGCACGGGCAGCAATCGATCCGAGGACAAGCCATGGACGCCACGCTCACGGTCAAGGCCGATGTTAAAGGGCGACTCACCATCCCACAGCAACTTCGCAAGGCGCTGGGCATCGAGCCTGGCGACATCTTCTTCGTTGCGATCGATGAAGACCACAAAGAACTTCGGTTCGCCAAGGCGGAAAACCCGTTCGATGTCCTTGCCCAGCACGCCATAAACGAACATCGCGCCGGACGCACGAGAAATCTGCGGGAGTTCGCAGCGGAGAACGGCATTCCACTCGAAGATGTCTGAGCGCCCCGCATTTGCGGTCGAACCGACGCGAGAGGCTGAGAAGGATCTCTTACGTCTTCGACCCTGGACCGCACAGGCCACCCAAGCCGTTTTCAGACTCGAGAACGATCCGTATTCGGGACATTCGCTCACCGGAAGCCTCAAAGGCGCTCGCGCGCTCGGGTTCACGTTGAAAGGCGGCGGCGCCTATCGGGCGGTTTACGTCGTGCTTGAAGAGACTCGGACCTGTCTCGTGTTCATCGTCGGCCCTCACGAGAACATCTACGAGAAGGCGGAGCGACGCCTTGCTGCGTTGCGACGAGCCGGCAGAATCTGAACAGACGGCGCATCGATCAACTGGTCGGCCAACCCTACTGCAATTCGTGCTGACCAACCATCCGCCGCGCACCCCGCCGCAGCCAAACGAGCGCTTCACGTTTACGTTTTTAAGCGGCGACGTCGCGGAAGCGGCCGCCCGCGCGAATGCGGCCGCCGGGGAGAAGGCGGTGCAGGTCGCCGGCGGGCCGGACGTCATCGGGCGCCTGCTGCGGGCCGGTCTGGTCGACGAGCTGCACATCGACGTCATGCCGGTGCTGCTGGGCGCCGGGCTCCGATTGTTCGACGCCGTCGGGGCGGCCTCCATCCGACTCGCGAAGACCGGGGTGGCAGAGGCCGAGCCGCGAACGGGGCTTTGGTTCCGGGTCGTGAGGTAGAGACGACGCGGCCCCCTGGGGCCGCGTCGTCTTCTCGCTTCCGAGTGTCCGGACGGACTTACGCCTCCGGGGTCGCCATCTGGGCCTCCTCGGCCGTCGGGGCCTCGGGAGCGGCGGGGACCGCCAAGGCGGTCAGCGCGCCATCGGCCACCGTGCCGACAGCGTAGACGCTGTAGGCTGTGCCGGTCGCCAGCTCCGTGCCGGGCAGCGCCAGCGCCACGTCTTCCGTGCCGGTGGGCCGGACCTCGAGGTCATAGCTGCCGGCCGGGACCATCAGGTAATCGGTGGCGTCCGGGTAGGCCAGGTTCTCCACCAGCATGTCGCCGCCGGTCACCGCGATGTCGACGGCCGGGGCGTCCGGCGAGGCGTGGATGACGCGCACCGCCGCGTTCTCCATGTCCTCGGTGACCGCCAGGTCGACCGGGAAGACCGCCGCCGAAATCTCCGCCACCGCGCCGATGGCCGCCACCTCGTAGGCCATGTCGACCATCAGGTCGACCGTGGCGTCGATGACCGCCGCATCGGCGGCTTCGCCCGTCGGCGTCACCTGCACCTGGTGCTCTCCCGCCGGCAGGGCCACCCAGCCGGTGGTCGCGCCGAAGGCGAGGTTCTCGACCGCCGCCGCGCCGTCGACGTAGATGTCGACCGCCGGCGCATCGGGCGAGGCATGCACGATGTTCACGCAGGCGTCGCCCGCCATGCCGATGCCGAGCACCTCGCTGCAGGCGGGACCAGCCATCTGCGCCGGCGTCGCGTCCTGGGCGCGCGCCGGAGCGCCAATCAGCGTGGCCAACCCCAGTCCGGCCGCCATCGCCACGGCCGCGCGCCGCGTTCGCGTGGTTCTCGCTTCCATGCTCGCTCGTCCTCCTCAATCATCGTGTGACCGCGTACGGGCCATATCGGTCACGCATCAGGCGGCGATCGCTCCGCCTCGCCGCTCCTGTTTCGATCATGCGCCATGTCGTCGGAAGGCTCCGTAGCCGCCCAAACCGCTGTCATGGCTTTATGAAGTGTTCAGGTAATCCTGGCTACCGTGACTCGTGGGCCACATCGCGCCGAGCGCCCGGTGGGGCGGGTGTCGCCCGCGCCCGTCGCCCACGAAGCGGCGATTGACTCGCCGCCAACTCCTTCCCATGCTGTCCGTACACGTCCATGCCAAAGCAGGCAACGCGTCCGTTCACCCCTATGCCAATGCAGTCAAACCGGCCCGAAGGTCCCCTTCCGCGCGTGCCAAACGGACACACCGTTTACTTCCTTCGCCTCTGGACCTACTATGCAGTTGCAGAGCGGCGAGGGGATGCCCCCGCCGCTCGCGGGGACCGATCCGCCGCCATCTCGACCGGGCCGGCACGCGGCGGGAATAGCCGGGAGGCGAATTCGTGGCAACCGAACGCATCGCCCCGGAGACGCGGCCAGGCCGGCTCTACATGACCGGCGACCTGCGTGCCCTGACCGGGCTGCCGCGCACCCACATGGATTTCTACCTGCGCGAGGGGATCGTCCAGCCGACGCTGCGCACGGGGAGCGGCTACCTGCTCTTCGACGACGCCGAGTTGGAGACCCTGCGCGCCGTGTTGCGCTGGCGCGAGGAAGGCATCGCGATCCGCGAGATCCGCGACCGCCTCGGCCGCCCGGCGCCGAGTTGAGGCAGAGTCGTCATGGCGAGGCGGGCATTGCCGGCCGCGCCGGAGGAGGAGACCGATCGACCAACGAACTGATGGGCCGGCTCGCGATGCGGGCGAAGGCACGAGAGCGGACGCGCCAAACGTCCGACTTTCGACTTTCGACTTTCGACTCGCGAGCATGACAAAGGCCGGCGCGCCAACGCCAGCCTTTCGCCCGGTTCATCGGTTGAGACCGTACCCGAACCCGTTTCCGGGTTCTTGACCTGACGCGCTATCCGGGCTGCGAACGGACCGTCGCCAAACAGATCGTTCGCGCCCACCGAGCGCCAGTTGTGCCGCCGCGATCCCCGCCAAGGGAGGGTTGCTTGTACCCAGGCGACTCCGTGCATTCAAGCATGCCCGCAGGGGCGTGTCAATACGGGGTGACGGATGTCGGAAGTCGGAAGTCGCAAGACCGACGGCTTTCCGGCGACCGCTGGCTGCCGTTCGAGGTCAGCGCATGACCTCGTCGAGGAGACCACACCGCACGTCGGCCGCGCCGCCGCTCGCCCCCGTCCCCGCGCCGACGCGGGGCGGGGAGGACGTGCGCCGGCGTGGCTGGTTCTGGCACTGGAACGCGCTCGTCACCCAGTACGCGCCCCTCATCGGCCTCAAGGGCGTGGGGCTGCTCAACTCCTACACGGTCTGGACCGACCGCCGCGAGGAGTCGCCCCACCGCGGCTACGCCTTCCCCTCCCAGGTGAGCGAGGCCAACTTCTACGGCGAGGACCGCGCCGAGCTGATCACCATCAACAAGATCCTGGTCGCCCTCGACCTGATCGAGATCCGCAAGGAGATGGTGCTGCGCGTCGATGCCCAGGGGCGGCGCTGGAAGGCGCCCCACAACTTCTACCGGGTCAAGGACCACGGCGACGACTTCACCCTCGGCGCCGCCGACGTGCTGCGTGTCGCCGAGCTGGCGGCGAAGGACCGCGCCGTCTACCGCTACGTGCGCCGCGTCTTCTCCCCCCGCTTCGCCCCCATCGACGGTGACAACGTCTGGGTCCGCATCCTCCTCGAGGTGCGCGCCGCGCCGGTCTGGCAGCAGCTCGCCGCCAAAGCCGCCGCCGAAGAGGAGCGCGCCTCGGCCCGCACCCGCGCCGGCCACGCCGCGCGCAAGGGGAGTAACCCGACACCAGGCGCCCGTTCCGAGACCGGCTCTGCGCCGCCATTTTTTGTGCCCAGCGGCGGTGACGACGCGACAACAGCCGCCAGCGGCAATGACAGCAGCGGTGTCGCCATCGAGCGGGGCACGGAAACCTCTGTTGCCAGCGTCAACACGGGTTTGGCGGTCGATGTTGGCGGGACCAACAGAGGTTCGCCCCGCAAGCGGCCAAGCACCGTTGCTCCGGCCAACGAAGCCCCCCCGACCGTTGTTGATCCAACCAACACCACGTATCACCAATCGTCGACAACAACGAAAGAGTCCACAGACGGACGGTTTGACGAGCACGACGCGCGATCCGCGGCCAGCGGCGACACGGCCCTGCACACGGCCGTGATACGGGAGAGGGGTATTTCTGGGCCGGCGCGGCGACCGCCGGCGGACGGTCCCGGCGAGGCCGCCGCGCTGCGCGCGTTCGAGGGCGCCAACGACCGCGCCGCCACCCCGGCCGAGCGCACAATCCTGCGCGACCTCGCCGCGCGGTTCCAACCCGTCGCGGACGCGGCGCGTGTAGAGCGCGACAACGTCCCGGATTCCGGCTGGGGTTGGCTGGAGGCCGCGGTCTGGGAGGCGGTGGAGGCGGGGAGCGCCTTCGTGGCCCCGCGCCGGCTGCGCGAGATCCTGCTGCGCTGGGAGCGCGACGGCTTCCCCCGGCCGCGCGACCCTGAGCCGGCGATGACGCGGTCGACGGGGAGACCGCCGGGGCGCGCTCGACACGCCGCCGAGGCATTGCAGGCGCCGCGCCCGCTGTCGCCCGTGTTCGTCATCCAGGAGGTCGGACTCTCCAACCGGCAGGTCTGGGCGGCGGCGCTCGCCGAGCTGGCCGGCGAGGCAGACGTGAGTCGCGCCGATCTGGAAACGTGGTTGCGGCCGGCCTCGCTCATCGGACGGGAGGGCGATACGCTGATCGTCGGCGCGCCGAACGCCGTGGCTCGCGACCGCATCGCCAACCGGCTGTTGGCGCCGCTGCGCCGGGCGCTGGCGGCGACGATGGGCGTAGCGCTGAACGTGGTGGTCGAAACCGCGGACGAAACCATGACCCGGACAGACGGCGCGGCAGCGAGCTGAGCGGACAGGCCATGACGGAAGCGACGATGCGCGACGGTCTTCCTCGTCCCCTGGGCGACGGCTTGCTGTTGCGCCGGGCGCGGCTTGCGGAGCGCGACGCCCTGGCCGAGTTCCACGCGACCTGGCTCGTGGACGTCGCCGAGGAGGCGCCGGCCCCGCGTCCCGTGCGCGAGCAGTTGGCGGAGGTGCATCGCTGGAGCGCCGCGCGGCGAGCTGGCGCAGGGCGTCACCGGCATCCCCTGGGGCTACCGGCGGTTCGGCTACGAGACGGCGCTCAGCCTCGACGCCGCCCGCGTCCGTCATCGGGCGAACGTTCCCAGGTTCGACATGGGCGAAGCGGAGCCGTTCCTGTTTCGCCCGGCCGAGCGCGGCGATCTGCCGTTCATCATGGCGACGTACGGGCAAGTCGCGGCGCGCTCCCTGGTTGCCGCCGTGCGCGACGAGGCGCTGTGGCGCTTCGACCTCGAGCGCCGGCACGAAGAGAACGGCATGAGAGGCCTCATCGGGGATTCGGCTCGTCTTCGACGAAGGGCGGGTCGCCGTCGCGCCATGGCAGCCGGATCGGCTCGAGGCGGGAGATGCGCTCTTTCCCGAGCTCAGCTTCCTGCCGTTACTGTTCGAGTTCCGCGCGCTGGACGACGTGCAACGCGCGTACCCCGAGTGCCTGGTCGCCACGGACGATGCCGCCGTGCTGCTGCCAATCCTGTTCCCGCGGAAGGCGTCGCGCGTCTGGTCGGGAGGGTGAGAACAGGGCCGGCAGACGTCTCGACGCTTTACCGTCGCGATGCCGTCTGGCTCCAGATCACCAACGCGGCCATCGCCAGCAGCAGCGCCCCGGCAGCAATGAACGTGGAGCGGAAGCCGAGACTCGTCGCCAGGCTGGCGCCCAGCAGCGGCCCGACGAAGCCGCCCAGCCCGGAGAGGGCGGCGGTCAGCCCGAAGACGGCGCCACGGCGCTCGATCGGGCTGAGGTGGGCCACCAGGGCGTTGGCGGAGGGGATCAGGCCGCCGTCGGCCACCCCCATCAGCGCCTGCAGGACGGCAAGCTGCCAGGGGTCGCGCACGGCCGCCATCGGCAGATAGACCAGCCCCGCCGCCAGGAGGCTGACGGCCAGCACCCGCCCGTGGCCCAGGCGGTCCCCCAGCCGGCCCAGATACGCGGCGGCGAGGGCGCTGGTGAACCCGGCCGCGCCGAGGACGATGCCGGCCAGGGTCGCCACGTCCGGGTTGTCCGGGGCCAGCTCCTGCACGAAGAGGGGGATGATCGGCTGCATCGACATGGCGATCATGCGGACGACCAAGATGGCCGCCAGCATCGTCAGCATGGCCCCGGTGAAGAGGAAGGCGCCGCCTGTGCGGAACCGCCGCCAGCGCCCGTCGCCGTGCTCGAGCGGGCGGCGGGCGACGGGCGCGAACCGCTCGCGTGCGAAGAGGGCGACGATGACGCCGCCGCTGAAGAGCATCGCCGCCCCCAGCTCGAACGCGGCGCGGGCCCCGAAGCGGTCATAGACGAACCCACCGAAGAGGGGGCCCGCCGAGGCCCCGGCGAAGACGGCCGTTTGCACCATCCCGAGGGCATAGCCGAGGCGTTTTCTGGGGGAGCTCGCGGCAACCAGCGCGGTGGCCGCGGCGACGGTGCCGGTCAGTCCGCCTTCCAGCATACGCAGGGCCAGTAATTGCCAGGGAGCGGCGGCGAACCCCATCAAGGCAGCGGTGACGGCCCCGCCGAACAGCCCGCGCAGGAGCATCGGCTTGCGCCCGTGGCGGTCGGCCAGGATGCCCCAGATCGGCGCGGAGATGGCCATCACGCCGGCGCCGGCGGCGTTGATCGCCCCCGACCAGAGCGCCTGCCCAGCGACGTCGGTCACGCCGAGATCGCCGAGGTAGAAGGGGAGGAACGAGGCGCGGGAGGAGAACCCGATCAGGGCGAGGAGCTGGCCGGCCCAGACAGCGTAGAGGGTGGCGGTCCAGCCGGCCTGCCCCACCTCGGGATCGGCGGGGGCAGCGTCGGCGTCGGAGGTCATGGCCCGGCAGTGTACGCCTCCGCGCACAACCGGGGAACCCCTACACTTGTCCGCATGAAACGACCAATCGCTTCGAACCAGTCACACACGCCCCTCCCGAATCGTGTCATTCCGACGAAGGAGGGCTCCCAAGAGTCATCTCGGCGCTACCGAACGGGCGTTCACGGGAGCCGCGAGATTCCGAGCGGAGCGAGGAATGACATGGCTCGCTCACGCTGCTCTGGAGCGTGGCCGAACGTGCTGCGCTGGGCGCTTCTCGCGCTCCTGCTGCACGCGGCCGCCATCACGCCCGCGCTGGGCCGCGAGACGGCGACCGTCCCCGGTGAGGGCGACCCCTTCGCCGACGTCGTTCCCGCGGCATTGGCTTCGGCGGAGCGGGCGGCGGCCGAGCTGAGCGCCTACCGCATGGACGTCGCCATCGACGAGGCGACGGGAGCCATCGGCGGGCGGATGGAGCTGACCTGGCGCAACCCGGCCGCGGTCCCGTTGCAGGAGATCTGGTTCCGCCTCTTCCCCAACGCCTTCTATTACGGCGAGGGCGCGCTGACGGCCACGAACGTGACGGTCGACGGCGAGGCGGTGACTCCCGAGCTCGCGGTGGCGGACACGGCGTTGGGCGTGCCGCTGCCGGCGCCCGTGGCGCCCGGAGGGAGCGCCGAGATCGCGCTCGATTTCACGTCGATCGTTCCCGCCGATTCGACCGGGTCGTACGGCATTTTCAACCGCGACACGGGCAACGGAACGTGGGTGCTGGCCGACTGGCACCCCATCCTGGCCGTCTACGAGGAGGAGGACGGCTGGGTGCTGCCGGAGCCGACCTCCTTCGGCGACCCGACCTACGCCCCCAGCGCCTTCTACGACGTGCGCATCGCCGCCCCGGCCGGCTTCGAGGTGGTGGCCACCGGCGTCGAGCTGGCGGAAACGGACGGGGAAGATGCGACCGAACAACGGTTCGTCGCCGGCCCGGCGCGCGACTTCGTCATCGTCGCCGACGACGACCATGCCCCGATCAGTCAGGCCGTCGACGGCGCCACGCTCAATCTCTGGACCGCGCCCACGCTCGACCCCGCCGTGGCCGAGCAGACGCTCGACGCGGCCGCCGACGCGCTGCGCTTTTACAACGCACGGTTCGGCTCCTACCCGGCGCGGGAGATCGACCTGGTCCAGACCGACCCCTCCGGCGCGCTCGGCATCGCCTGGGCGGGATTACTCTTCCTCGATGGCCCGGCGCTGCTCGGGACCTACGGCCGGTACGACCCGGAAGGGCTGGCCACGGTGATCGCGCACGAGGCAGCGCACTTGTGGTGGGGCATCCTGGTGGGGGGGGATTCCAACAAGCACGGCTATATTCAGGAGGGGCTGGCCACCGTCTCCTCGCTGCTCTACCTGAACGAGGCGCTCGGCCCCGAGGCGGCCGGCGCCCAGCTCGACGCCTGGGTGACCGGCCCGGCCCTGGAATTGCTGCAAGCCGGCGATGCCGTCGTCGACGTGCCGGTCTCCGAGGAGATGGACGAGACCATCCGCTCCGCGGCGGCCTATGGCAAGGGCTCGCTCGGCTTCCTCGCCATCCGGCAGGAGATCGGCGCGGAGGCGTTCGAGGCGGCATTGCGCGACATCGCCAGCCGCTACGCCTGGGGCGAGATGACCCCGGAGCAGCTCCGCGAGGCGTTCGAGCGCGCTTCCGGCCAGGATCTCTCCGCCCTTTGGAGCCACTGGTTCGACGAGGCGGCGATGACGCGGGAGGAGATCGAGGGGATCGCGGCATCGGCGTTCGATCCGTAGGATGATCGTCACCCGTCCAGACGTCTCCGATTGGGCAGCGTTGCGCCAAGCGCGCCCCCGTCGCGCCATGTCAACGCGCACAAGGATTGCGTTATAATCCGGCCATGGGATGGGAAGTCGAGTACACCGATCAGTTTGGGGATTGGTTCGAGGAGCTCGATGGGCGTCAGCAGAACTCCGTTGTTATTGCGGTCGAAATTCTCCAGGAGCAGGGGCCGGGGCTTGGCCGTCCACTCGTCGATACGATCAAGGATTCGCGGCACGCCAACATGAAGGAGCTTCGACCGAGGCGGGGTAACTTGCGCGTGCTGTTCGCCTTTGATCCCCGCCGCATGGCCATCTTGCTGATCGGCGGCGACAAGACCCATCGCTGGGAAGAGTGGTACGAGGAAATCATTCCCCTCGCTGACCAACTCTACGATGAACACCTGAGGACGCTGAAAGAGGAAGGACTGCTCTGATGCCAAAGACGAAGCCGTTCGCCGAGCTGGCGGCCAAGGTCAAAGCGGATCCGGTGCGCCGGGCTCAGATTGAGGTCGAGAAGCAGGCGATCAGAGATGCATTGGCGCTTGCTGATCTGCGCGCCCGGCACAATGTAACCCAACAAGAACTCGCCCAGGTTCTTGGCGTGACGCAGGCCAATATCTCCCGCATCGAGCACGAAGAAGACCTGTACCTTTCCACCCTGCGCGACTATGTCGCCGCGCTCGGCGGTGAGCTGGCGGAAGAACTCGGCATCGCGTTCGAACGGGAAGTGCAGCGCGCCGGGTCCGGGCTCGGTGAGCTTCAGGCGGGCGAAGAGCGCGTCCTTGGCGGCATCGACGCCGACGATGAACAGCGGCGCCTTCCCCTTGGTCCGCGAGGGGCGACGCGGCCATAGTGGCACGCCCGGCCCGCCGCGTCCCTTGATGCCCCAGACGCGGCGGTGCAGCCGGGTTCGGCAATAATCGTAGGCGGCCTTGGTGTGCTGCCCGCCGGTGTCGATGGCCACCGCGCGGATCGGCATATCGGCCACCGCCCTGGCGTGTGGGAACGTGGCGGCAAGGGCTGCATCGAGATCGGCCCAAACACGCGGGCCGGACGGATCGCCGAAGATCACGCGATAGTCGATCGACCAGGCTTCCTCGTCGCGGCCCCAACCGATCACATGGAGTTCGAGCCGGTCGCCCTGCACGTCCACGCCAGCGGTGAGCACCGCGATGGCTTCCGGCAGGTACGCGCCCCACTCCTCGCGCCGCGCCAGCAGCGGCTCGGCGTCGATAACGTCGCCCGCCTGATCCTCCCAGGTCTCGGCAAGCTTGGTATTGGTCCAGACCTGCAGGCGCGGCGGGTCGCGATAGACCTGCCCGTGCTCAATGGCAATCTCGGCCCAGGTCTCGAACGGCGAATAGAGGCTGGAAAGATGGAAGCCCGCCGTGCGGCCGTCGCCCTTTGCAGTGGCGCGCCAGCGGCCGGAGGCCAGCAGCGCGGGCTTCTGGTGTTCTTCATGCACCGAGCCGCAATCCGGGCAAATACGGCGGGCCAGATCGCGGCGGCCTTCCCGCCAGTCG
>CALMZR010000341.1 GCA_937870845.1 uncultured Chloroflexota bacterium
GGCCGCCCATCCCTCCCGCCGGTCTCGCCCGCCAATTCGTGGCGTCAACAAAGTACCGCTAATCAAAGGCCGAGCCATCGGCTGGCCGCGGATCGTATCGGAAGAGGCGATCACGGCGGTCGGCAGCGGGCGGCCCCTGGAGGAGGCGGCCCGCGTCGCCTGCCACGAGCTGGTGGGGTGGCTGGCCGCCGAGCATGGCTTCGACCCGCTCGACGCCTACCAGCTCCTGACCCAGGTCGGGGTCCTGTCCGTCGCCCAGATGGTCAACCCCGCCTACACCGTCGTGGCTTCGTGCCCCACGCGCTATCTGCCGCGCTGAGTGGACCTGGCGCCCGGCGTCAGACTGCGATCGGTTCCCCGTTCAGCCGCACCTGGCCTTCCACCACCAGCGGTTGCTTGAGGATATCGAGCACCGGGCAGTGGGCGTTGACCGCCTCGATCAGACGGGCGACGTCCGCCGCCGGCGCCGGGCTGGCGATGTCGACGGTGAACGTGACGTCCTGAAAGCCGGCCGGCACGTCGGCGACGCCGAAGAAGCCGCGCAGGTCGAGCCGCCCCTCCGCGCTGACCGCCACGCCGTCGAGCGGAATGCCGAGCACGCGGGCGTAGGTGGCGTAGACGATCTCCTGGCACGTGCCGAGCGCGGCCAGCACGAGCTCGACCGGCGTGGGGCCGGTATCCGTGCCGCCGATCAAGGGCGGCTCATCGACGTCGAAACGGAAATCGCGGATGCGCACCTCGGTGCGATACTCGTCGACCAGCGACGTCGACGCCGCGAAGGTGGCGATGGGGGGCTCCGGCGCGTTGCCGAGGTCCGTGCGAACCTGCTGAATGACCTCTCCCAGCCGATCGACCCGCTCCTGCACGACCATGACCCGTCTCCTCCGCGATGCGCGGCGACCGCGTCGTCCCCGGTCTTCGTTCAGCCGGGGTTCGCATTCTAGAGTTGTCTATCAAAATATTCAAATAGGCCGGCGGACGAGATGCCGGGCGGCGGATGCTTGGGGCTCTCGGCATCGGTCGGCGGGCGGCAGGGCGGACGGATCGCCTCGCCCGGGCGTGCGGGCGAGGGTCAGGTCGGCGAAGCGATGGGCACGGCGCTCCGCCCCGGCGCGGCGCCACGCGGGGTGGGTCTGGCCGTTTGTCACGGATTGCAGGATGTCGCCTGCGCCCGGGCGCTACGAGGCGATCTCGAAGATGGTTTCCACTTCGATCGGGACGTTGGCGGGGAGCGCTTGCAGGCCGACGGCAGAGCGGGCGTGGACGCCCTTTTCGCCGAGAACCTCGTGCAGCAGCTCGGAGAAGCCGTGCATGACCTGGGGCGTGTCGCGGAAGCCGGGAGCGCAGTTGACCATGCCGAGGACTTTCACCACGCGGGTGATGCGGCTGAGGTCGCCGAGGACAGCCTTGGCCTGGGCGAGTTGCTGGATGGCGCAGAGGCGCGCCGCCTCGCGGCCCTGCTCGACGCTGTAGGTCTCGCCGACGCGGCCGTCCCAGGGCACGCCGTCTTTGGGGGGCGGGGTGGCGCCGGAGAGGTAGAGGAGGTTGCCGGAGATTACCCCCATGGCCATGGCCGGGTGAAAGGACTTCGCCTCCGGCAACGTGATTCCCAGCTCCTGCAACTTTTCCTCGGGCGTCATGAGCGTTCTCCGTGCCTGTCGCGGCCAATGAACCTGGCGGTTCGTCGATAGGGCGATTTTGCCACATTGGCCGATTTGCTCCCGGCCGGTATCCTTGGCGGATGATGCGGTCGCTCGCTTGGCGGTTTCGTCTCTCGCCGGGACTGAAGGATGCTCGAACATGCCGGTGCAGCTCACCCGCCGCCGCCTCGTGGAAGGCGTCCTGGCGGGCGCCTTTGTGTCCAGGCGTCGCCCAGTGGGGGCGCAATCGGCCACGCTGGCCTTCAGCTACCCGAGTGGTCTTCCGGGGCGCGTGCTGGGGGATGGGTTTCTGGTGCGGCATGGGTACGCCACGGAGAACACGTGGTATCTGCCGGGGTACTGGCACGCGGGGGAGGACTGGTACACGGCGGCGGGGGATGCCGCGGGAACGGGCGTGTACGCGGCGGGAGCGGGCGAGGTGGTCTTCGCCGGGTCGAACTACCCGGGACGGGTGGTGATCGTGCGGCACGCTCCGGAGCTGTTTTCGATGTACGGCCATCTCGACTACGCGCTCTCCGTGGCGGAGGGGGATGTGGTGGAGCGCGGGCAGCTCCTGGGGACGATCCTGGCGCGGACGGACGGCCGCGCGCCGAGCCACTTGCATTTCGAGATGCGGACGTTTTTCACGACGCCGGAGGTGAACGGCGAGGCGCCGCGGTACGGGTTCGCCTGCGGGTTCGGGTGCCCGCCCGGCCCCGGCTACTGGCCGATCGACGCGCCGGAGCATCCCTCGGCGATGGGGTGGCGCAACCCGACGCACGTGATCAATCGGCGGGCGTGGCCGGGGGGCGCGATGGCTGGGGTGGATGTGGTGGTGTCTACGACAGCGCAAGGCGACGCCCCGCTTTGGGACGACCCTGGCGACGACGCCGGGGCCGCGCCGATCGCGGACGTGCCGTTGCGTGCGGGCGATCGCTATCCCCTCCTGGCGGTCGAGGTGGGCGCCGAGGAGGGCGATGGCACGAGCGCCGAGGCGTATCGAGTCTGGTACCGGATCGTGCTGCCGGAAGGGGCGGAGGGTTGGGTGCAGGCGGCGGTCCCGTCCATGAACGACGCGGGCTCGGATGGGCGTGCTTCGTCGGTGCGGTTCGACTTCGTGCCGGCGGTCGCCGCGCCGACTCCGTAGGCCGCTCCAGGCGAGCGGCTGCGGCCGATTGGCGTGGGTGACGCGGAGTCCGGGTGGGTGGCGCCCTGGCGCGGGAAAGAATGCCAAGTATGCCAACCCTGACGGGGGTGGCCGGCTGGCAACCTTGCCTGGCCGAGGCGCCGTTCGCCCGCGCCCACCCGCACGCGTTCACCCGAATCGCGCACGAACCCTATCCAGCCGGTGAAACTCCGTAAGATTACGGACGCCGATGCCTCCACGGAAGCGTAGAGTGATGCCGCGTCGTCGGCGCCCTACCGGACGAGCGTCCACCGTACCCAACCCTACCCCACCCAGCACGGAGGCAGCCGTGGAGACAGGTCACCCCGAGCGGTTCGCGCATTCCTTGCCCACCCGATCTGTTATGTCGCGACGCGCGGCGCTGCAAGGGGCCGCCGGCGCGGGGGCCGCGCTGGCGCTGCTGGCCGCGGGGCGGTTGCTCGTCGCGCCGGCGCTTGCGGCTCAGGCGGGACCGCCGCCGGAGTGGTTCTCTCCGGACGCGACCCGCGACGGGCACGGCCAGGTCATCCTGGGCGACGGGCCGGTCTACCTCTCCCATCTGTCCTTCTTCATGTTCGACTCGCCGGAGTTCCACCCGCACCACTATCAGGTCATCGTGGAGGCGACGTTCCCCGAGGACGCGATGGCGGCGTACCTGGCGGATCGCGCGGAGACCGGCGCCCCGCTCTACACCCTGCGCCCAAAGACCGGCGTCGCCATGCTCGACATCATCGCGCCCGCGCTCGACGGCGGGCCGGGGGAGCCGATCGTCGGGGACATCATTCGGGGGCACTGGGAGCGAGGCAAAGAGCCCCAGCCGTTCGACATCACGTGGAGCGTGGTGAATGAAGGCAGCCCGGCTGCCGTGCAGCGGGTGATTTATGCCCACGAGTTCGCGTTCGAGCCGCCGCGGCAAGAGCAGCTCGAGTACATCCTTTTTGGCTCGGGCGATCAGCTCTTTCTGGCGCACCGCATCACCGCGCCGCCCGATTTCGACCAGTTGCTGCCGGTGACGATGGAGCCCGGCACATTCAGCGACGAGCAATTGCAGGAGGGGATCATCCTGGCCATCCCGGATCGGTCCAACACCATTGCCGACCGGCTGATGGCCGGTCAATCGGCGGCGGCCAACGCGCGCCACGCCGGGACGGGGGTCGCGCTGCTGTCTGCCACGCCGATCACCGCCGAGCAGGAAGTCTTTTTCGAGGAGAGCGAGCTGCAAGAGAACGGATTCATCGGCCACTCGCCGGTGGAAATCGAGGCTGGATTCGGTTTCGAGGAGGAACCCGCGTAGTCGTCGTGCGGCCGGGCCAGATCCACCGACCGGGGCCGCGATCAGACCTGGATCGACGGCGCTTCGAGCAAGAAGTCCAGGACGACGCCGTTGAAGAAGTCCGGGCGTTCCATCTGGGGAAGGTGGGGGGCGTTGGGGATGACGGCGAGACGGGCGCCGGGGATGGCGGCGGCCAGGGGGCCGGCGGCAGCGCGCACGTCGCCGATGTCCTTGTCGCCGTAGAGGATGAGGGTGGGGGCGGCGATCTCGCCCAGACGCTCGGCGGCCGGGGGATCGAGGGGAATCTCCTCGCCAACGTCGTCGTCGCGGGCGAAGAGGGCGGCGTTCATCTTGCGCACGCGCTCGCGCACGCCGGGATCGACGGCGTCCGGGGAGCGGTCGGGCCCGTCGACCCACATGCGCAGTTCGTACTCGTTAGCGCCGGCGATGTCGCCCGCCTCGAAGAGCTCGTTGACCTTCTCCCAATCGGCGCGGAGGGCGGGCGAGACGGGCGTGCCGGTGCGGGCCGCGACGGCGACTAGGGCGGAGACGCGCCGCGGGGCGGCGACCGCGGTTTCGATGGCGGTCTGGGCGCCCATGGAGACGCCGACGAGGTGAGCCTGCTGGATGCCGAGGGCGGCGAGGAGACCGAGGGCGTCCTCGTGGGGGGCGTAGGGCGCGTCGGGCTTGCGGGTGTCGCCGAAGCCGCGGGCGTCGTAGCGGATGACGGTGAAGGGCTCGGCGAAGGCGGGGATCTGGTCGTCCCATATGCGGCGGTCGCCGAGGCCGGCGTGGAGGAGGAGGAGGGGCGGGCCGGAGCCGGCGACGTCGTAGGCCATGCGGGCGCCGTTGACGTCGGCGAACTCGGTTTTGGGGTCGGACATGGTGGGCGTTCCTTGGCTATGGGATGGCTGCGGTGACCTGTTGTAGGACCAAGGCAACTGGTTCTGCCGCAAATGAGCGGCCCAGGGGTTGCTCGCGCAAGGACCTTTGTGTGCTATTCGTCGTCAAGCGAGTAGCCCATTTCCTCGGCGAACGCTTCGAGGCTTCGTGTCTGACCGGCTTGATACTGGGCAATTGCGTCCTGAGCAAGCAGGCCGAACGGGTTCTCTTTGAGTGTCTTTCGGGCCTTTTCGATCGCGGCTTCCCTCACGAACTGCGACCTCGCGAGTCCCTTTAGCCGGGCAGCCTGACGCAGCAGCGCGGCGTTCTCCGGATCGAAACAGATCGTGATGGTCGTTTCCAACCGAGAGGCAGCGGTCACGGCCTCCGCTTCAGACGCCCAGCCCTGCGCCTCCCAGTTAGCCTGCGTCCGGGCGGAAGCGAGCATACTCGGGTTCAGCTTGTCAGGCTTCTTGGCCACACTTCGCTCCCGCTTGGAGATTGCAAAGCGCGAAGCATCAGTAGGTCAGCAGCAGACGATCCGCCACCACCTCGGTTTCGAGCGTCTGTCCTCCCATCTGAAATCGGCGCAGCATAGACCGTCCGCAATTCACGAGCGCTTCCTCTTCAAAGACACCGTCCGGGATTGGAACATCACACAGCACATTTCCTGACCGCTTGGTACCATCGATGCTTAAAGCGACGTAGACGCCGCGCGCTTTGCAGCGCGCAATGCAGTCAAAGAGGCGTTCGAGATTGAAGCCCTGTGCCCCGTAAAGAATCGACTGAGTCTGGGAATACGGCGGATCGCAGTAGACAAGATCCCCTGTTTGGGCCTCGTCCATAATGGACTCAAAATCGCTGTGCAGAAACATGGCGCCTCGTGTCCGAGCGTACCAAAGCCCAACCCGTTTGGCGAAGGCCCGTGGATCAATAGGCGTATGGGCTCCGCATGGCGTGCTTATGTATCCATCTCGCTGCCTGAATCTGACGACGCCTCCATAACAGGCGCGACTGACATACAGCAGATCCGCGCCATTCGGATTCGCGTTGTACGACGCTTTGATCCTCTCGAAGCCCACAACCTTGTCGCTTGCCATGGCTGCATGCCATCGATCGGCATACCAGCTAGTTACCGTTTCCGGCTCGGCTGCTAAAGCCTGCCAAATCTCAATCAGCGGCTCTAGGGCATCGGATGCGATGGCCTCAGCCGGGGCAAGAGTCCCCAAGACGGCGCCGCTCCCTAAGAGCCTGTCTGAGAAGGGGGTAGACTGGGTGCGTGGTTCGACGATAGCCGATTTTGCCGGGAGTCTGCC
>CALMZR010000342.1 GCA_937870845.1 uncultured Chloroflexota bacterium
GGTTGCAGAAGGAGAGGCGGAGCTCGCCGAAGCGCAAGAGAACGCGACTCGCACACGGGATTTGGGTACCAAGGGTTTTGTCAGTTCATATGAATTGATTCAAGCGGCGACGGCCGAACAAACCGCAGCGGCACGCCTTGCCGCCGCGCGGGCGCGTTTACAAATGGAACAGGTCCGGTTGGCGCAGACCCGCATCACTGCCCCGGACGATGGCGTTATTTCCGCCCGCATCGCCACGGTCGGCTCGCTTGCCCAAACCGGCCAAGACCTATTCAAGCTCATTCGTTCCAATCGCATGGAGTGGCGCGCGGAGGTCACCGCCGCCGAGGCGGATCGTCTGAAGCCCGCCATGCCGGTAACGGTATGGCTCCCCAGCGGCGCGGCGGTTAAAGGCAGTGTACGCACGGTGGCGCCGACTGTTGACCCGCAAACGCGCATGGCAATCGTATACGTTGATCTTCCCGCTTCAGGCACCGGCCTAACCGTGCGCCCGGGAACCTTCACCCGCGGGGAATTTCAACTCGGCCACAGCCCCGCCCTCTCCGTTCCGCAAAGCGCCGTATTACTCCAAGAAGGTTTTTCCTACGTGTTTCGAATCGATGACAACAGCCGGGTTGCACGTGTAAAAGTGACCGTAGGCCGGCGCACGCAAGACCGGATTGAAATTATCGACGGGTTGTCCGCCGATAGCCGCGTGGTGGCCACCGGCGCCGGTTTTCTGAGCGACGGCGATAGCGTGCGCGTGGTCGAAAACGGATCGCCGCCGTGAACGTATCATCCTGGTCGATCAAAAACCCGATTCCGTCGGTCCTGCTTTTTGTTTTGCTGACGTTATTGGGCGTGATGTCGTTCCGCGCAATGAAAGTGCAGCAATTTCCTGATATCGATTTGCCTTTGGTCACCGTGACCGCCAGCCTGCCCGGCGCCACCGCCGACACGCTCGCTTCGACTGGGCATTTCGATCACTCCTCCACGCGAGCCCCGCCCGCGAACCGTCTGACGTTGGCGCCCGTCCGGCCCCATGGTCTGGATTCGGACGGCCTGTTGCGACGCCATATGACCGTGCTTGGCTGAAACGGGTCTGAGATGACCCTGAGCGCCGCCTGAGCCGGCCCTCGCGTCGGTTCGCCGCGTCGGGGGCCGGCGCCAGACAATGCCGCGGTCAGCGTTGCTGGCCCTGGCTGACATGCGACGCGATCAGCAGGACTTTGCCCGTGGCGCCGCGCGGGATCTCCGGCACGTTTCGGACCCGGATCGGCGGGACGACGATCCCTTGCGCCGTCAACTCCCGGCCAAGCGCGGCGCTCAACGCGGCATTCACCCCGTCGTCGCGGCCGCCACTCAGCAGTACGTCGAGCCTGTCCGACTCCTGAACGACTTGCCATCCTCTCACCGGGGCCGCGTCCATCACCCGGTGGAAGACGTGGGGATTGACAGCGACCTCCCCGCCACGCGCGCCCGCGAAGCGCAGCACCTCTTCCGCCCGCCCCTCGATGCCGTCGATCAGGACGTACGGGCGCCCGCACGAGCATGGCGCGGCCGCCAACCGCACGCGGTCGCTCAACTCGTAGCGGATCAGCGGTTGCGACCGGTTGAAGAGGACCGTCGCCAGCAGCTTGTCACCGTAGGTTCCCGGCGCCACCGGGCGGTTGTCGCCGTCGACCACCTCCAGGATCATCAAGTCCTCGATGACGTGCAGCCCGGCGTGCTGTTCGCATTCTCCGGCGATGTTGCCGGTCTCGGTCGCGGCGTACTGGTCGAACATCCGCTTGCCCCAGGCAGCTTCGATAGTCCGCCGCGTCTCGTCCGTCAGCAATTCGGCGCTGGTGAAGATCGCGCTCGGCGCCACGTCGAGAGTTCCGGCGATCTGCGCTTCCGCCGGCGCGCGGGCGAACGTGGCCAGGACGCCGAGCCACGCCGATCGGTCGAACAGAAAGAGGCCGCGCCGCCCGGTGCTCCCGGACGTGGCCGTGACCCAATAGCGATCGAGGCAGCGTTCGTCCTTGCGCAGATTCGAGACGTGGCGCTCGATGTCGACGCGGCGAATCCGCCGGTCGGTCGCCAGCTCGTCGAAATGCTCCATCACCTGGGCCTTGGTCAGGACAGGGAGCTCGCGCAGGGGCGCCGCGTGCAGCCCCGCGTGGAACCGTTGGAAGAACGGCGAATTGGCGTAGGCGTGGGCGCGCAACCGTTGCAGGGAGGCCGCCTGGTGAGCGGACAACTGCTCGCGCGTCCACGAGTCGCGTTGTCGCAACCGTCGATGCAGCGCCAGAAGTTGGGCAATGAGCGGCATATTCATCGCGAGGACTCCGGTTCGACGATCAGGTAGCCGCGAAAGCGGCCCTCCTCGCAGGTGAAGAGGTGGTCGCCGACCCGGTGTGGCGTAAAGGTCACCGCGGTCGCCGCGAACGGGGCCAGGCGGCGGGTGAGCGGCGGCTCCGAGAGAAAGACCCGCGCCAGGCAGGGATCGTCGTCCACCCGGACAAACACGAGACGGACGGGGCGGCCTGCGCGAACCCGGATCGTGCTCGGGTGAAAACCGGCCTGCACGCGGACGGCGACCTCCTGGACGCCATCCGCGTCCTGTCCCGGCGACCCTGCCCGGCGCCCCAGAAAGCGACGCTGGCCGTTCCCGCCGAGCAGCGTCCCGACGATCGCCCGAAGGGCGGCGATCGTCGGGACAAGGGAGGCCATGGGCGTAGCCGGGTCAACGGTGCGCGTCGGCCCTAGCTGCCGGCGCTCGCGGCCGTCTCGATGACCTGGATCAAGCCTCCAGGCTCGACGCCGTCGTTTTCCGTGTGGTGCAGCTCGTGGCAGTGGAACACCCACGTCCCCGGCGACTCGGCGACGAAGACGATGTCGTAGGTCTCACCGGCGCCGACCGAGAGGGTGTTCATCACCAGTTGCTGCTCGGGGCTCCACGGCTCTCCGTCCTTGGCGACGACCTTGAAGTCCTGGCCATGCAGGTGCATGGGGTGAACCAGGTTGGAGATGTTGATGAGGCGGACGCGGACCAGATCGCCCTGGTCGACGTTCCACGACGGCGTTGCCGGAAATGCCTTGCCGTTGATCGCGAAGTAGTTGTAGTCCATCTCCATCGAGAGGCTCTCCGACTGCTCGTCCGCCTCCTCGTCGGTCGCGGCCGTATCCTCCATCCCTTCCATCCCCTCCATCTCGTCGGCGCCCTCTCCCGCTTGGGGAAGGTTCCAGGCGGAGAGCATCATCGTGAATTCCCGGTCGAACCGCGTTGGCTCCACGGCGCCGGGCCGCGGCTCGACGATCAGCGGGCCGTAGAGGCCGCGGTCGATCTGCTCGGCGGCGTCGACGTGCGAGTGGTACATGAACGTCCCCGCGTGGCTGACCTGAAACTCATACGTGAAGCTGGCCCCCGGCGCGACCGCCTCCTGGGTGAACGGGGGCACGCCGTCCATGCTGTTTGGGACGTGCAGCCCGTGCCAGTGGATGCTGGTCGGCTCGTTCAGCTCGTTCCGCAAGGTGACCCGCAGCGTGTCGCCTTCCGTGACGCGGATTTCGGGACCAGGCGTCTGATTGTTGTAGGCATACGCGTCGGCGACGACGCCTGGCAGCACCTCCCACCGGGTCGGCGCGGCGACCAGCTCGTACTCGCGGAGCTGGCCGGTCGGCGGCGGCAGCGGCGTCCGGCTGCCGCCGAGGGCAATCGGTATCTCCGCCAGCGGAACGGCCTCTGCCTGCGCGGCCGCGGACCCCGATCCGGGCTGGCCGCCGAACCATCCGCCGGGGTCGCCGACGGCAATGGCGGCCGCCAGAACGACGACGGCCACACGACCCACGCCCCGTACCTTCGTTTTGCTGAACATCGACACTACTCCTGATTGCCGGCGCGGCGCCCCAGCGCATGGCCGCCACGAGCGGCGGCTATCTGACTGCTTCTACCCTGCACCGCATGGCTGAGATGACACTGAGGGCAATCTGAGTCATGGATAAGAGGTGCGGCTGCCGCGGACGGACTCCCCGGCGGCGAGCTGCTATAGGCGTTGCGAGCGTCGGCGCGGTACGATGATTCGCGTACGTGTTGGGGACAGCCGGTGGCGACCAGAATCCTTGTCGTTGATGACGATCGTGGTGTGGCCGAGATGCTACGGCGCAATCTGGCGTACGAGGGCTTCGCCGTCGACGTGGCGTCCGATGGGCGCGCCGCCTTGCACCAGGTCCGCGACCGTCAGCCCGACGCGATCGTGCTCGACCGGATGCTGCCCGGTCTCGACGGCCTGGAGGTGCTGCGCCGCCTCCGCGCCGCGGGGGATGCCACGCCGATCCTGATGCTCACCGCGCGAGACGCCATCGACGACCGGGTCGCGGGGCTTGAAACCGGAGCGGACGACTACCTGGTCAAACCGTTCGCGTTCCGCGAACTATTGGCCCGCATCCACGCGTTGCTGCGTCGGCGTCAGGGGGACGCGCACGAGGTGTTGCGCTTCGCCGACCTGGCGCTCGACACCGGCACGCGCCAGGCCGAACGGGCGGGCCAGACGGTGGAGCTGTCGACGACGGAGTACGAATTACTCGCCTATTTCATGCGCCATCCCAATCAGGTGCTGACTCGGGATCAACTCATGGAGCGGGTCTGGGGATTTGACTTCGACGGGGAGTCGAACGTCCTCGAGGTCTACGTCGGGTATCTGCGCCGAAAGCTGGAGGAAGGGAGCCAGCCGCGGCTCATCCAGACGGTTCGCGGGGCGGGCTACGTGCTGCGCGGCGATCCGCAGCGGCCCTGATCCCCCCGCCGCCGGCCATGCCCATCCGCATCCGTCTCATGATCTGGTGCGTGGCAATCTTCTGCGTCCTGCTTGTCGCCGTATCGGTCATCCTGTTCAGGGCCCACGCCGAGGCGCACGCCGGAGAGCTGGACCGCACGCTCGCGGCCGTCACCACGCATTTTCAGAGCGAGATCGAACGCGCGCTCGAGGTGGGCGAGCCGTTGCAGCCGGCCTTGCAGGCGCTCGACTTGAGCGGCGCCGAAGTGGCAGGGGCGGATCTCGCCTTTTTCGATGACGCCGGCACGCTGGTTGGGGGACAGCCGTTTCCGGGTGCGGCCCCGGCGCTCGGCGGTTCGGGCGGCGACGCGCATGCGGCGGAGTCATTCCAGACCATTTCGCTGCCAACCGGCCGGGTGCGGGTTCACACCATGCCGCTCGTCGCCGACGGGGTGACGCGCGGCTACGTGCAGAGCCGCGTGTCGCTCGTTGCCCTGGACAGCTCCATCGCGCGGTTTCGCATGCTCCTGATGGCCACCGTAGCCGGGGGACTGCTGGTTGCGGCCGTTGGCAGCCTGGTGACGGCCACCCGCGCGCTGCGCCCCATAGCCGACGTGACGGAGACGGCCCGCGCCATCGCCCTCTCTCGCGGGTTCGGGCGCCGGCTCGAGCCGATCGGGCAGCGGGACGAGCTGGGCGAGCTCGTGTCGACGTTCAACGAAATGCTCGACAGCCTGGATGCCGCCTACCGAACCCAGCGCCAGTTTGTCGACGACGCGGCGCACGAGCTCCGCGCTCCCGTGACCAGCATCGTCGGCAACCTCGATTTGCTCGAGCGCGCGCGGGACTTGCCGGCCGAAGAGCAGCGGGCCATCGCCGCCGAGACGCGCGCCGAAGCGGAGCGTCTCGGGCGATTGGTCAACGATCTCCTCGCGCTGGCTCGCGCCGACGCCGGACTGCAGCTCGAGCAGGCGGCCGTGGAACTCGATCGGGTCGTGGCCGACGCGGTGCGCGCCATGCGGCTGCTGGCGGGTGATGTCGCGCTGACCGTCGCGGCCCTGGAGTCTGCCGTCGTCATCGGCGACGCGGATCGCCTCAAGCAGCTCCTGATCGTGCTGATCGATAACGCCCTGCGCTATACCCCGGCGGGGGGGCGGGTACGGGTCTCACTGCGGCGGCAGGGCGACGAAGCCGTCCTCGCGGTCGAAGACACCGGGATCGGCATCGCGGCCGCGGACGTGCCCCGCATCTTCGACCGGTTTTACCGGGCCGACCCGGCTCGCTCCCGGGATGCCGGCGGCAGCGGTCTCGGCCTGGCGATCGCCAGATGGATCGCCGAGGGACACGACGGCCGAATCGAGGTTGAAAGCGCTCCTGGCGCCGGGGCGACCTTCCGCGTTCGGCTTCCGCTCATGGAGAGCCCGCCGGCGCCCGGTACGAAGGCCGGTTCGCCACGCCTGACCGCATAGCCCCAGGCCGTGATCCCCGGGGCCGGGGTTCCGCGCCCGGATGTGTCGGCTTGCTGATTTGGTAGTTTTCAGTAGTCGGTTGGCTCGGGGATTGGAGCCAGAGCGTCGGCCGCGGGTTCTCCAGCGGCCGACGCTCGCAAATCCTACTTCTTGACCGGGTAGCCCGCATCGTCGAGCTGGGTCTCGATTTCAGCAACCGACACGCGGTTGGGATCGAACGCGACCTGCACCTGCTTGGTCGACTCGTTCGCCTCGACGCTGGCCACGCCGGCGAGCTTGCCGACCGCGTCCTTGACGGTGGCCACGCAGTGGCCGCAGGAAATGTCCGGGGCCGTCAGCGTCACGTTCTCCATCATCGTCGCCATCTCGTGTGTGCTCCTCTCCTGACTTCCGCCGCGCGACCTGCGCGGCGAGCGTCAAACGCCTTGGGGTCTTACGCCCAATCCAGTGTGAAGTATGGGCTCTCGCGGCCGGTGTCCTCCGGCGTCAAGCGCGACATCTCGTGCTCCAGCGGAGCGCTCCGCTCGTCCATCACGTCGTTGACGCCCATCCCGGCGCGCTCGCTCAGCCACAGCGCGCCCGCGCCGATGAGCAGGGACACGACGGCGATGGCCGCCAGGTATCCCCAGTCGGCGATGCGGGACCGCAGCGGCGGGTGGAGGATCTCCTGGGCGCTCGCCGCGGGGCGGAAGCCGCGCAGCCGCAGCGCGTTCGTGACCACGGCGACGCTGCTCATCGCCATCGCCGCCGCCGCCAGCACCGGGTTGAGCAGGATGCCGAACAGCGGCCAGAGCAGCCCCATCGCCACGGGGATCAGCACCACGTTGTAGCCGAAGGCCCAGAATAGCCCCTGCTTGATGGTGCCGACGGTCTTGCGCGACAAGGCGATCGCGGTGACGATGGTGCGCAAATCCCCGCCCACGAGGGTGATGTCCGAGGCGGCGATGGCCACGTCGGTTCCCGTGCCGATGGCGATGCCGAGGTCGGCCTGGGCCAGGGCCGGGGCATCGTTGATGCCGTCGCCGACCATGGCCACGGTGCGTCCCTGCTCCTGCAACGCGGTGACCTTGGCCGCCTTCTGCTCCGGCAGCACCTCGGCCAGCACGTGCGCCGGGGCGATGCCCACCTCCCGCGCGATCGCTTCGGCCGTGGCCCGGTTATCGCCGGTCAGCATCCAGACCTCCAGGCCGAGCGCCCCGAGTTCCGCGACCGCCTCGCGCGACTCCGGCTTTAGGGTGTCGGCCACGGCGATGAGCCCGGCCGGCCGGCCGTCGACGGCGACGTACATCGGCGTCGCCCCGCTCCGCGCCAGCGCGTCGGCGCGCGCCGTCAACCCGTCGAGGACGACGCCCGAGTCCTCCATCAAGGCGCGGTTGCCGATCTCCAGGGCGTAGCCGTCGACGGTCGCCGCGACCCCCTTGCCGGTGACCGAGCGGAAGTCGGCTGTCGATGGCAGCGCCAGCGCCTGCTCGCGCGCCCGGATGACGATCGCCTCGCCTAGCGGGTGCTCGGACCCGACCTCGGCCGCCGCCGCCAGCCGCAGCAGCTCCGCCTCCGGCATCCCGTTGGCCGGCACGACGGCGGTCACGGCCGGCTTGCCGCGCGTAAGCGTCCCGGTCTTGTCGAGCACGATCGTGTCGATCCTGCGCGTCATCTCCAGCGCTTCGCCGCCGCGCACCAGGATGCCGTACTCGGCCGCCTTGCCGGTGCCGACCATGATGGCCGTCGGCGTGGCCAGCCCCAGCGCGCAGGGGCAGGCGATGATGAGGACCGCGATCGTGGCCGTCAGGGCGAAGACCGGCGAGGGGCCGAAGACCAGCCAGGCGCCCAGGGTCAGCGCGGCCAGCACCAGCACGACCGGCACGAAGTAGCTCGAGATCGTGTCGGCCATGCGCTGCATCGGAGCCTTGGAGCCTTGCGCCTCTTCGACCAGGCGGACGATCTGGGCCAGGGTGGTGTCGCGCCCGACCTTGGTGGCGCGGAAGACGAAGCCGCCGGTCTTGTTGAGCGTCGCCCCGATGACCGTGTCGCCCGGTTCCTTCTCGACGGGCAAGCTCTCGCCGGTCAGCATGCTCTCATCGAGCGCCGAGCGGCCCTCGACGATGATCCCGTCGACCGGGACCTTCTCGCCGGGCCGCACCCGGACCAGGTCGCCGACGACGACCTGCTCGACCGGGATGTCCTGGTCGACGCCGTTGCGGACGACGCGGGCCGTCTTGGCCTGCAAGCCCATCAGCGCCTTGATCGCGGCCCCGGTCTGCTTCTTGGCCCGCGCTTCCAGCCAGCGCCCGAGCAAGATGAGGGCGATGACGATGGCGGCCACCTCGTAGTAGAGGTGGAACGGAAAGCCCCAGCGCGCGGCCAGCCCCGGCCAGAGGGTGACGAAGGCGCTGTAGCCGTACGCTGCGCTGGTGCCGACGGCGACCAGCGTGCTCATGTTCGTGCCGCCGTGCCTGGCCGCCGCCCAGGCCGTGCGATAGAAAACGCCGCCGGCCCAGAACTGGACGATCGTGGCCTGGATCAGCAGGATCGGCGCGACGATCGCGATGTCCCAGCCGAACGGCAGGTACATCTCGGCCATCATGAACAGCCCGATGACCAGGCTGACCATCCACTTGCGCTTCAGGTCGGCCAGCTCCCGGTCGCGCTCCCGCTCGCGCGGGTCGACGGCCTCCGCCGGCTGCGCCGCGCGGCCCGCCGGCGGAGCGACGGACGGCGCCTCGGCGACGACGTCCTCACCGACGCGGTAGCCGGCGCGCTCGACCGCGGCGCCCAGGGCGGCGAGGTCGGTGACGGCCGGGTCGAAGGCGACGGTGGCGCGCTCGGTGGCGAGGTTGACGTTCGCGGCGGTGACGCCGGGAACCTTCTGCAACCCCTTCTCGACGCGACGGACGCACGAGGCGCAGGTCATCCCCTCGATGGGGAGGACGGCCTCGCCGGCGGTCGTCGGAAGGCGGTTCGCCGCGCCATTCGACAGCGGGGGCGCAACCTCGTCTGACGGAAAGTCGCGCACGCCGTACCCGGCCTTCTCGACCGCCGCCCGGAGTTGTGCTGGGCCGACGGCCGCGGGGTCGTAGGCCACGCGGGCCTTCTCCGTGGCCAGGTTGACGCTGGCCTCGCGCACGCCTTCGACTTTGGCCAGGGCCTTTTCGACGCGGTTCACGCACGATGCGCAGGTCATCCCGGTCACCGGAAAGCTGATCTCGCGGCGCTCGGCTCCGTTCGCTTGCGCGCTGTCGAGCGTCGCGAGATCAGCCCCGTTCCGTTCGGCCCGCTTCATGCTTGTCGTATCGGCCACGGCAATCTTCTCCTGTAAGGAGCTGAACGGTGGTTGTCGCTCCGGAAACCCGCCCCCGTCGGGGCCCAACAGGCCAATGATACCCCCCACCGGTATGTCTGTCCAGTCCCAGGGGGCGGCTGGATCCCGGATCGCCTCATTCAGCTCCCCCGCAGGACACGGCACAAGCGGTCGATCTCGTCCTCGATGTTGTAGTAATGCACCGAAGCGCGAACCATCTCGTCCAGACCGCGCGCTTCCATGTCGAGACGGGTGCTGGGGCGCCGGGTCACCGAGACGTTGATGCCTGCCTCTCGTAGCCGCTGCTTCACCGCGTCCGGCGTCGCTTGCCGCGGGCTGAAAGTGACGATGCCGCACTTTTCAAGGCCGAGATCGTGAACGGCCACCGCGGGCATTTCCGCAAGCCGCGCTCGCAGGAGCCCGGCCAGGGCATATACGCGGTCGCGGATCGCCGCGAGCCCCCAATCGAGGGCGTAATCGACGGCGGCCCCGAGCCCGATCTTGGCGGCCACGTTCGATTCCCAATTTTCGAAGCGGCGCGCGCCGGGGGCGATTTCGAACGCGTCGCGCGCAGTCCAGCGCGCGGCGTGCAGGTCGAGGAAGGGCGGCTCCAGACGGTCGACGAACCCACGCCGCACGTACAGGAAGCCGACGCCGCGGGGGCCGCGCAAGAACTTGCGTCCGGTTGCCGAGAGCATGTCGCAACCGATCTCGCCGACGTCGATCGGCATCTGCCCCACGGATTGACAGGCGTCGAGCAGGTAGGGGATGCCCGCCTCGCGCGCCACCGCGCCGACCGCGGCGGCCGGGTTGACGAGGCCGCCGTTGGTCGGCACGTGGGTGATGGCGATCAGTTTCACCCGCTCGTCGATCGTCCGCCGCAGCGCATCGACCGAGAGTTGACCGTGCTCGTCGTTGGGGATCACCTCGACCGTGGCCCCGCGTGAGCGCGCGACCTGGAGGAAGGCGATGTAGTTGCTGGCGTACTCGGCCATCGCCGTCAGGATGCGGTCGCCGGGTGCGAACGGCAGCGAGTAGAAGGCCATGTCCCAGGCGCGGGTGGCGTTCTCGACGACGGCGACCTCGTCCGGGTCGCAGCCGAGCAGCGTCCCCACGGCGGCGTAGACACGCTCGATCCGCGGTTTGGCCTGCTCGGCCGCCTCGTACCCGCCAATGATCGCCTCGAGATCGAGGTGCCCGGTCACGGCGGCAAGGACAGGACTCGGCATCAGCGAGGCCCCGGCATTGTTGAAGTGGGCGACATGCGCGCATCCGGGCGTGTCGGCCCGCGCCCGCGCCACGTCGAGCGCCGTGGCGACCGCGCTCATTCCTGACGTCCGTCGGCGGGAAGGAGCGCGTCCGTTCGCGCAGCGCCGTTGGCGCCCGCGTCCGCGTAAGTCGATCCGCGGGCGACGAGCCTCAGGAAGGATCGTGCGCGGTCGTGCTTCGGGTTGGCGAAGAACTCAGCCGGAGGACCCTCCTCCAGAACCACCCCGCCGGCCATGAACACGATCCGGTCGGCCACGTCCTGGGCGAACCCCACCTCGTGCGTGACGACGACCATCGTCATCCCCTCGCCGGCCAGCTCTCGCATCGTCTGCAAGACCTCCTCGTGCAGCTCCGGGTCGAGCGACGAAGTCGGCTCGTCGAACAGCACCACCTCTGGTTCCATGGCCAGCGCCCGCGCGATCGCCACCCGCTGCTTCTGCCCGCCGGAAAGGCGCGATGGGTACTCGTCGCGCTTGTCGGCCAGCCCCACCCGCGCGAGCAGCCGCTCACCGAGCGCTTCCGCCTGCGCCTTCGGCATGCCGCGCACCGAGACCGGCCCCTCGATGACGTTGCCGAGGGCGGTCATGTGTGGGAACAAGTTGAAGTGCTGAAAGACCATCGCCGCCCGCGTGCGAATCTCGCGGATGTGCCGGGCGCGGGCGCGGGTCTTGGTTTTGCCTCCGCAGGGAACTTCCATGCCGCAGACGCGGACGCGACCGGCGTCCGGCTCCTCCAGAAAATTGATGCAGCGGATCAGCGTGGTCTTGCCGGACCCGGACGGGCCCATGATGACGACGACCTCGCCTCGCTGCACGTCGAGGTCGATGCCCTTGAGCACCTCGAGGGCGCCGAATCGCTTGTGCAGCCCGGCGACCGATACCGGGCAATCCGCACCGTGGTCCATCAGTACGCCCTCGCCAAACGCCGCTCCAGCACCTCCTGCCCCAACGACAGCAGGCTGTTGATCGCCCAGTAGATCATGGCCACGATCGCGAACATCTCCAGGTAGCGAAACGTCGAGGAGCCGATGCTTTCCGCCACGGCCGTCAACTCGACGACGGTGACGACGGAGGCCAGCGAGGTGTCCTTCATCAAGGCGATGAAACGGCTGCCGACCGGCGGGATCGCCACCCGCGCCGCCTGCGGGAACGCCACCCGCCGAAACGCCCTCGGGAAGGGCATCCCGAGCGAGTACGCCGCCTCCCACTGCCCTTTGTCCACAGACAGGATGCCGGCCCGAAAATTCTCGGCCAGGTAGGCCCCGGCGTGAAGCGAGAGGGCGATGATCGAGGCCGGGACCGGCTGCAAAATGATGCCGAACTGGGGCAGACCGAAATAGACGAGCAGGAGTTGAATGAGCAGCGGGGTTCCCCGCCAGATCGAGACGTAGCCGATCGCGATGGCGCGCAGCACGGGACCGCCGAACAGCCGCGCCAAGGCTACTGTCATGCCGATGACGCTGCCGATGAGGAATGACGTAATCCCCAGGAACAGGGTCATCCCCAGGGCGTCGATGAGGAGCGGAAACGCGCGAGCGAGAAGATCCACGAATCTGCCGCCTCTTTCCAGCGGAGGCGGCCGACGCTGGCCGCCTCCGGTTGCCTCGGGTTACGCCGTGGGCGAGGCGACTGGCGTGGCCTCGAGCAGCCCCTCGTAATCGGGAAGCGTGCGCAATTCCTCAACCATGTCGAGACCGCCGAGCCAGCGTCGGGAAATCTCCGTCAGCGTTCCGTCCTCGATCATGTTCACCAGCGCCCGATCGACCGCCGCCTTGAAATCGGCTTCTCCCTTACGGAACGACATGGCGTTGACCTCGGAGTTGAGGAGCTCCGGAGTGGGGACGACGTCCAGGTCGTTCTGCTCGGCAAGGTAGGCGCCGACGAAGCGCGAGAACAGGGCGGCGTCGGCGCGGCCAAGGGCCACGTCGCGCAGGGCAAGCGTGGCGTTTTCGTACGTGAGCACCTCGGCGTCGGGGATGTTTTCGCGCACGAAGTCCTCTTGCGTGCTGCCGGCGGTGACGCCGATGCGCTTGCCCGCCAGATCAGCCTCGCCCTGGATTGCCTCGTTGCCCGGTTGAACGAAGATGGCGACGCCGTTCACCTGATAGGGAAGCGAGAAATCGACCTGCTCCTTGCGCTCGTCGGTGACCGTCTGGCCGGCGATGACGATGTCAAACGTGCCGGTCTGCACGCCGGGGATGAAGTTCTGGAACGTGCCCTGGATGAACTCGACGTTGTCCACGCCGATCCGCCGCGCGATCTCGTGCGCCACGTCGACATCGTAGCCGGCCGGTACGTTGTTCTCGTCGAGGAGGCTCCAGGGCGGAGAGGCCTGCGTGTTGGAGCCGCGCAGCACG
>CALMZR010000343.1 GCA_937870845.1 uncultured Chloroflexota bacterium
ACGTCGCGCAGCGCCCACAGCGCCAGCGCGATCGCCAGCGGCACGAGCGGCAGCAGGTAGCGGTCGAGCGACCCCGAGGCCCAGCCGATGTAGTGGAACGACGGCGGCATCACCCCGACGACTTGCCCCAGCCCGATCGCGAGCACGATCCCGGCCCGCGACCGCTCGGGCGACGCCGGCGCGCCCATCCCCCGCGCCGCGGCCAGCCCCAGCAGCAGCGAGGCGCCCACGCAGACGACGGTCAGCCCGATCCGCACGTCCGGCCCCAGCAGGATCGGGCGCGATCCCAGCACGTCTGGCGGCCCCAATCCGCCGCTGCCGAAGAACTGGGCGATGTAGGGCATGTACGCGCCGCGCGTCCAGAGCGCGGTCACACCGACCAGCACGATCGCCTGCCACGCGGCGAAGAGGAGCCAGCCCCGGCGCGGAACCCCCTCCGTCAGCCGCTTCAGGAACGGGACCGCGGCGGCCATCAGCGGTAATGTAAAGAAGCCGAGATAGACCAGCTCGACCACCGTCAGCCGCCGCAGCAGCCACCAGGCCCCGCCCCAGCCGTCCGCCACGATCTCGCGCAGGAACTGCGACTGCACCCGCGGCACGTCGTTCCCGAACCGCAGCCACAGAAAGTAGCCGCCGACGGCCACCGCCATGGGTGCCCCAAGCTGAATCAGGAGCACGAGGCTGGCCCGGTCGAACCGCAACCGCCGCGTGGCCAGCAGAAAGACGAAGACCGCCGGCACGATCAACGCCCCCTGCTGCCGGGCCAGAAACGCCAGCCCCGCCACGGCCGACCCGGCCACGATCCACCGGCCGTCGATGTCCCCAGCTCGCTGTAGGCCCCATGCCTGCATCGCCCGTGGCTCGGAACGTGGCGATCCCTCATCTGCAGCCACGGCGCCGTCGACCGGCCTGTCACGCATCGCCTTGGCAAACATCCACGTCGCGACCGCCAGCAGCGCCATGAAGTGGTTGTCGGTCATGAACGTGAAGGCCAGCACGAACACCAGCGGGTTGAACAGCAGCGTCGCCACGCCCAGCGCGCCCCGCCCCCGCGAGACGCCCAGCTCGCGGCAAAGCGCAAACAGCGCCGCCGCCCCCAGCGCGGTGATGACCACCGTCGACAGCCGAAAAACACCAAACGTCGGCTCGAAGACCAGTCCGAAAATGGCGCCCCACACGATCTGGAACACGGCCGTCGCCGCCACCACTGGGAAGACCGTCAGCCGCCCTTCCTTCAGCAGAATCTGCGCCGAGCGCGTGTAGGCCCAATCGTCGGTGGTCGCGACCGGGGCCATCGTCGGCACGACGAACGCCGCGACGGCGGCAAAGGCGAGGAACACGGCGATGACGCCCCAATGCGCCCGCGCCCAGGGCACGATCCGCGCCGATGGCGCGACCGATGCTCCCGACCGATGCACGGGGGAAGGGGAAATCGACTGACTCTCAGCGGCGGTCACGGCGCCATCACCCCGCCCGCCTGTGTCATTCCGACGAAGGAGGAATCTCGGCGTGATGCGACGCACGTTCCCTGGAGCCACGAGATGATTCTTGGGAGCCCTCGCTCCGCTCGGAATGACACGGCCAGCCGGGCGCTCACAAGTCGGGCTTCCCATCCCGCCAGCAGCGAAAGATCGTGGCCAGAATCCGCCCTCCGGCACGCACCGACGCGGTCAGATTCCCGCTCACCTTGGAATCGCCGCCGGCGCGCTTGCGGTAGCTCACCGGGACCTCGCGCACCCAGAGCCCGCGCCGCGCCGCGCGCGCGATCATCTCCACCGACCAGCCGTAGGTCGTCTCCCGCATGCCGAGACTCACCAGTTGGCGCCGCCGGATGACTCGAAAGGGGCCGACGTCGGTGACGCGCACGCCGTAGAGCAATCGCAGGAGCCGTGCCGCCAGCCAGTTGCCGAACCGCTGCTGCGGCAGCAGCGACCCCGGCTCGTACGACCCCAGCACGCGCGAGCCGATCACCAGATCGGCCTCCCCGGCCAGCAACGGGGCCAGCAGCAGCGGCAGCTCGTCGATGCGGTCGCTGCGGTCCCCGTCCATGAGCACGATCAGTTCGACGTCCCCTGCCGCCTCGACGCCCGCGGCGCAGGCCCGCCCGTAGCCGCGCCGCGGCTCGGAGACGACCGTCGCCCCGGCCGATCTGGCTCGCCAGGCGGTGCGGTCCTCGCTGCCGTTGTCGACGACGATGACCTCCGCGATGCGCGCCGGCAGATCGGGCCGCGCGGCGACGGCCAGCACTTCGGCGACCTGCTCGCCGATCGTCGCCTCCTCGTTCAGGGCCGGGATGACGACGGCCGCCGTCGGCCGCACATCGTCGTCGCTCACTGCCTGGCTCGCTTGACCACGCGCCGCCGGCGCAGCATCCGCTCGGCGCGGCCGAAGTACTCCGCGATCGGCCCCTGGGCGCGCACCCAATCGAGGTAGCGGCCGATCCCCTCGTCGAGCGCCACCCGCGGCGCGAAGCCGAGTTTCCCTATCCGCGAGGCGTCGCTGATCAATGCCCGCATCTCGCCGGGGCGGAACGCGCCCGGGATCTCCGGCTCGATCGGCTTGCCCAGCTTCGCGGCCAGCAGGCGCGCCAGGTCGCCGATGCCCGCCGCCTCGCCCGTGCCGACGTTGAAAATCTGCCCGTCGGCGCGCGGGTCGTTGGCGACCAGCAGGTTGGCTCGCGCCACGTCCTCGACGTAGATCAGGTCGCGCGATTGCCGCCCGTCCTCGTAGACGACAGGCGGCAAATCGTTGGCGAGGCGGGTGCAGAAGATGGCGATGACGCCGGTGTAGGGGTTGAACAACGATTGCCGCGGCCCGTAGGTGCAGGAATAGCGCAGCGCGACGACCGGGATGCCGGTGGCGCGGCCCCAGCTCACGGCCAGCCGCTCCTGGACCATCTTCGAGATGGCGTAGACGTTCTCGCCGCCGGTCGGCGCCTCCTCGTCGGTCGGGGCCGGGGCGGAGGCGGCGCCGCAGGTCGGGCAGTGCATGGCGAAGTCGCCGCGCTCCAGTTGGGCGATAGGGCGGGTTCTTCCATAGAAATGGCCGTCGTCCGGGCAGCGGTAGGCGCCCTCGTTGTAGACCGCCTGCGAGGAAGCGACCACCACCTTGCGCACCGGGAGCTCGCGGTCGCGGATCGTCTCCAGCATCAGCGCCGTGCCGACGCCGTTGCTGTCGATGAACTTGGCGATCTCCGGCATGTACCCGCCGTACGCCGCTTGGTGGAAGACGACGTCGATCCCCTCCAGCGCCCGCTCCCACACCTTCCGGTTGCGGACGTCGCCCCGGACGAACTCCGCCTCGCGCGAAACCCACGGCGGTTTCCCATCCCGGTGCGTCTGCCGCTGCAGATTGTCGAGGATGCGCACGTCCCAGCCGGCGGCCAGCGCCCGATCGACGATATGGGAGCCGATCAGCCCGGCCCCGCCGGTGACGAGCGCGGTACGGGGGTGACGGGGTGTTTGGGTGTCAGGGTGACAGGGACCGTCGCTGTCGTTCATCCTGACACCCCGTCACCCCGTCACCCTGACACCCTAAACAACCGTTGCCACCACCCGATGGTACCCCGTCGCGCCCTGGGGCACGATGCCGCGGGATTCGCTCGGTTGCGGGTCGCCGGCGCCGTCGACCGCGCGGGAGACGAGGGTGTACTCGCCCGGCTCCTCCGGCAGCCAGTCGGCGCTCCAGAAGGTCCAGGTGAGGTTCGTGCCGGGGTAGTCGATGCGCACGTCGCGCCAGGTCTCGCCGTCGTCGGGGCTGAACTCGACGCGCCCGATGCCGCGGTCGCCGGCGAAGGCGCGGCCGCGGATCGTCGCCATCTGGCCGGCCGCGAACGGCTCGACGAAGTTGTCGCCGCGGCGGCGCACCCAGCGCGGGGCGAAGATGTCGGAGCGGGTGGGGATGACGAAGTTCGGCCCCCAGCCCTGCTGCTCGTAGAACCCCTTGGCGTCGTGGTCGACCACCTCGATGCGCGTCACCCACTTGACGTTCTTCTCGCCGTACAAGCCCGGCACGACCACGCGGGCGGGGTAGCCGTGGCGCAGCGGCAGCGGCTCGCCGTTCATGGCGAAGGCGACGAGCGTCGTCGGGTTCATCGCCTTCTCGAAGGCGAACGTGTCGGTGTAGGCGTCGGCCCCGTTGAGCAGCACCTCCACCGCGCCGGGCAGCGGGCGGGAGGCCTCCAGCAGATCGCGCAGGGGGATGCCCTGCCAGACGGCGTTGCTGAACAGGCCGGCGCCGATGCGGTTGCTGATGCACATCAACGTCGATTCCTGCTCGACGCCGCCCAGGTTCATCAAGTCCTCGAAGGAGTAGGAGCGGGGCTCCTCGACCAGGCCGCCGATCTCCAGCCGCCAGAGGCCGGCATCGACGTTCGGGTCGACCACGTTCTTGGTGACGGTGTAGAACTTGTCGTTGGGCGCGATCGGCTGGATGCCGGGGCCGCTGTAGGCCAGGCCGTCGTACGAGAACGTCGCCCGCGCGTTGAGATCGCGAATGAGCGCGCCCGAGCCAGCGGCGAGGGCCACGCCGGCGGCCCCGGCCACCACCGCTCGCCGCCCCAGCGTCTCGCCGGCCGGCACGGGGCGCATCACCAGATCCGGGTGCGGGGCCAGCCAGCGGTAGAGGAGCACGAGCGCCGCGCCGTACGCAGCGTACTGCACGAGCAGGCCGAGCACGCTGGCCACCCGCGCCGAGCCGGGCGGCAATCCCCGGTAGTTGGCGTCCAGCACCGGCCAGAGCACGATCGCCGAGGCGACCCACAGCGCCAGCGCGGCGACCGTGACGAAGCCGACCCCGAGCCGGCTGAACCCGTTGCGCCAGGAGCCAGCGCCGCGCGAACGCCGGCTCTCCACGATCAGGGCATACGTGATCCCGACGATGGCCCCGACGGCGAAGAGCCCGGCCAGCCCGGAGGTGATGCCGAAGCGCTTCAGCCCGTTGTAGCCGCCGAAGCGCTCGAAGAGGGAAAAGAAAGTCGGGATGGGGATGGTGGGCGCGAAGCGGTCGGGCAGTGCCTCCGGCGGTGGCGAGATGCCGAGCCAGGTGCGCGCCGCGGCCATGAGCAGGACCATCAGCAGCGCGGCGACGATGCCCGAGAGGAGCCCGGTGGCGGCGATGGCGAGCCAGCGCACCGCCGGCAGGGCGTCGGCCTTGTCCTGGTCCCGAGTCGCGGCGCCCCAGCGGGGGATCGCCACGGCGCGGTCTCCGGCGGTGTTTGCGGTCGTGTCGGTCAAGGCTAGGCTCCTTCCGCGCTCTCGAGCCGCCAGAAGTCGGCCAGTGCGCCCTCGGGGCCGAAGCCGCCGAAGAGGTAGACGTCGCCGTCGAGGAGCGCCGCGTCGTGGCTGGCGCGAGGCGCCGGGGCGACGTCAACCGGGCTCACCTCCACCCAGCCTGGCGCCGCGCCCCCGGCAGCGAGATCGAGCATCCAGAGATCGGCGGTGTAGCCGCCCTCGGTCAACCCGTCTATCAACCAGGTACGGGCCGAGGTCTCATCCTGGATCAATGCCGGGTTGGAGCGGGCGGCGGGGCCGGCGGCTGGCGTGAGTTCCGTCCAGGTCTGTGCTGCCGGGTCGAAGGCCCAAAGGTCGCCCTGCGGGCAGGGGCCGAACCCGGACGAGCATCCGCCGTAGAGGAGCATCCGATCCGCCCCGGCGTCCCAGACCGCCTCGTGCAGGCAGCGCTTCAGGGGCCGGGTTTCGGCAGGCGGCGAGACGTCGGTCCAGACGCCGGTGGCCGGGTCGAGCGACCAGGTGTCGTCGAAGCGGCCCTCGAAGGTGAACCCGTGCGAGACGAGGACGTTGCCATCGTTGTCGAGCACGGCGGACGTGCCGTAGCGAGGGGACGGCCGCACGTCGCCGGTCGGGATCTCCGACCAGGTGAGCTCGTCGAGGTCGAAGCGCCACGCGTCGTTGAAGAAGTCGGGGCCGGCCTGCCCGCCGAAGAGGTAGACGGCGCGGTTGGCGGCATCGACGGCGACCGCCTGCCCGAAGCGGGGCGCCGGCGCCGGGCCCTCGACCGGCGTCCAGCTCCCGTCTGCGGCCGCGTAGCGCCAGGTGTCCCCGAACGCCTCCCCCGCCCCGTCGCGGCCGCCGAAGAGGATGAGCGCTCCGCTCTCAGGGTCGGCGGCGAGGGTGTGGTCCCAGCGGGCGGCGGGCCCGACGGCATCGAGCGCCGTCCAGGCGGGCGCCGCGGATTGCGCGGCGGCGCCGGGCGTGGCATGGCCGGGCATCAGCAACGTTCCGAACAGCGACTGGAGGACGATCGCGGCGGCAGCGGCGACGAGGCGTGGCATCATGCGTTCTCTCCCGGTTGTACGGAATCCGACCAGACCTGGGCGGGGCCGTGCCCGGCCCCCAATGGTTGCCTGACCGTTGCGTCCCATGGGACTGGCAAAGCGTTACACGGCGGCGTTCGCTGTCGCCGCGGCTATTCCGCCGCCCGGCCCGTTCGGGTATGGTGGCGCCATGCGAGAGCGAGGTGATCGCGGATGACGGCGACCGCGCCGGCCGAACCGAACGACCGGATGCTGCTGCTCGCGGTGCGGCGGGGGGACGAGGCGGCCTTCGCCAGCCTGATCGACCGCTACCACCCCTCGCTGGTCCGCATCGCCACCCTCTTCGTGCGTGACTACGAGACCGCCGAGGAGGTCGCCCAGGAGACCTGGATCGGGGTGCTCAAGGGGCTCGACCGCTTCGAGGAGCGGTCCTCCTTTCGCACCTGGCTTTTCAGTATCCTCACCAACCAGGCCAAGCGCCGCGGCGAGCGGGAGCGTCGGATCGTGCCGTTTGCCGCGCTGAGCCGGCCCGCCGACGGCGACGCCGAACCGGCGGTCGATCCCGACCGCTTCATCCCGCCCGGCGAGGAGTGGGCCGGCTACTGGGCCAGCCCGCCGCGCGATCTGGTCGAGAACCCGGAGCGGGCGCTCCTCTCGGCGGAGGCGCAAGCGGTCATCGACGCCGCTATCGCCGCCCTGCCGCCGAACCAGCAGGCCGTCATCCGCCTGCGCGACGTGGAGGGGTGGGAGGCGGCCGATGTCTGTAATGCCCTCGGCCTCACCGCGACTCATCAACGGGTGCTCTTGCACCGGGCCCGCTCGCGCGTGCGCCAGGCGATCGAGCCGTACGTCGAACAGCGCGCCGTCCTCGCGGACGGTTGAGGAACGGGGAACGGGGAACGGGGAACGGGGACTGAGGATCGGGGCCATGGGCGACACGGACGTCATGAATTGCCAGGAGTTCGTCGAGCTGGTCACCGACTACCTCGAGGGCGCCCTGTCGCCCGCCGACCAGGCGCGCTTCGAGGCGCACCTGGATTATTGCGACCCCTGCATCGTCTACATCGAAGAGATGCGGCTGACCATTGGCGCTGTCGGCCGCTTGTCCGAACGCGACCTCGCGCCCGCCGCCCGCGACCAGCTCCTGGCGGCCTTCCGCGACTGGAAGCGGACGGCGTGACGGGGCGGCTGGCTACTGGCCCCTGGCTGCTGGCCATACGTCGGCACGTCTGCGAGGCCGAAGGGCGCAGTAGTTGCCCCATTCACCTTCGGCCAACAGCCAATGGCCAGCAACTCATCGCCCGTCACGCCAGCGGCGCCGTCGCAAACAGCACGGCGAACGCCTTGCACCAGATGACGACGCTGCCGTAGTCGCGCGGGTCGACGCCGGCCGGCACGTCGTAGTTGAACGAGCCGTCGGTCGCCTTCAGCACGCCGAGCTCGACGCCGCCCTCGGCGTAGCCGTCGGCGCTGGGCGAGAGATAGACGTACAGATCCGGGCCGTTGAGGACCGAGAACTCCTCGAAGCGGAGGGTGAACTGCTGCGGAGCCGTCTCGACGACCGAGACCAGGCCTTCTCCGAAATGGAACTCGTCGGCGCCGGCGAACTGGCCTGCCGCGACGACCGACGCCCCGGCGAGGGCCGACGATTCCAGCGGGCTCGCTTCAATCAATTCGACCCGCGTCCTGAGGGGCGAAACGAGGACGTAGCCGATCGGCAGCAGCACGGCGAGGGCGACGAGGAGCGCCCCCGTCGCCAGGCGCGGGTGGCGGCGGATGGGGACGAACCAGCCGCGCTGGCGGGCGATCGTGACCAGGATGGCCGCCCCGGCCAGCACTGCCAGGCCGATCGGCCAGCGGTACGGATAGAGCGTGGCGAACAGGCGCTCCAGATCACCGAAGACTTGCATGGGACTCCACCTCGCTGAGGATCGCCGGGGGACGGACCCCCGGCGACCGATTCACTCCGTGAGCGATTGCTTGCGGCGACGGCGGTCTAACGGTACTTTGTTGACAGCGCTGCGAAGACCGAGAATCGGGGCTGCGACGTGCGTGACAGGGGCGCAAAGCGTTCAAG
>CALMZR010000344.1 GCA_937870845.1 uncultured Chloroflexota bacterium
AGGGCGTCGTCGAAGGGGAGGGGGCGGCGCGCCTCGCCGTCCTCGCGCGGGTAGTCCTCCTGCAGCCAGGTGTAGCGGTCGGAGAGGCCGAAGGTGATGACGGAGGCGACGGCCGGCTCGGCCAGCGCCGTGTCGAGGTAGAGCCGCGTGGCGTCGGCGATGGCGGCGTCGCGCTCGGCGGCGTCGGCGGGCAGGTCGTCGTCGAGCACGTCGAGCTCGGAGATGATGATGCGCATGCCGCGCTCGGCGAGGTCGGCCAGGAACTGCGCGTAGCCCTCCGCGTCGAAGTTCGCGGCGAAGTCGGCCGCCGACAGGTGCGCCTGCACCCCGAAGGCGTCGACCGGGGCGCCCGCCTCCAGCAGCATGTCGAGCACCAGCAGCGCGTTGGCCCGCCGGTCGGCGGCGGCGTCCCACTCGGAGTCGGTCTCGAAGCCGAACTCGTTGAGGACCAGGGTGGCTTCGGGATCGGCCTCGTGGGCGATGCGGAACGACTCGGCGATGAAGTCCGGGCCGATCGTCTCGTACCAGGGGTAGTCCCGGCGCAGACCGTCCGCCTCGTGGGCGTCGATGACCTCGTTGACCACGATCCAGCCCGCCGCGCGATCCCGGTAGCGCGAGACAACCTCCTCGACTGTGCCGAACAGCAGGCTCCGCGCCGCGTCCTCCTCCAGGCCCCAGATATCGTCCTCGGTCCAGCCTTCGCCGAATCCCTCGTCCCAGACGAGGTGGGCGCCGAGCACGAGCTGCCCGTTCGCCTCGGCGAAGTCGAAAAAGCGGTCGGCGTGCTGGAAGTCGAGCGGGGCGTCCGGCGCCGGCTTCAGCCGCCACCAGAGCAGGTCGTCCTCGGTGAAGAGGATGGCCGCCTCGTGGGCGACGAGGGCGGCGTACTCGGCGTCGTCGAGCTGCCAGGTCGTCGCCGACGTCCCGTAGACGATGCCGTTCGCCCATGCCGGTTCCCATAGCGGCACGCGGGCGGTGGGCACGGGCGTCGCCTGCGGCGTGGCGTCCTGAGCCAACCCGACCGCTGGGATGGCCGCCGCGCCGACTGCGGCGCCGGCGGCGCGCAGCATCGAACGTCGGGTCAACGCAGGCGTTCGGTTCATCGCGCTCGCTCCTTCGCTCCACCGCCCTGCCGCACAACGCGTGCCGACCTCTCCACCGGAAAGCTCAGGAACGCTCGCCCGCCAGCAACCCGCCTTCCGGCGTCACCCGGCGCACGACGGATCGGTACCGTGGAGCTTCTACGATCTCGGGGGCGGTCGACTCCATCTGCGTCATCACGCTGCCGTCCCGGACGACCTCGACCACCATCTCGCCCCGCTCCCCGCTCGCCTCGTGGTTGTACGAGAAGGTGACCTCCGCGCTCGTCGCTTCTTCGGGCGGAGGCGGGCTGGGCGTAACAGCGCATTCGGTCCAGGCCCAACCGCCGCGCACGAACGCCTCCCCCTCGGCGATCTGCTGCAAGGGGTGAGGCAGGGCCGCCCAGCCGCGATAGCACCCGCGCAGCTCGGCGGTCGGGACATCGCGCCGAACCAGATGAGCGAGATGCCGCGCCTCCAGCCGGCCCCAGTAGCGCCCCTCCGGCATGTCGAGCAGCGTCGCCGCGAAGCGGTGCCCGCCGAAGTGGGTGCAGCGCCACACCCGGACATCCGCATCGGACTCGGCCGCGATCTGGCGCAGGCGGCGGTAGACCGGGTAGCCGAACTTGGCGCAGCACGCGTCGACGGCGCCATGCGTGCAGACCAGCAGATCGCGGGCGGCCGATGGCGCCTGCCGGTACGCGTCGAGCAGGACCGAACCGGGATCGTCGGCCATGGTCCGCAGCGCCGCGACGAGGCCGTCGGGTGGTATCAGATACTCTCGCCGCGCGTACGCCCGAAACGGCGGCTCCGGCAACGCGAGGTCGATGACCCGCGCCATCCCCGGCACGGAGTACGCCTCGTCCGGGGCCATGCCGATGAGTCCCCAATCTCTTCCTTGCTCGTACAGCTCTTCGACAAACTCACGCAGACCGGCGGGCATGTGCTGACCCGCCAGCAGGTCGTACCCCCAGGGGAGCGCCAGCTCCACCAGCAGGTAGCGCGGCGTGGCCCAGGCCGAGCCGAGCGGGTCCTCCCCGCTCGCCGCCGAGACGAGCGAGCAGAGCGAGACAGCCCGCCGCCGGGTCTCCGCGGCCGCCATCGTCCCGGCGTTCACCGCGCGCTCCGCGTGCGTGCCAGCAGCCAGAGGAAGTAGGGCGCGCCGATCATGGCGGTGATCAATCCGGAGGGGATCTCGCTCGGCGGGGCGACGGAGCGCCCGACCGTGTCCGCCGCCACCACCAGGATGGCCCCCAGCAAGGCGGTGTACGGCAGCAGCAGCCGGTGGCGCCCCGGCAGCAGCAGCCGCGCCGCGTGCGGCGCGATCAGCCCCACGAACCCGAGCGCCCCCACCGTCGCCACCGCCACCGCGGCCAACCCAACGGCGACCCCGAGCAACGCCAGCCGCGCCCGCTCCAAGGGCACGCCCAACGCTCGGGGCAGATCCTCCCCCAGCGCCATCACGTCCAGCCACCGCGCCAGCAGCCACGCTAGCGGCAGGAGGACGACGACCCAGGGCAGCAGCCGGAAGAGGTCGCCCCACTCCTTGGCGTAGGTGATGCCGGAGAGCCAGGCCAGCGCCACCGTCATCGACAGTTCGGCCTGCACGACCATCATCGTCGTCAGCGAGGCCGCCGCGGCGGAGACGCCGACCCCCACCAGCGCCAGCCGCGTCGGCGCCACGCCACCCCTCCAGGAGACGGCGTAGACCAGCGCGAAGGCGATCACCCCGCCCACGAACGCCGCGACCGGCAGCAGTTCCACCGGCGCGTTCGGGATGGCGATCAGCAGCGCCACGGCGCCGACCCCGGCCCCCGGCACGACGCCGACCAGATCGGGCGCGGCCAGCGGATTGCGCACCACCCCTTGCAGGATCAGCCCGCTCACCGCCAGCGCCGCCCCGACGAGCGCGGCCGTCAGCAGCCGCGGCAGGCGTAGGTTCAGCACAAAATCGCGCGCCATCGCGTCGGATGCCCCGGTCAGCGCGGCATACAGCTCCGGCAACCCCCGCACCTGATCGCCGAACGCCAACCCGGCGACGAGGGCGGTCAGCAGCGCCAGGATCGACGCGGCCCAGAGCAACGCCGGGCGCACGGCGGCCGCGGACCGCATCGGGGCCGGCGTCGTGGCGCGGCCACCGCCCTGGCCTACCCGCCTCGCCAGCCAGATGAGGAAGGGCGCGCCCACCGCCGCCGTGAAGACTCCGGCCGGCAGCTCACTCATCGGTCCCGCAACCAGCCGCCCCGCGACGTCGGCGGCGACCAGGATCACCGCGCCCCACAGCGCCGCCAGCGGGATCAGCCGCGCGTGCCCGCGCACCCCCGCCAGCCGCACGAGGTGCGGCGCCACCAGCCCGACGAAGGCGATCGCCCCGGCGACGACGATGGCGAACGCCGCCAGCAGCACCCCGGCCAGCGTGGCCAGCAGCCGCGCCCGCGGCACGTTCTGCCCCAGCGAGGCGGCGGCATCGTCGCCCAGGCCCAGCACGTCAAGCCCCCGCGCCTGCACCGTGGCGGCGGCCAGCCCCAGCAGGGCGACCCAGAACCAGGTATCCGCCACCGCGTCCCAGTTGCGCTGAATGAGCGACCCCGCGCCCCAGAAAAAGAGCCCGCTGACGGTGTACTCGTGAAAAAGGATCAGCGTCGTCGTCACCGAGCCGAGGGCGATCGTCGTCGCCATCCCGGCCAGGGCCAACCGCGTCGGGGCCGCGTCGGAGCCGCTGCCGAGCAGATAGACGACGCCGGCCGCCAGCAACCCGCCCGCGAAAGCGACCAACGGCGACGACCGCCCGGTGAGGGCCGGGGCGTAGATCGTCGCCGCCACTACCGCCAGGTACGCCCCAGCGTTGACCCCGACCGTGCTGGCGTCGGCCAGCGGGTTGCGCGTCGCCGCCTGCAACAACACCCCGGCGATCCCCAGCGCCGCCCCCGCCACGACCCCCGCCGCTGCGCGCGGCAGCCGCGCATGCCGCACCACCGCGTGCCGCGGGCTGCCGTCTGGGGCCACGATCGCGGAGGCGATGGTCGCCGCATCGAGATCGGCCGCCCCCTGCTGCACGTGGACCACCATCAGCACGAGCAGCAGCGCCAGCCCGGCGATGGCGATGACCGCCGTCCGGCTTAGCTCCCGGGCCCAACTGAGCCGGGGCGACATGTCTTCGGGGAGGGACGTGGAGACGGCTTGCACGAATTCGTCCTCAAGAGGTGGCCGCGCCGTTACCCCCTATGCCTCCGGGGCCAGGCGCTCGACCACCTTGTCCACCAGCCGCTCCACGGAGAGCTGCCCGCCGAAGGTCCAGGTGTCACCCCCGAGCGGGTAGAGACGGCCCGCCTGCACGAAGGGGAGGCTGCTCCAGATCGGGTCGTCCTGGAGCTGGTTGGCGAAGATGTCGTCGTCGCCCTGCACCACGTAGAAGAAGTTGGTCTCCGCCGGGGCGCTCACCAGCGCCTCGACGGTGACGGTGTTGAAGCCCCACGGGTCCGGCTCGCCCGCCCAGGCGTTCTCCAACCCGAGTTGGCTCACCACATGGCCGAAGAGCGACTGGTTGGTGAAGAGGCGTAGCGTCGGCACGTTCTCGTCGGTGAAGGCCTGGGTGAGGATGAACGGCTCCCCGGCCCTCCCGGCGGCTTCGATCGCCGCCGCGCCGTCGGCGATGGCCTGCTCCATCCGCGCAATGACCGCCTCGGCCTCCGCCTGCCGGTTCAGCGCCTCGGCGATGGTGGAGATCGTCTCGTTGATGTCGGCGATCGGGTCCTCGCCCTCCTCGGTCGGATAGGGTGGCAGCAGGAGGGTCGGGGCGATGGCGCCGAGCTGGCCGTAGATCGCCTCGTCGCGGTCCGTCGTGCCCAGGATCAGGTCCGGCTCGGCGGCGGCGATCGACTCCAGGCTCGGCTCCCAGCGCAAGCCGACATCGGCCACGTCCGGTCCCAGCTCGACCGGCGTCGTCACCCAGGTCTCGTACCCCTCGACGTCGGCGATCGCCGCTGGCTGCACCCCAAGCGCCAGCAGGTACTCGACCAGATTCCACTCGAGGGCGACCACGCGCTCCGGCGTTCCGACAATCTCCACGTCGCCCATCGTGGTCGGGATGACGCGGGTCTCCCCGCCCGCCGGGGTCGCCTCCTGCGCCTTGGCCGCAAACGGCAACGCCCGCGCCCCGAGAACGGCCCCCCCGGCCAGGACCAGCGCCCGGCGCGATACGGCCAGCCTCCGGGTTTCGGGCGCACGGCAATCACGCGCAACGACAGACATCGCGTCTTCGCTCCTTTCCTGCTTCTCTTCGCTTGCTGAAGACCGTGAACGGCCACGACGTGTTACGTCGCGTGGGCCAGCTCCTCCGTTGCCCGATCCGTCTTCGCCGCCAACGACCGCGAGAAAGCGGATTGGGGATCGCCCGCGAACGGGCACAGACCGTTGGGCAGGCACATCGGAACCTCGCCCAGCGGGTGATTGATGACGCAGCAGTCGATGCCGAAGACGCGCTTGATCGCCGCCGGGGTCATCACCGCGCGCGGCGATCCCTCGATCGCCACCGCGCCGTCGCGCAGCATGATCATGTGGTCGCTGTAGGCGGCGGCCTGGTTGAGATCGTGCAGCACCCAGCCGACGGTGATGCCATGCTCGCGATTGAGCCGCCGCACCAGGGAGAGGATGTCGATCTGGAAGTGGATGTCGAGGAAGGTCGTCGGCTCGTCGAGCAGCAGGACTTGCGTCTGCTGCGCCAGGGCCATGGCGATCCAGGCCCGCTGCCGCTCCCCGCCGGAGAGGGTGTCCACCGCGCGGTCGCGCAGCGGCTCCAGACCGGTCACGTCAATCGCCCACTCCATGGCGTCGATGTCGGCCCGCGACCGGGCGCGCAGCAACCCCTGGTGCGGAAACCGACCGTACCCGACGAGCTCCCAGACGGTGACGCCGGCCGGAATCTCCGGCGCCTGCGGCAGCGCCGCGAGCTGGCGCGCCAACGTCTTGGCCGGCAGGCGCTGGATCTGCTCGCCGTGCAGGTAGATGACGCCGCCGGCCGGCCGCAGCAGCCGCGCCAGGCCGCGCAGGATGGTGCTCTTGCCGCACCCGTTCGGCCCCACGATGGCGGTGATCCGCCCGCGCTCCAGGGCAATGTCGAGCCCCTCGGCGACGCGCGTCGGCCCGTATGCCAGATCGAGCTGACTGGCCGAAACCGCGGGAACGGCGGACGTCACGAGCAAACCTCCTGGTCAGGCGCGGGAACCGTCCGTTGGACCGACGGAGGCCAAGCCGCGCTCTATATCCGACGATTTCACTCGGATATACCGACACCGTAGCGTTGACTGTCAGGCGCTGTCAAGCCCAGCGTCGAATCGAGTCCACCAATCGTGTCGATGGCGGGCGGCCAGGATGAGCGCTCTTCTGCTTGGCGCGAACGCAAGTGGGAGCGTCCATCGTGCCGTGGCGACGCCTCACTTGGGCATGACCACTCAAGATGACTCAGCGTTGGCTCGCCGCGTTAGCGCCATCCGCTGTCGGGCGCGTGCTGCTCGAGCCAGAGCCGGCGCAGCTCGCTCCGCCGCACCTTGCCCAGCACCGTGCGCGGCAGCTCCGACACGAACCAGATGCGGCGCGGCGCCTTGTGCGGGCTGAGGCGCTGCAGCGCCCAGGCGCGCAGCTCCCACGCGCTCAGGCGCTGGCCCTCCTCCAGCACCACCGCCGCCGCGACGTCTTCGCCCCACCGCGCGTCCGGGATGGAGAAGGCGGCGGCTTCCCGTACCGCTGGGTGCGCGCCCAGCACCGCGTCGACCTCGGCGGGGGCGATCTTCTCTCCCCCGCGATTGATCAGCTCGGTGAGGCGCCCCGTCAGGAAGAGGAAGCGGTCTTCGTCCAGAAAGCCGATGTCGCCGGTGCGATACCAGCCATCCGTGGGCAAGCCTGCCGCACCCGTCGTCGCGCCGTCGAGGTATCCGGCGAAGTACCCCGCCGTCTGCACCCAGATGTCCCCGGAGACGCCGAGCGCGGCGTCTTCCCCGTCCGCGGCCACCACCCTGATCTGCCGGATCGGCCGCCCCACGGATCCCCGCCGGTGCTCGTGGGGCGGCGGCAGCGCGGTGGCGATCAGCCCCGTCTCGGTGGCGCTGTAGCTGTTCAGCACCGGCGCCCCCAGGCGCACGCTCAGCGCGTCGCACGTCTCGTCGGAGATCGGGGCCGCCGTGACCCGCACCAGACGCAGCGCCGGCGGCGGCGGCAACGCCGGCCGATCTCGCAGAAAGCGGATCAGCACCTCGACCAATCCGGCCGAGGGAAACATCCAGGTCGCCCGCTCCTCGATCAAGGCGCCCCACAACGCCGGCGCGTCCGGAGCGGGCGGGAAGATCATGGCGCCGCCCGCGGCGAGGGTGTGGATGAGCGCGCACACGCCCAGCGACAGCGTCAGCGGGGCGACGGCCAGGGCGCGATCCTGACTGGTCAACCCGAACAGATCCCGCCGCCCGCGGCCATCAGCCATCAGCGCGGCGTGCGTGTGAGGCACTCGCTTCGGCCTGCCGGTTGTGCCGGAGGTGATCTCGGCCAGGGCGATGTCCCCGGGCCGGGGGACGCATCGCAACTGCCCTGCCGGGGCCGCGTTCGCCGCTTCCCGGCCATCGTCGCTCTGAACCTCGTGGACCGAAACCCCATGGCGCGCCAGGCGCCGCCGAATCGCCATAGGCGGCGGCGCGCTCACCAACGTCGCTGCCGCGCCCAGTCCGTCGAGGACGATGTCGAGCTCGGCCTCGCGCAGCGCCGCGTTGACCGGGACGGCGATGGCCGCCGACATCGTGCCCAGCAGCGCAACGGCCAGCTCGACCCCTTCCGGCATGAGCAGCACCACGCGGTCGGCCTGCCCGATGCCGCATTGTCGGAGCGAGTCGGCCAGGGCGTTCGCGCGGTGATGAAGGACGCCGTAGGTGATGGCCGGCCGGCCGGGGGTGATGAGCGCCGGCGCGTCCGGAGTGAACTCTGCCCAGAAGGCGAGCGCCTTGGGGATGGTATCGATGGCATCGGGGAGCCGATGGCCGGTCATCTTCGCGTCCCGGGCCACGTGGCCGCTAGCCGGCGCGTGCTGGCTGATGCGTGGAGCGGATCAACGGCATTACCATCACCCTCGGCTCACGGCCCGAACGCCGCCCCGGCGATCGCCTCGATCTCCTCCCGCGTCATCGCCGCCTCGTCGAACCAGTGGCTCCAGAGGGCGGAGAGATCCTGGCCGGAAGCGCGCTCGAACGCCTCGCGGAGCTGCTCCGGGGTCATCTCGCCCCAGGCGTA
>CALMZR010000345.1 GCA_937870845.1 uncultured Chloroflexota bacterium
GGCGCCTGTCGCCGCCGTCGACCCACACGAGCGCTATCCGCACGAAGACCTGGGCCAGCCCGGCCAGCAGCGCCTTGGCCCCCTCGGCGTCGGTCAGGTCGGTGGGATTGGCGGGGCGGGCCATGGCGGTCTCCAGCGAAAACGGCCCTCGTGGCGCCATCTTGCCCAGTCTACCCCCTTTCCACACTCTCTCTGAGACGTTACGGCGCTGACACTGACGTATGGCCACGTAGTGATGTGATGTACACATGATCGCCTTATTGCCCCCACAGACCGATCACAATGCCACGCTCGACCTCATGGCCAAGCTATTCCGGGGTTTTGCCGATCTCTCCCGCCTGGCTGTTCTCGCCGGGTTGCGCGATGGCGAGCGCTGTGTTTCGGCTCTAAGAGCGCCTATCAAAACCGGGTGTGACGTGGCAGACTTGGGACATGGCCAAACCCCTTGTCAGCGACGAGCTTTGGGCAATCGTCGCCCCGCTGCTACCGCCCGAGCCGCCCAAGCCCAAGGGCGGCCGACCGCGCGTGCCGGATCGCGCCTGCTTGACCGGGATCATTTTCGTCCTGAAAACCGGCATCCAGTGGGAGATGCTGCCCCAGGAGATGGGGTGCGGCTCGGGGGTGACGTGCTGGCGCCGACTGCGCGACTGGCAGCAAGCCGGCGTGTGGGACGCCTTGCACCGCGCGTTGCTGGACCGCCTCGGCGAAGCCGGCCGGATCGACTGGAGCCGCGCGTCGCTCGACTCGGCCAGCATCCCGGCCAAAGGGGGGGCGAATGCGTCGGCCCCAACCCGACGAACCGGGGCAAACCGGGCACGAAGCGCCACGTTGTGGGCGACCGCGCCGGCATCCCGCTCGCCAGCCTCCTGAGCGGGGCCACCCGCCACGACGCGATCGTCTTCGAGGAATTGCTCGACGCGGTCCCGCCGATCAAGCAGCCCAACGGGCACCGGCGCCAGCGGCCGGACAAGGGCCACGCGGACAAAGCCTACGACATTCCCCGCTGCCGCCGGGCCTTGTCCAAACGCCACATCCGGGTCCGCATCGCGCGCAAGGGGATCGACGCCAGCCAGCGCTTGGGCCGGCATCGCTGGGTCGTGGAGCGCACGCTCTCCTGGCTGGCCCGCTATCGCCGCCTCACGGTCCGCTACGAGCGCCGCGCCGATATTCACGCCGCCTTCCTCACCCTCGGCTGCGCCCTCATCTGTTTCAATGCCCTCCCATGACCGGTTTTGATAGGTGGTCTAATACTACAGTCGAGGTTATCTTGTTGAGTTGGGTGGCGATCGCGCGGCCCGGTCGCCCAAGCGCCGGCGATAGTGGGTGCGCCGCGCTCCCGCTTGGTGTCGTCGCCGCCACTGGGACCACGCCAGATGGAAGCCGCGCTCGGCGTCGTCGCGCGCGTGGAGCGCGAGCCGCAGCAGACGCCGCACCTCCGGCACGGTCAGCGGCAGCACCGTCGCCGTCAGCGGATCGTCGCTGCCCCCTTTTTGACCGCCGCGGCCCGCGTCACCGCCAGCACCGCGTGGGCCAGCAGACAGAGGGTGACGTGCCGGTGCCAGCCATCCCAGCGGCGCACCTCGGACTCGTCCAGCCCCACCTCGCCTTTCGCCTCCTCGAAGCAGGTTTCGATCGCCCAGCGCGTGCCGGCCACCCGCACCAATTCGGTCAGGGGGGTCTCCTCCGGACCATAGCCGACGTAGTACGCCAGCTCGGTGGCGTCGCTCAGGGAGCGGCGGGCCAGCAGCCAGTACCCCTGCCCCGGTTCGCGCAGCGGGCGGATGGGCGCCCACGCCCAGTCGTAGACGCGCGGCCCCTTGGCCCCGTCGCCCGCGCTGAGCGTGACCCAGGCGGCCGCGGGCAGCCCGGCGACGAGGTCGGCGGCGGCCACCTGGGCGGGGCCGCGCTCCGTGCTGGCCCAGAGCGGCTCGGTCGCCTTGACGGCCAGCAGGTGCGCCAGGTGCTGTTCCTCCAGCCAGAGCCGCAGCCGCCGGTCGCCGCCGTAGACTTCATCCCCCGTCACCCAGGCGAACGGCATGTCAGCGGTCAGCGCTTGGGCCAGCATCGCTTGGGCCAGCTCTGGCTTGGTGCGGAAGACGACGTTGGCCGGCACCCCCGCCTCCGCCCGCCGTGCGTCATTTGCCGCCCAGGTCTGCGGCAGGTAGAGCGCCCGATCCAGGAAGGCCCGGCCCCGCGGGCTGGCATAGGCCAGGAAGACCCCGATCTGACAATTCTCGATCCGCCCCGCGGTGCCCGAGTACTGGCGCTGCACCCCGACCGACTTGACGCCCTTCTTGAGGAATCCCGTCTCGTCCACCACGAGCACGGCGGTGGCATCGCCCAGGTGCTCCACGACGTAGGCGCGCAGGTCGTCCCGAACGGCCTCGGCGTCCCAGACGGCGCGGCTGCGTTCGCGCAACGCGGTCTGGGCATCCGGCTCGATCTGCATTTCGGTCTCCCGTTCTGGCGGCGGTCCCGCGCCATCCACGAGCCAGGGATAGCCGGATCACGACGCACGGCATACCAGCCAGGGATGACTTGGTCAAGCGCCGAATGGCCATCTGAAGCGGGTTCACCAAGTCAGGAGGTTATGTATAATCGACTCAATGAACCCTGGAGGCTTCTCCTGCACAACGAAGCAGGGGCGGGCAACGTCGCCCTGAGGATACTCGTGGGCAACGAGCACGCCTGGGGCGATCGAGCCCTCCGTTGTCCCAGGCATCGCCAGAAATAGGCTGACGTAGCCGGCTCTGGGGTCCAGGCGACCATGTGGGGAATCAGCCGCGCCTCGTCGTGCGACAATCCCACCCGAGCCATCCGAGAACGCATCGAGGAGGAGGGACGTGCCCGATCTTCCGTCCGGCACCGTCGCCTTCCTCTTCACGGACATCGAAGGGAGCACCGCGCTCTGGGAGCGGGACCGGCAGGCGATGGCCGCGGCCGTCGCGCGCCATTTGGCGCTGCTCGATGCGGCTATCCAGGCGCACGGGGGCATCCGCTTCAAGACCATCGGGGATGCCGTCCAGGCTGCCTTTCCCTCGGCGCCCGGCGCCATTGCCGCATCCGTCGATGCCCAGCTGGCGCTGTTTGCCGAGGACTGGAGTGAGATCGGCGCGCTCCGCGTGCGCATGGCCGTGCATGCCGGGGAGGCGGATCCGGACGAGAGCGGCGACTACCTGTCTCCTCCCCTCAACCGGCTTTCGCGGCTGTTGGCGACCGGTCACGGCGGCCAGATTCTCTTGACGCAGACCGTCCAGCAACTTGCCCGCGGGGCGCTTCCGGAGCGGGTCGCACTGCGGGATTTGGGCGAGCATCGACTCCGCGATCTGCTCGATGCGGAACACGTCTATCAGCTGCTGCACCCCGATTTGCCGGCCGCGTTTGCGCCCCTTGCATCGTTGGACGCGAGACCGAACAACCTCCCCCGCCAGCCGACCCCGTTCGTGGGCAGGGAGCAGCAGGTAGCCGAGGTCGTCGCCCTGTTACGCCGCGACGATGTCCAGTTGGCGACGCTCATCGGCCCGGGAGGTACAGGGAAGACGCGCTTGGCGTTGCAGGCCGCGGCCGAGGCGCTCGGCGAGTTCAGCGACGGGGTCTACTTCGTGCCGCTGGCCTCCCTGACTGAGGCACGTCTGGTCTCTACCGCGATCGCCAACGCCCTTGGTCTGCGCGACGAGGGCGGGCAACCGTTGGAGCAACGCCTGCGAGATGTCGTGGCGGCCAAGACGATGCTCCTCGTGCTCGATAACTTCGAACATCTCGTGGAAGCGGCTTCGACCGTCGGGAATCTTCTTGGGTCGGCGCCGCAGCTGAAAGTGCTGGCCACGAGCCGGATGCCGCTTCGTTTGCGCGCCGAACACGAGTACCCCGTTCCTCCTCTCGGACTACCCCCACGTACGCCGCTGCCACCCCTGGAGCAACTCTCCCAATTCGAGGCGATCCGCCTCTTTCTTGAGCGGGCGCGAGCCGTCAATCCCGACTTCGCCATCAGCAATGACAATGCGTCCGCGATGGTGGAGATATGCTGGCGACTGGATGGGTTGCCCCTGGCCATAGAGTTGGCCGCCGCGCGGGTACGCATGCTCTCGCCGCAGGCGATCCTCGCCCGCCTGGAGCAGCGGCTGCCCTTCCTCACGGGCGGAGCCCAGGACGCGCCGCAACGGCAACGAACACTGCGCTCCGCCATCGCCTGGAGTTACGACCTGCTGCAGCCGGAGGACCAGGTGTTGTTCCGGCGCCTCGCCGTCTTCGTCGGCGGCTGCACCCTCGAGGCGGCCGAAGCGGTCACGAACCCCGATGGGCACCTCGACGTTCTTGGCGGAATGGAACGACTGGGCGAGCACCGCCTCCTGCGCCGGCACGAAGGCTTCGGAGGTGAGCCGCGCCTGGCGATGCTGGAGACGGTGCGGGAGTATGCGCTGGAACAGCTCGTGGCGAGCGGCGACGAGGAAATGACCCGAGAGCGCCACGCCGAGCACTTCGCCACACTCGGCAACGCCACGGAGCGGGTGTTCTGGTCCCGGCCGGTCCCGCTCATGGCGGAGCTGGAGGCCGAAGCCGACAATCTACGCGCGGCGCTCAGGTGGTCGGAGGCGCATGGGAAGGCCGAGACCGGCCCGCGGTTGGGGCTCGCCTTCGGCGTGTTGGCAATGCAGCGGGGGTCGCCGACCGAAGGCTGGGAGTGGCTGCGGCGGGTGCAGGCGCCAAGTGCTGGCGATTCGCCGCTCCAGGCCCGGTCGCTCACCGCGCTCGGCTGGTTTGCTCTGTACCTGGGGGCTGCCCAGGAGGCGATGGACGCCGCGGAGCGAGCCGTCGAAACCGCCGCGGGCGAGTCATGGATCCTCGCGAATGCCTTGAACTTGCTGGGCAGCGTGGAGCTCGACCGAGGAAGGACCGGCGCCGCGCGGCGCCGGTTCGAGGATGCGCTGGCCCTCGTCGGGAGCGACGCGGAGGCCGGGGTCTGGGCGCCCCCGATCCTGATGAACCTTGGCCTGCTGGCCACCCTTCAGGGCGACGTGGAGAAAGCGCGACGATGGTACGAAGCGACGCTCGCGGCTCTGCCCGCCGATGCGGTGACGTTCATCCGCCCGATGGTGCTCGGGAATCTAGCCTCGATCGCGTGGGATGAAGGCGATCTGCCGCGAGCGGCCGTCTTGCAGCGAGAAGCCCTCCCGCTCCGGCACGTGCTCCGGGACGCGCTGGCGCTGGCGAACACGCTCGAGGCCGCGGCGCAGTACGCCGCGCTCGGCGCCAGGCCAGAGGTCGCGGCGCTCCTGCTCGGCGCGGCGGAGGCATTGCGGGCGCCAGGGCGCGTTGCCGTCGATCCGTTCAACCTGGGCGACTCCCATGACCTCGTGGCGCGAATACGGGAGCAACTCGGCGAACCCGCATTCGCCGCGGCATGGGCGCAGGGGGAGCGCCTGCCGTTGAACCAGACGATCGCCGAGGCCGATGCCGTACTCGCACAGGCCACCCAGGACGACAGCCAGGCGCGGAGGGTGACGCACTGGCCGGCTCCCTAACCAGGCTCCGGAGTTGCTGTCGTTTCAGCGCCTAACCCCATCGCCTGCAGAAGGTTCCGGAAAGGGGCGTCCAGAGGCTAGAACTCAGGGGGCGCCCACACATCGCGCTGCCCGATGATCTCATCGCTCACCTCGTGTACACTGTTGCGACACGCCATGGCAACAAGGACTCACGGCGCGCGGTCGAGTGACCGGGAGGTGCGTTGCATGTCGAACTTTCATGTTTAAGAGAGGACGCCCCAATGATGATGCGAAGAAGGTCATTTGTCGCCATGGCCGCGGCGGCAGGGACCACCCTGACCATGCCGGCTCGGGCCTTTGCCCAGACGACGACACCCACGGCTCCGCTCATCGCGAACACAACCCCGCGGAGCGGATACGCGCCGGTCAACGGACTGGAGATGTACTACGAGGTCCACGGCAGCGGTGAGCCGCTGGTCTTGATCCACGGCGCCTTTGGGGCCATCGAGCTGTGGGGACCGATTTTGACCGGGTTGGCGGAGAAACACCTGGTCATCGCCGTCGAGCTCCAGGGCCATGGGCACACCGCCGACATCGACCGGCCCTTCGGCTACGAGCAGATGGCCGATGACGTCGCGGCGTTGATGGACCATCTCGTCATCGAGCAGGCCGACGTCGTCGGCTACAGCATGGGCGCCGACACCGCGCTGCAAGTGGCGGTGCGCCACCCCGAGCGGGTGCGCAAGCTGGTTCCGATCTCCGGCAAGTACCGCTACGATGGCGAGTACCCGGAGCTGCTGGCGGGCATCCAGATGATGACCCCGGACGTCTTCGTCGGGACGCCGTACGAGGGAGCCTATCAGCGCAGCGCGCCGAACCCGGAGGACTTCCCGGTGCTGGTCGAAAAGCTCAAATCGCTCTTTGGCGAGGAGTATGCCTGGCCCGAGGAGGACATGCGGTCGATCGCGGCGCCAACGCTGCTGATCATCGGCGATTCCGACACCGTCCGCCCTGAACACGCGGTGGAGCTCTTCCGCCTCCTTGGGGGCGGCGTTCCCGGCGACATCACCGGTCTGCCGACGTCGCGGCTCGCCATCCTGCCCGGCATCACGCACGGCACGATCGTCTTTGAAGGGTCCGACCAGTTGCTGGCGATGATCGAGTCATTTCTCGAGGCGCCTATGCGCGAAGCAGCGTAACGCGGCATCGCGATGGAGGACGTGATGCGGGTGAGAGTTTATGGCCGCACCACCGCCTTGATGAATCCCTTAGGCTTCTCCATCAGGTCGGTGTAGGCGCGGTCGACCTCGTCCAGCCCGTAGCGATGGGTTGCCAGCGAGCCGAGGTCGATCAGCCCCTTGGCCGTCAGCTCCAGGCCGATGCGCATGCTCTCCATGAGGTCGGCGCGGCGGCGGACGTGGGCGTTGACGACGTCAATGGCTTTCCAGTTCCACATGCCGACGTCGACCTGGCGCGGGCCGCCTTGGTGGTAGCCAAGGATGGAGAGGACGCCGTGGGGACGGACCAGCTCGCCGGCGAGGGTCAGCCCGGCCTGCGTGCCGGAACCCTCCACCACGACCTCGAAGCCGCGGTCGCTCTGCCAGTCGCTGAACCGGTTGAGATAGCTCTCCGCCGGAAGTTCCGATGGGTCGTAGACCTCGTCGGCGCCGAGGCGCCTGGCCGCTTCCCGCGCATCCTCGCGCACGTCGATGGCGACGATGCGGCTGGGGCCGCGCAGCTTCAGCAGTTGCAACATGCCGAGCCCCATGTAGCCGAGGCCAATGAGCGCGACGCGGTCGGCCAGCTCGACCGGGGTGCGGCGCTGGGCGTTGACCAGACAGGCGAGCGGTTCGCCGAGGGCGGCTTCGTCGGCGACGTTGGCCGGGACCGGGAGGAGCTCATCCGCGCGGGCGACTCCGTACTCGGCGTATGCCTGGTTGAAAAGCCCCGTGACCCTGTCGCCTTCCCGGACGCCGGTCACGCCCGGACCGACCGCGGCGACCACGCCCATCGGCTCGTGCCCGAAGCGGCGCGGATAGCTTGGCACGCCGTCCACCCAGGGGTGCAGCTCGGAAGCGCAGACGCCACAGACCGAGACGTGGACCAGCGCCTCGCCTGGTCCCGGCGCGGGCGTTTCGGCCTCCACGACCTGCGAGGTTTTGGGGGCGATCAGTTGGCTATATCGCATCGAGAAGGAGCCTCCATGCCCGGTAATACGGAGTCCGGGTGAATGCTGCCAGGCGCCCCCGCGGCAGCCGAAGGGTGCGCCCGCCATACCTCCCGTAGCCTTTGCACTCTTTGCACTCTTTATATCCTTCGCACGGTTCGCCGGCGTGGCTCCGCCCCGGCAACCACCCGGATTCCGAACAAGCAGCTCGTGGAGCGACAACCGGCCGGTTGGGGCAAACTAGCCTTTCAGCGCCCCCGAGGCCAATCCCTTCACGAAATCGCGCTGGAAAATCAGGAACAGGACCGTCACCGGCAACGAGATGATGAGGACGCCGGCGCTCATCAGGCCGTAGTCGATGGTGAAGCGGCCCTGGAAGAAGAGCATGCCGACGGGGAGGGTGCGCAGCTCGTCGCTGACGAGGAAGACCAGCGGCAACAGGAGGTCGTTCCAGCTCCACAGGAACTCCAGCAGCGCCACGGTCATCAGCCCCGGCTTGGCCAGGGGGAGCATGATCTGCCAGAAGATTTGAAACTCGTTGGCGCCGTCGACGCGAGCGGCGTCGTCCAGCTCGGCCGGCAGGTCCTTGAAGAAGGCGCGCATGATGAAGACGAAGATCGGCGCGGCCAGGGCGATGTCGGCGACGATGACGGAGCCGTAGGTGTTGAGCAGCTTGAAGTCGCGCATCGTCAGGTAGAGCGGGATGATGATGGCGGCGACCGGGATCGTCAGGCCGACGAGGAGGCCGTAGAGGAGCAGCTTCTGGCCCGGAAAGCGGAGGCGGGCAAAGGCATAGCCAGCGAGCGAGGCGATGACGACCATGCCGATGACATCGGCGACGGAGATGACGACGCTGTTCTTGAAGTAGATGCTGAAGCGGCCGACCGTCCACGCCTCGGCCAGGTTGTCGAGCGTCGGCGGCAGCGGCAGCCCGTAGGGGCTGACCAACTGCTGCTCGGCCGTCTTGAAGGCGGTGAACCAGGTCAGCAGCAGCGGCGCGACGGCGAAGATGAACAGGGCCGTGAGGGGGATGTAAACCAACCACCAGGCGCGGGGGCGGCGTTGACCGCCCGTGAACGTCGTCGCGTCAGTCATCGCCGCGCTCCCGAATCGCGAGGTTGAGGATCGAGCTGACCAGGATGATCAGGGCCAGGGCGACCGCGATGGCGGAGCCGTAGCCGTACTGGTTCTGCTGGAACCCTTCTTTGAAGAGGTAGGTGGAGAGGACTTCGGTGGCGCGGATAGGGCCGCCCTCCGTGGTGGCCCAGATGATGTCGAAGACCTTGAAGGCATCGACGAGGGCGAGCAGGATGACGATGGTGATGGTGTTGCGCAGGGACGGGATGGTGATGTCGAGGAACATTCGCCCGGCCCCGGCCCCGTCGACGCGGGCCGCGTCGTAGAGCGTGGGGTCGATGCCCTGCATCCCGGCAAGGAGAATCACCACGCTCAATCCGAACGTCATCCAGCTCGAGGCGACGGCCAGCGCGGGGAGGACGACGGCGAAGTCGCCCAGCCAGCCCCGCGCCAGAACGCCGAGGCCGAGCGTCTCCAGCGCCGAGTTGAGCACCCCGGTCGGGGCGTAGATCCAGCGCCAGATCATGGCGGTGACGATGGAGGCCTGCACGACAGGCAGGAAGTACCCGAGCTGGAAGAGCAGCCGCCCCCGGATGTTCCCCGCCAACAGCGCCGCCGCGGCCAGCCCGACGCCGAGGTTGAAGGTCACCACCACCGCGGTCCAGACCAGGCTGTGCTGCAGCGCCTGCCAGAAGATCGGATCGCCCACCAGGCGCTGGAAGTTGGCCAGCCCCACCCACTCGCGGTCGACCGAGACGCCGTTCCACGCGTAAAAGGCGAGCCAGAAGGTCTGCAACGTCGGGCGCAGGACGAAGACGCCGTAGAGGAGCAGCACCGGCAGGATGAAGAGATACGCCACCAAGTAGCGCTGCAGCACGTGCCGGCGCAGCCCGAAACGACGGCTGGGGATTGCCGCGCCCTCGATGCCTTGGCTGTATGGCTGCACGGCCAAATCGCGCTCCTGGCTGTTGGCTATTGGCTCTTGGCTGCTGGCTCAGGGCTACTGGCATATCGGCTTTGATCGCCTCGTCTCGCCGCCCTCGCGTTGGGAAAGGACTCCCGTGGACGTGAGGTCGAAAGCCAAGAGCCAGAAGCCAACAGCCAGAAGCCGGTTAGCACTCCACTCCGCCCGGCAGCAGGATCTCGCCTTCGGCCTTGGCGGCTTCCCAGGCCTCCTGGACCGCGGCGGTGAACTGCTCCGGGGTCATCTGGCCGGCGAGGACGGCTTGCAGGCCGTCGTAGCTGACGTCGGTCATGCTGGCCGGGGTGACGGTGTCGAGGAACGCGTGGATCGTGCCGTTGTCGCGATGCTCGTTGGTCAGGGCGAAAACGTCCTGCACGATCTGCGGCAGGTCGACGTCGTCCAGATTCAGTTCGCCGACGGGGACGTTGTCACCGCTCTCCAGCATCAGCTTGCGGCTCTCGTCGCGGAAGAGCATGAAATCGAGCAGATCGGCGGCGATGTCGGGGTGCTCATAGGACGCATTGATGTACCAGCCGGTGCCGATGTCTTCGGTGGGGTAGATGGGATCGCCGTCGACCGGCGGGGGAGCCTGGAAGACGCCGTAGTCGGCGATGCGCTCTCCGGCGGCGTCGATGCCTGGGCCGATGATCCAGGGGCCGGTGTAGAACATCGGGATCTCGCCACGCCAGAAGCGGGCCTCGATGTCGTCCTGCAATTCGGCCAGCGGGTTGGGGCCGAAGCAGCCGGCGTCGCTGAGCTCTTTGAGCTTGGCGGTGGCCTGGATGAACGGCTCGGTGTTCCAGCTGCCGTCGCCGAACATGACCTCGTCGACGCCCTCGGGGCCGGCGTAGCGGCCCCAGAGGAGCGACTGCCAGTGGGAGATCGGCCACTTGTCGGCGCCGCCGAGGCCGATCGGGATGGTGAACCCGGCCCCCTGCAAGGTGTCACAGGCGGCCATCAGATCCGCCCAGGTCTGGGGAACCTCGAGGCCGTTCTCCGCGAAGATGGCTTTGTTGTAGAACATCAGCGTCGTCTCGACGCTGTCGCCGACGGCCCACAGCTTGCCGTCGGAGGAGGTGTAGTTGACGATCTGCTCGGGGATGATCTCGTTCCAGCCGAGCTCGCAGAAGTAGGGGGTGAGGTCGAGGGCGTGCCCGGCCTCGATGATCGCCTGCGGCTGGCCGGGCCCGCTGCCGCCCATCCAGACATCGGGCCCCTCACCGGCGTTGAGGGCCGGGACGAGGGTCGGATTGAAGAGGCTGCTGCCGACGAAGGTCGTCTCGACGGTGACGTTCGGGTTCTCCTGCATGTACTGGTCGAGGATCTCGGTAACGGCGTTGACGGTGCCCGGCTCGCCGTTGAGCCAGATGGTGAGATCGACCGGCTCGCCGCTCGCCTGGGCATAGCCGCGGCGGGCCCCAAATCCGCCTAGCGCCGTGGCGCCGAGACCGAGCGCGGCGCCGCCGCGCAGCAGTCCGCGCCGGGAGACGCCCCGCGCGTGAAGCATCCGATCGAACGAACCTCCGGTGTTCATGGCCGCGTTCTCCTCGATGTGATGCCGGGTTTCCGGCGATGCCGATTGCCGACGTTTCCGTTTGGACACGCGCAGTCTCGATCCCTCCTTCAACCGGGCTCAGTGGGCGCGGGGCCTGGGCACGGCATGACGTGCCCCTCCATCGTCCTCCCGCCTCCCGCCTCTCGCCTCATGCCGACTCCCGGATCATCAGCTCGTACGGCATCTCGACGCGCTGGCCTGCGCCGGTCACGCTGCCGTCGAGGCGGGCGAAGAGCATCGCGGCGGCCTGGCGGCCGAGGCGCTCGGGGAACTGGGCGACGGTGGTGAGGGGCGGGTTGAGGAGGCGGGCGACGGTGATGTCGTCGAAGCCGGCGACGGCGATGTCGTCGGGGACGCACAAGGCCGCCTCGCGGATGGCGACCATGGCGCCCATGGCCATCATGTCGTTGGCGGCGAAGACGGCGCGCGGGCGAGTGGGGCCGGCGAGGAGGGCGCGCATGGCGGCGTAGCCTCCCGCCTCGGTCGGGTCGTCGCCGCGGGCCAGGAGGGGAGCTTGCGTGGGCACGCGCTCGGCCAGCACGCGCTGGTAGGCGGTGGCGCGGCCCTCGCGGCGGAGGTGCTCGGCGGAGGCGGCGATCATGGCGAGCGGCAGATAGTCGCGGTCGATGAGGTAGCCGACCAGCTCGGCGGCGGCGGCGGCATCGTCGAGGAAGACCGAATCGAAGGGGCTGCCCGGCCCGGCGGTGACCAGCTCGCCGAAGACGACGACCGGAACGCCGCCGCCAATGAGGGGCGCAAAGTCATCGGCCGTCAACTGAAACGGGGTGGCGATGACGCCGTCGACGCGCGTCCGTTGCAGCGAGCGCAGGCAGCGCAATTCTTTCTCGCGCTGACCGTCGGTGTTGTAGGCGATCAGGTCGTAGCCGCGGCCGTCGGCGACGTCCTGGATGCCGCGTTCGAAGGCGGGGTAGAAGGGGTTGGTGATGTCGGGGATGAGGCTGGCGACGATGAGCGTCTTCCTGGTGCGCAGGCCACGGGCGGCGCCGTCGGGGACGTACTGCAAGTCGTCAATGGCGGCCAGGACGCGCTGCCGGGTCTCGGGGGAGATGGAGGCGGCGGCGCGATCGTTGAGGACGAGCGAGACGACGGTCTGGGAGACGCCCGCGGCGCGGGCGACGTCGTCCTGGGTCGGGCGTTTGCGGAGAGGGGGTGCGCTCATAGCCGTCTCGACCGCCGGGGTTGCTCCGATTCAGTAATACGAATTAGTATTCGCCCATCGACCGGTTCGTGTCAATCCAGGGGGCGCAAGAGCGTGGAGACGCTGAGGGTCGGGATCGTCGGGGCAGGGTGGATGGGCCACGTCCATGCCCGCGCCTGGGCGGAGAACGCGCCGCGGGGAGAGGTCGTCGCCGTCGCCGACGTGTCGGCGGAGCGGGTAAAGCATCTGGCGGCGGAGATCGGCCGGGATGTTCACAGCTTCGCGGACCTGGAGGGGATGCTGGACGGGGCGGAGATCGACGCGGTCGACATCTGCCTCCCCCATCACCTCCACACCGAGGCGATTGTCGCCGCCGCCCGCGCCGGCAAGGCGATCCTGTGCGAGAAACCGCTCTGCACGAACCTGGACGACGCTGCCGCCGTCCGCGCGGCGCTGCAACAGAGCGGGTCGGTCTTCATGGCCGCGCACAACCAACTCTTCCAGCCGAGCCTGATCGAAGCGCGCCGCCTCCTCGCCTCGGGGGCGCTGGGCCGGCCGTTCGTCTTCCGCTCCATCGAGGCGGTGCAGAACCGCGGGTTCGCCTCCGGGCGGCACCAGCGGGACATCGGCGGCGGGGAGAGCCCCTGGGTCTGGCGCGCCGACGTGGCGCGCATGGGCGGGGGTGAGGTGATCGACACCGGCTGGCACGCGGCCTATCGCCTGCTGGCGCTGGCCGAGGACCGCCCGGTCGAGGTCTCGGCGATGATGGACCGCTACGCGGTGAAGCAGCTCGCGGCCGAGGACACCGGGGTGATCCTGGTCCGCTTCGCCTCCGGGGCCATCGGCGAGATGCTCACCAGCTGGGCCTTCGGTCCGGTCGGGAACTGGCACTTCGAGGTCGGGGCCGAGCACGGCAGCATGGCCGGCGGTCAGGGCCGGCTCGTGCATCAGCTCCACGGGTGGCCGGAGCCGGTCGAGTTCGCGCCGTTCACGCACACCCTGGCGCTGACCTTCGCCAGCGAGGTGACGCATTTTCTGGACGTCGTGCAGCGCGGGGAGGCGTCGCAAGCATCGTTCGACCACGCGGCGCGGGTCCTGCAACTGACGCTGGCGGCGTACGCCGCGGCCGAGGGGCATTGCGTGGTGGCGCTGCCGGAGGATCCGACGTTGCCGGGCGTGCCGGCGACCAGCGGCGAGCTGGCGAGGGCGTGATGTACGCGACCATCGGCCCAGAAGCCCTGGGCATCCGCGGGCTTTCCCTCTCGGAGGCGATCGCCCTGGCGCGGGATGCGAGGTTCGCGGGACTCGCCTTCGACATCCGGCTCGCGGCGAACGCTGTCGCAGAGCGGGGATTGGAGGCGGTGCGGGAGGAGTTCTCCCGGGCGGGAGTGCGCCCTGCCCACTGGAATCTCCCCGTCGTCTGGCGCGACGACGCGGCGTGGGAGGCCGATCTGCGCGAGCTGCCCCGGCTGGCCGCCGTCGGGCGCGAACTTGGCGCACCGCGCACCGCGACCTACATGCCCTCCGGTTCGGACGAGCGAGCGTACGAGGCCAACCTCGAGTGGCACGTCGCCCGGCTTCGCCCCATCGCCGAGGTCTTGCACGACGCGGGCTGCCGCTTCGGCATCGAGTACATCGGCCCCAGGACGTTTCGGGCCGCGTTCCGCCACGAGTTCATCCACACGCTCGATGGGCTGATGGAGCTGATCGCCGCAATTGGCGTGGATACCGTGGGCGTCATGCTCGACTCCTGGCACCTCTTCGCCTCCGGCGGCTCGCTCGCCGACCTCGACCGCCTCAGCAACCAGGACGTCGTCGTGGTCCACGTCAACGACGCCCCGGCCGGGATCGCCTGGAACGACCAGATCGACACCGTGCGGGCGCTGCCGATGGAGACGGGCGTCATCAACCTGGCCGGGTTCATGCAGGCCTTGCAACGTCTCGGGTACGACGGCCCGGTGATGCCGGAGCCGTTCAGCCAGCGCGTCAACGACCTGGCGGAGACCGATCCGCTGGCGGCGGCGCGGGAGGCGGCGCGGGCGATGGATGGGCTGTGGCAAGCAGCCGGTTTGGGTCGGGAGTCGGGAGTCGGAGGTCGGAGGTCGGAAGCAACGACGAGGAGATTCAAGGCGACATGAGCACACGACAGCCACGATCCTGGCCACGCCAGATACTCCCGACTCCCGACTCCCGACTCCCGCCCCCCGACCCGAAGGGAGGCCCCGCGTGCCCATCGTAGATCGTCGCGAGTTTGGCGGGCGCTTCACGGTCAAGGAGAATTCGCAGCGGCTGGCGAACTACCGCTACCTCGAGATCCAGTTGATGGAGATGATCGGGGGGTGGTCGCACACCACGCCGCAGCTCGCCTTCAAGGCGACGTTCGGCTATCACGTCTTCGACCATGCCCAGGCCGCCGACCTGCTCAGCGAGCGGCTGGAGCAGCTGCGGGCGGCGCGAACCAGCCAGGAGCCGGCGACGGACGACTTCGCCCACCTTTGCGAGCACGTCTGGCTGCTGCCCGACGTCATCTCGCGGCTGGTGGCCGTCTACCGGGTGCTGGAACCGCACCTGGTCAGTAGTTATGTCTATCATGCCGACGCCACCGACCCCCTGACCGACGCCCCGACCGTGCGGCTGCTGCGGCAACTGGCGGCGATGGGGCAGTCGCACGTCGCCTGGGGGCAGGCGGTGCTGGAGGGGCTGACCCGCTCGCCCGAGGACCGCAAGCGGGCGCTCGACGTGCAGGCCGACATCGAGGCGCGGCTGGTGGAATGCGGCGGAGTAACGGGCCAGGGGATCGAGGCCCACTGGCTGACGTTCCACAGCGCCAAGGAGGAGGAGCGGTCGCCGGCGCGCCTGAAGCGCGGCCGCGGCGGGTACACGTTCCGCAAGGCTTCCCCTCCGCTCGATCACCCGGCGGTCGAGGAGCCGTTGTGGTTCTCCGACAAGCAGGAGGACTTCAACGTCTACCAGACGGACGACGAGTGGTCGCGGGAGGGATTTCGCCACAAGTTCCACCAACTCCTCTACGGCGAAGTCGAGACCACCGACCGCATGGGCAAGATGCTGGCCGAGTTTCCCGATCTCCCCTGGGAGATGCGCATGGAGCTGGCGCACCAGATGTGGGACGAGGCGCGGCACATCGAGATCGTGGCCAAGGCGGTGGAGGAGGAGCTGGGCGGCGAGCTGGGGTACGGCCCGTGGACGCTCGTCTGGTGGTGGATGCAGAACGACCCCGACCCGCTGCGGCGCATCACCGTCACCAACAGCTGGGCCGAGGCGAATCTGATGCACACCCTGGCCCAGTGGCGCAAGGAAGCGGAAAAGCGCGGCTTCACCCGCATCGCCGAGCTGGCCGACTATTTGCAAGCCGACGAGCGGACTCACGTCCGCCTCGCCACCGACTGGATCCAGAAGCTGACCGAGGACGAGCCGGGCAAGCGGGACGAGCTGGCCGCCTGGGGCCGCAAAGCCATCGCCCGCATCCAGGGTTTTCATGCCTCGCGCTACAAGCAGATGCCCGACCCGAGCGAGGCCCGCTTCACCTTCCTGAAACCCGACGGGCGCGTCGAGGCCGGCGCGCTGAGCCCGATCATCGGCGAGTAGCGGCGTCTGTCTGATTGGCGCCGATGCTGAAAGGAGGCGGCGAGGACTCGATACGAAGCAATCCCGGAGCCGGGACATCGATCCGAGGACGCAGACAAGGATACCGTGTCATTCCGACGAAGGAGGAATCTCGGCGCTCATGGGCGCGTCGGTACGCAGCACCGAGATTCCTCGCCTGCGGGCTCGGAATGACACCCGTTCCGCGAGGCGCGTCGAAACGCCACCCCGCAGGCCGCTATCACGGCAAGGAGGTTCCAACATGCTGAACCGAAGACGACACCACGTGTCCGTGCTTCTATTAGGCGCCATCGCGCTGCTGCTGCCACTGCTGGCGGCGCCGGCGCAGCTGTCCGCCGCGCAGGAGGCTTCGCCGGAGGCGGTCCAGGCGTCGGGCGAGGTCTCGCTCTGGACGGAGTTCACGCAGGGCGGCGAAGGGGCCGGCATCGAGGAGCTGGTCGAGACCTGGAACGCGATGGGCAACGGCATCACCGTCAGCCATCGCCCGATCGGCAACGAGGAGTTCTTCACCGTCATCCGCACGGCGCTGGCGGGCGGCGAGCCGCCCGATCTGCTCCAGTACGAGGGGTACCAGCAGACGCGCGACTTCGCCGCGGCCGAACAGCTGACGGATCTGACCGACCTGTGGGAGACGGCGCGAGACGGCTTCCTCCTCTCCGAAGCGGGTGAGCGCGCCTGCACCTACGAGGGGCGCATCTACTGCATTCCCTACACCTACCACACCGGGTTCCAGATCTATTACAACCCGGAGATCCTGGAAGCCAACGGCATCGAGGTTCCCCAGACCTGGGACGAGTTCACGGCGGCGATGGACACGCTCAAGGCGGCCGGCGTGACCCCGATCGCGCTCGGCGCCATCGACGGCTGGCCGGCCGAGCACTGGTGGATGGCCTTCCTGGTGCAGCGCTGCGGCGTGGAGACGATCTACGACGCCATCGAGCAGGACGGCGCCGCCTTCACCGACGACTGCTTCGTGCAGGCCGCCGCCGATCTGCAAGCCCTGGCGCAGAACGGCTACCTCTCCCCCGGCGCCACCGGTGAGGACTACCCGACCGCGCAGGCGGTCTTTCTCTCCGGGCAGGCGGCCTTCTTCCAGACCGGGAGCTGGTTCGCCTCCGGTTGGGAGCAGACCCCGCCCAGCTTCGACGTCGGCATCATGCCCTTCCCCCGCTTCGCGGACGCGGAGTTCGGCGAGGACGTCACCGGCGCCGTGACGCACGTCTTCGCCATCCCCACCGGGGCGCAGAACCCCGAGGCCGCGATGGATGTCCTGGAGTGGATGACCACCGAGGAGGCGGGCGCCATCTGGGCGCGCAACGGCAACATGTCGCTGATCGACGGCGCCGTCGAGGGCAACGCGCCAGAGGTCATCCAGGAGTTGTGGGCGACCGTCGGCGACGCCAACGCCGCCCTCCCCTGGATCGAGAACGAGCTGCCGCCGGGCGTCGGCGAAGACCGCGTCTACTCCGGCTCGGTGGCGCTGCTGACCGGCGAGATGACGCCGGAGCAGTTCGGCCAGTCGATTCAGGAGGCGTTGGAGGCGTCGGCGTAACGGGCTGATGGCTGTTGGCTGCTGGCTTTTGGCTGTTGGGAAATGTGCGCCGGCGCAGACGGTTGCACCCTCCGATCAACGCCAATCGTCAGCAGCCAGGGGCCAACAGCCAGAGGCCAAGAGCCAGCAGCCACTAGCCAAGGATCATCAGCATGGCGACCGAGACCATCCCGGCAACACGCAGCGCCGCCGCTGGCGCGGCCGCACGGCCCAGGGTGGCCGGGCTGGCGCCGGAATGGCTGCTCGCCATCCCCTTCCTGGCCCCCGCGCTCTTCTTCTACGCGGTCTTTCTGCTGGCGCCGCTGCTGGGGACGCTGGCGCTGAGCGTGACCGACTGGTCGGGGTTCAATATCGCCGACATCGAGTTCGTCGGGCTCGACAATTTTCGGGCGCTCGGCGCCGACAGCGTCTTCTGGCAGTCGCTGCAGCACAACCTCTTTTTCCTCGTCGGCTCGGTCATCCTGAAGACGACCGTGGCGCTGGCGCTGGCGCTGGCGCTCGACCAGAACTTGCCCTTCTCCAACGTCTTTCGCGGCGTCTATTTGATGCCGACGGTGATCTCGCTGGTGGTGGTCGGCATCGTCTTCACGCTGGTGCTGAGCCCGTCGCTGGGGTTGATCAACCCGTTCCTGGAAGCGATCGGGCTGGGCCAGCTCGCCGGGGCGTGGCTAGGCGACCCGGACCTGGCCTTGCCCATCGTGATCGCCATCGATGTCTGGCACGGGTTCGGGTTGTACATGTTCCTCTTCATCTCCCGCCTCATCGCCATCCCGCAGGATCTGCACGACGCGGCGTTCGTGGACGGGGCCAACGGCTGGCAGGACATCCTGCACATCACGCTGCCGTTGATGAAGAGCATGGTGGCCATGGTCATCCTTCTTGCCTCGATCGAGGCGCTGAAGCTCTTCTCGATCGTCTACGTGATGACCAAGGGCGGTCCGAACCACGCCACCGAGGTGCTTTCCACCTGGGCCTACTTCCAGGCGTTCACCGCCAACAACGTCGGCTACGGCAGCGCGATTCTGGTAGTGCTGCTGGCGATCACGTTCGTCCTCGCGTACATCCAGGTGACGCGGTTTCAGGTGCAGGAGGAGATTTAGCTGCTGGCTGCTGGCTGCTGGCTGCTGGCTTTCCGACCGTTCCCGCGCGCCGTCTCCGGCCAATGGCCAGCAGCCAGCAGCCAATAGCCAGCAGCGAATGGCCAAGGAACGTACGATGCAACGATCGAACACCATCAAGGGTCTCGTCCTCTACCCCGTCTTCCTGCTGCTGGCGGCGGCGATCCTCTACCCGCTCGTCTGGATGATCTACAGCTCCTTCAAGGACAACCCGGCCATTTTCGCCAACGTCTTTGCGCTGCCGAGCTCGCTCTATCTGGGGAACTACGTCACCGTCTTCACCGAAGGGGCGATGGGGCTCTATTTCCGAAACAGCCTGCTCATCTCGGTCGTCTCGGTGGCGGGGTTGCTCGTCTTTTCGTCGTTGGCGGCGTACGCGTTCGCGACCTTCCGCTTCCGGGGGAGCACGCCGCTGTTCATGATTTTGCTGCTGGGGCTGATGGTGCCGCCGCAGGCGCTGATCATCTCCGGATTCAAGCTGATGTCGATCCTCAACCTCCTCGATACCTACTGGGCGCTGATCTTCACGTACTTCGGCTGGACGTCGTTCGGGATTCTGGTGCTGCGCAACTTCTTCCAGGCCGTGCCGCGGGACGTCAAGGACGCGGCGCGCGTGGACGGGGCCGGGCACTGGCAGATGTTCAGCCAGATCATGTTGCCGCTGGCGCGGCCGTCGCTCTCCACGATTGCCATCTTCTACTTCATGTGGGTCTGGAACGAGTTCATCTACCCGCTGGTCTACATGCAGACGCCGGAGAAGTACACGATCCCGCTGGGGGTGCTCTTTTTCAACGGCCGCTACACCATCGAGTGGGGCTTGCAGATGGCGGCGCTGGCGGTGGCGACGGTCGTACCGCTGCTCGTCTATTACGTGTTCCAGAAGCAGTTCATCCGGGGGATATTAGCGGGGGCGCTGAAGGGGTAACGGAGCTATCAGCTATCAGCTATCAGTCAGAGACGGCCTTTGGGCGTGTCGGCAAACATGAAAATCTCCCGGCCGCCGGCAGCCCAGAGCTGATAGCTGATAGCTGATAGCTCACACACAGGAGCATCCATGGAGCGCGGGGTCTATTTCGACGCGTGGTTTCCGGGGCAGCACTGCTACCACCCGAGTCTGCCGCCGCGGCGGTTGCGGATGGCCGAGCATCTGGTTGATTTCCACGCCACGGTGCTGGTCTGGTCCGCGCTCGGCGGCGGGTCGATCTCATTGCCGTACCTGGAGCAGGAGGCGTTCGGGGAGATCGATCCGCGGCTGCGGATGTACGGGTTCGTCAACGACGCGGAGTTCATCGCGGCGTGCCGGGAGCGCGGGATCAAGGTGTTCGGCATTGTCTTCGAGGTGCAAGGCTGGGAGTTCCCCATCGAGCTGAACGAAGACGAGGACCGCATCCTGGCGCTCAACGAGCTGCGCGGCGTCGGCAAACGGGGATGGCTGGGGTTGCGGGAGTTTTCCCAGAACCGCTATCCGAAGCTATGGCCGCCGTTCGAGCGCTACTTCCCCGGCGGGCTGATCAACAGCAACGGGGAGCCGGTGACCGATCTGCTGGAGGAGGGGTGCTCGCGCGACATCCACGGCGTCCCCTGCCATGCTCACTGGGTGGAGTGCCCGGATCGGGAGCACTTCTGCACCACGATGGACCGCAACAACCCCGTTTGGCGGGAGTACCTCAAGGCGGTCATCCGCATCCAGATCGACGCCGGGGTGGACGGGGTGCAGCTCGACGAAGCGGAACTGCCGCTGACGACGCTGCAATACGGCGGCTGCTTCTGCAAGGACTGTCTCAAAGGGTTTCGAGCGTACCTGCAATCGCTGCCCGTGGATGCACTTCCAGTCGAGCTTCGCAATGAGGA
>CALMZR010000346.1 GCA_937870845.1 uncultured Chloroflexota bacterium
AATCGATTCACCCGCGCGCCGCGCGGCTGAGACTTGCCCACGCGCAGGACTATCTCGGCTTTCTTGAGTTCGCCAGACGGGCGAGGTTGCGCTTGCACGAAGAATCCGGCGTGCTGGATCGGGAGATCGAAACCGCCCGAAATATGGTCGCCAATCTGAGCCAGAAGGCGGACGCCCGGATTGATCCCCGAAGGAAGCTGCCCCGGCCGGTCAGGGCGGATCATCTTGGACCGCGTCCCGAGTACATCCTGTTCCTGGACGAATGCGGATCGCCTGCCTTCTCTCCAAGGGACAACCGATTCCCGGTCTTCTGCCTGTGCGGGGTAATCGTCGACGCAGGGCAATATCGGGCTTTCGATCGTGGCTGGAAGGAATGGAAGCGCAGATGGCTTGGGGCACGTGAAGCACGGGTTCATGAGCCCGCGATACGCACGCGATCCGGCTTGTTCTACGACCCCGATGCCAACCGGTCCCAGGCCAGAATCGCCGCGCTCGATAGACGGCTGGAGTCGCTTCCGTTCACGTGCATCGCCGCGGCGATCGACAAGACTCGGTTTCGCGCGCTGTATCCCGAAGGCAGGGTGGACGACTTTCTGCCGACCTCGGCGTACCTGATGTGCGTGGACTTCATCATGGAGCGATTCACGCATTTCCTCTGTCATGTCGGGGGCGGGGCTCAGGGAACGGTGCGCGCGGAAAGCCGGGGTTTGCGGGAGGACGCGCTCGTGAATCACGAGTACATCCGGCTCCATCTGGAGGGAACGCAGTTTTGCTCCGAGTCGCAGTTTCGGGGGTATCTGCGGCCTGCGATCCAGTTCGAACGCAAGGACGGGAACAGTAGCGGACTGCAGATCGCCGACGTAATGGCGCGCCCCATTGCCGACAAGATTCTCGATCCCGCGACATCGCCAGAGCGTTGGGAAATCGCAGCGGCGAAGCTCTACGACGGGACGCGAGGCCGCCGGAGCAGTTATGGGCTGAAGATTTTCCCCGCGGCCGAGGATGACCTATTTGAAGAGTTTCCGGACATAGCAAACGAGGACGCCTAAGCGCCCCCGTTTGCCGACTAGCCTCGGGCTAGCCCATTGCCGATAGTATAGCAGGCTAGCTACTACAAAGCTCTATCAAGCTCAATCAAACGATGGTCGAATGACCCCCGTCGTGGGGATCTGCTATTTGGTGATCGGTACGCTTTGGATGGCCAACCCAACATCATCGACCTCCTCGATGTTGACTCCGCCGAGGGTGGGGGCAGCGCAGGTCATGTGGACGGGTTGCTCGCTGGTGGCGAAGGGTAGGCGACCCGGTGTCGACGCGGAAGTTTTCGTGGGACCGCGGGAGTAGTGCAGCAGGCTGCTGCACGATTCATGAATTCTGCAACAGGTTGTTGCAGAAATGCCTCGTCCGAACGTCCTGGCGACGAGATTCTTCGGCCTGCGGCCTCAGAATGACACGGTGGTCGCTCGCTTCGGCGTTCAAACGCCCGCCGAGGCGCGGAGCGTAGACTGACTGCTCATCGGGCAAGCGGATCTGGAGGGCGGCGATGCATCGGATGCGGGTGCTTTATCCGGCGGATGGGATTGTGGCGTTTTACGATGGGCGGGTGGAGGGGTATCGGTTTGCGGAGGGGGCGAATTGGGTCGATGGCGGGGCGTTGCAGCTCGGGATCGCCAGCTATGCCGTGGTCTCGGGGGGCGAGGCGCTGGTGTACGACACGCACGTGTCGGTGGAGCATGCGCGCTCGATCCGGGAGACGCTGGAGGGGATGGGGGTCACTGCGTTTACGGTGGTGCTGAGCCATTGGCATCTCGATCACGTGGCGGGGACGGCGGTGTTCGCGGATGCGGAGGTGGTGGCCAACGAGCGGACGGCGGGGCTTCTGCGGCGGCACCAGGCGGAGATCGAGGCGGGGACGCTGGAGGGGCCGCCGGCCATCGATCCGCTGGTTCTGCCAGATCGGGTTTTTTCCGGCGGGTTGGAGATGGAGATCGGGGGACGGCGGGTCGAGGTGATGGCGTTCGACATCCACAGCGACGACGCCACGGTGGTCTGGTTGCCGGAGGAGCGGACGCTGCTGTGCGGGGACACGATGGAGGACCCGATCACCTACGTCACCGAGCCGGAGGGGCTGGAGCGGCACCTGGCGGAGCTGGACCGGCTGGCGCGGCTGGAGCCGGCGCGCATCCTGCCGAACCATGGCGATGCGGAGGTCATTGCCGGCGGCGGGTATGGGCCCGAGCTGATCGACGCGACGCGGGAGTACATCGAGGTCCTGCGGCGGGTCCGGGGTGAGCCGGGGGCGGGGGAGTCGAGGCTGCGGGAGGCGATCGCGGGGCCGCTCGAGGCGGGGTGGGTTCGCTATTTTGCGCCGTATGAGGATGTGCATCGGGCGAATCTGAAGCGGGTGCGCGGCGTTTCGTAGTCGCGGTCTGCGGTTTCCGCGGGCGCGAACGGGGGATCGCCTGGGCCCTGCGGCTCCGCGCGGGCGAAGCGGGCTGCCTCCCGGGAAGTTCGGGAAGTTCGGGCGAGTTCGCGGTGGACCCGCCGACGCGATGGCGCCTGTGCCCCACGCGTGGCCCGGCGGGGTGATTGCGGAGCCCCAGGCGGCGCGCGACAACCGTGTCATGCTGAGGCCGGTGGCCGATGAATCTCGGCGCCGGGGAACGGACGCGGCCCGCGGCCGACGGGCGCAGCAAGCGGCGCCTCTACGAACGAGTGAGATATGGCGGTGCTCCAGCCGGCATCGACCACCCACGTGGCGCGGCTTGACAGGGCGGGGTTTCGGCATAGAGTGGAGGCGCCGCCCATGCCGTTTCCTCTGGCGGCGTCTCCCCAACTCCTCTCGTTCGGTCGCGGTCTCGCTGCACAGGAGGCTCCCATGGATGCGAAGCGGTTCGATGCGCTCTCCCGGACGTTGGCGAGCGGGGTGTCGCGGCGAGAGGCGGTGCGGCGCTGGGGGGCGGCCGGGGTGCTGGCGGGGCTCGCCGCCGCGGCCGGCCGGGGGCGCGGGGAGGCGGCGCGGCTGGCGATGCAGACCGAGACGTGCAGCCTCGAGGTCATCGCCAACGTGCGGATCGGGCCGAGCGAGCAGGCGAATCTGCAAGGGACCACGCCCGGCGAGCTGCGGGGGGAGATTCGGTTCGCGCTGGGGCCGGAGGGGCGGATCGACGATGGCCGCTGGATCCTGCAAGGCGGGGGCGAGCTGCCCATCGTGGGGCAGGCGACGGGGCGGGCGCTGACGCTGCGGGCGCAAGCCGGGATCGGGCAGACGCTCGTGCTGACCGGCGCGGGGGAGGAGGAGCTGTCCCTGTGCATGGGGGCGGTGGACGGGCTCTTCACCGGGCCGCAGCGGGGGGACATCGGGGATTGGCACGCCATCGCCACCTCGCTCGGCGCGCCCCAGGCCACGACCGCGCCGGCGGCCACCTCGACGGCCGTGCCGGCCACCGCGGCGCCCACGGCGCCGGCGGGGACAAACCCAACCGCGACCATGGCCCCGGGCACGGCGACCGCGACGGCGCCGACCGCGACAGGGACGCCAACCGCGACGGCGACAGCCACCGCGACGGCCACGCCGGAGCCGACGGCGACCCCAACGCCGACCGCGACCCCGGAGCCGCCGACGCCGACGCCCGATCCGTGTCCCACGGGGACGGTGACGTGCAACGGGGTCTGCGTCGATCTGCTCAACGACCCGGCCAACTGCGGGTCGTGCGGGAACGCGTGCGCGTTCATCTGCCTCGGCGGCGTGTGCAGCTTCCTGCAAGCGTGCCTGTCGCCCCAGGTCTTCTGCGGCGACGCCTGCGTCGACCTGCAGACCAACCCGGCCCATTGCGGGGCCTGCGGCAATGCCTGCCAGGTGATCGAGACGTGCGAGGGCGGTCAGTGCCAGCCGGGGGAGTTGTCTCCTGACGCGTGACCGCTCCGTATTCCGGATCAACGCGGCGCCATTCGTCAGGCGTACGCGGCGGAGCCCTTTCTCCCGGCGCGAGGGGAGAAGGGGCGGACTTCGGGGAAGCGTACCGGGCAGCCTCAGGTCGCTCCCAGCGCTTCCTGCGCGGTTCCGGCCTCGTGCCCATCCTTGACGGTTCGTGGCCTCGTGACCCGGAGGGGGGCTCCCGCCGCGGCCGCTTCCCTGGCCAGCACGCTGTCGGCGACCGAGACCTTGTAGGCAAAGACGTAGCGCAGGTTCGGATCCGGCCAGATGGCGTTGCACATCGCCCGCAGGACGGCGATCGACGGTTTGGGGCCCGTGTTGGCGCTTGCGGTCAGGGCCTCGGCGATCGCGCGCTCGATCGGCGCCAGGTCTTCATCCTTCGGCGTGAAATCCTGGATCATGAGCAGGTCGGACGGGGTGGCCTTGAACCCCGCGGCGTCCAGCAGATCGGTCGCGGTTCGAATCCCCGCGCTATGCAGGGGTGTCCACCACTGGTGGTCGTCGCCGCTGTGGGTGTAGAGGATGGCCTGATCGACCCAATCGACGATGCGGGTCGCCGGGTAGTACGTCCCCACCACCAGTTGCTCCATGGGCGCGGTGGCCATGCCCTGCACGGTCTCGACGTTCTCTTCGAGCAGGCGGCTCTCCACCCACAGGTCGACGCCTTCGAGCTTCGTGATCGAGATGTCCCCCGTGTCGGTGGGGAACGCCGGATCGCCGAGCACAACACCGAGCCCCTTGCCGATCAGGCTGGAGACGGTGGTGCTGATGAGGCGGAACCCTTCCCTGGGGAAGACGCCGGCCAGAAACGCCACCATCGCCGCCTGGGTCGGCGAGATCAGCCCGCCTTCCGGAAACAGGACCGCCAGCGCCACGCTGAGCGTGAAGACCCAGATGATGCGCACCGACGATTGCACGTAGGCGGCCGGGTACAAGTCGCCGGAGAGGTAGCGGCGCAGGAGCATCTGCGACACGAAGAAGTAGGCGCCGGCGAAGCCCATGGTCAGGGGGCTGGCGTTTTGCGCCAGGTCGGCCCCGATCTGCTGGATGCCGGCGTCCGACGCCACCCAGTTGGCCATGCCTACGTCGGCCAACGGATAGAGGAAGTAGTACCAACCGGCCGCGGTCATGGCGGTGAGCAGCGTGGCGCCGAGCACGTACTCGCGATTGCTGAACGCCCGGTCCAGGAGCCGATTCACGCTCTCCTCCAACGAGGTGGCCGAGAGCGTCAGCTCCTGCGAGATGTCCTGGATGCCCAGGGCGCGGCGCAGCAGCCCCAGGTTCGGCGAAGGATCGAGGCGCATCAGGTCGGCCACGATCTCGACGGCCCGCAGCCGGCGCTTGCGGTAGAGAAACATCATCAGCAGCACCCAGGGAAAGAGCACGAACGAGGCATAGAAGGCGCCAAGCCACAGCACCAGCGCCGTGCCGTTGCTCTCCAGACCGGCGAGCGCATCCGAGGCGAGATCCGCCCGGTACGCTACGGTGCTCCCCATGTCGGCAACATCCGCCACGGTCGCTTCCAGGCCATCCAGCTCGTCCGCGCTGTCCAGCTCCTGGATGGAGGAGCTCAGGTTCTCCCGCAACGTCGTCAACCCGCTGGTGGCGACGACGGCCTGGTCGACGACCACCTCGACGGCCTCGAGCTCTTCGCGCGTCGTTTGGCGGTTGGGGTCGTCCGCCAGCAAGTCGACGGCGCTCGCCATCTGGCTGTCCGCGGAGGTGGCCAGAAAGCTGGTGGAGCGCGCGCTTTGCACGAGCGCCTCTCCCTGCACCTTGATCTCCGGCAGCCGCTCGCGCTGCCAATCGGGAACGTCATCGACGAATGGCGGCGGGTTCGTGGTGTCTTGAATCAGCCCGGCGAGCTGGACCCCCGAGCGGTTGACGTCCTGCGCCGCCGCGGCCAGATCCGATGAGGTTTGCCGGATCAAGGCCACCGAGGCGTTGAGGCTCTGCACCCGAGACTGGGTGGAGACGTGGGCGGCGAGACTGACGCCGAAGATGAGCAGGACGAACAACGTCAGCGTGGTGAGCACGGCGCTGTAGGGCGCGACGTACTGCCTGTGGAAGCCGTCGTCGGCCCCGTCCCCCACGAAGAAAAACGCGATGAGGACGACGGCCGTCCAGACCGCCAGCAGCAGCCAGATCGGCGTCAAGGACTGGTCGACGGCGGACGCTGGACCGATCGTGTACGGGGCGGAAACCACCACCCCCACGCCGGAGCGGTCCTCGAACGACGGCGCCCCGCGCGGCGCGAACTCGGCCGGCGAGCCGAAGATCGTCGGCGCCACGATGGCCAGCAACGACAGGCCGATGCTCACCAGGGCGATGGCGCCGGTCAACCAGACGAGCAGATAATCGGCTTGCCGGGCCGTGGCGGGGCTGCGGGCGGCGGAGCGGATGAACGCGCGCGCGGCGAGCAGCGCCACGAGAAGGGTCCACAACACGATCCATTGCGCGCCGAACCCCTCTGCCGGCAGGAGCACCCGCGGCGAGAACGTGACCGGAAACGGAACGGATGCGGCGAAGTAGGCAAATCGTGCGGCTTGCACGATGACGATGCCGAGCGCCCAGACCGCAACGAACGGCAGGATGCGCACCCATCCCGCTCGCTTGCCGGGCGCCTCATCCGGCAGACGCGACGTTGCCGAGTCGGCGACGTGTTGCATGATCAACCTTCTCCTCGACGACGCACTGGAAAACAGGAAGGTTGTCAACTCGTCATGGTGTGTTCGCATTCTATCAGGCTTTCCTGAATAGGGAAGGGGGCGTGCGCGCCGGCATGCGGCGGCGCGTTCGTTCATGCCGCGCACCCCCTTGCGTCGTCGGCAGGCCGAGGATGCTTCGCCGCGAGCCGCGAGCCGGCATGTTGCGCATGAGATTGGCGGGTGCTATACCAGCCGCGCGAGCGCCCACAGGATCTTCCTGACCGACGTGCGGCCATCCTGTGATCGGCAAGGCGGTGGACCCATGAGCGCAAGACTGGTTCGGCCGATCCTCGGTCTGGCGATGCTGGGCAGCGCGTTCGTTGCCTCGGCGGCGATCCGGGAGAACGTGACGCTCGCCCAGACGTGCGACCCGAGCTATCCCAACATCTGCTTGCCGGCCGTTCCCGATCTCGACTGTGTCGACATCGGGTTCACGATCACCGTCATCCACAACCCGGAGATCGGGGCCAACGATCCGCACTACCTGGACGTCGATGGCGATGGCCTCGGCTGCGAGCCCGCCTGAGAGGCGTTTGAGGGCGTTGCGGGCGCCTGCCCGATCCTTCCCCGGCCGTCGCCTCCAACCGATGTCTGGCGTCCCGATTCGGGGCAACGACGACTGCCGCGCCCATCCGTTCGCTGACAACTGATAGCCGGCCGCCGCCTAGCCGCTGATCGGCACGCTCCGTCCCGCCAGGCCGCCGCCGTCGACGTAGAGGGTGGTTCCCGTGACGTAGGTCGTGGCGGGGTCGGCCAGGTAGAGGACGGCGCGGGCGATCTCCTCGGGTTGGCCCATGCGGCGGGAAGGGTTGGCGGCGACCATGGCGGCGATGTACTCCTCGCTGTGGGACCAGCCGGGGACCTCGACCAGGCCGGGGCCGACGGCGTTGACGGCGATGCCGTGGGGGGCCAGCTCCAGGGCCAGGACGCGGGTGAACATGGCGACTGCCGCCTTGGAGGCGCAGTAGTGGGCGGCGCCGAGGCGGCCGATCTCGGCGGAGGCGGAAGTGATGTTGACGATCCGGCCGCCGCGGCCTTGCGCGACCATGCGGCGGGCGACGGCGCGGGAGGCGAGGAAGGTCCCCTTGCAGTTCGTGTCGAAAACGGCGTCCCACTCGGCCTCGCTCATGTCGACGACGAGGGCGCTGGGGTAGACGCCGGCGTTGTTGACGAGGACGTCGATGGCGCCGAAAGCAGACAACGCGGCGTCGGCCATGGCGTCGACGGCGGCAGCGTCGCGGACATCGGCGGCGATGGGGATGGCGGTGGCGCCGGTTTCGGCATGGATGGCCTTCGCCGCGGATGCAGCGCGGCCGGGGTCGAGGTCGGCGAGGAGGACGGCGTCGCCGTTGGCGGCGAAGGCGTGGGCGATGGCGGCGCCGATGCCGTGGCCGGCGCCGGTGACGATGACGGAGCGGGGGGTGTGCGCATTCACGCTTGCGTCTCCTGGTTCGGTGTTCGTTTTGGCAGCCGCGGCGTTCTGGCGAAACGATCGGTCAGTAGGGGCGCTGCTTGCCGCGCCCATCGGCCGCAGGCCGACAACCGGACAACGGAACCACGCTGTTGCCCCACGGTCCAGGGGCGCGGCAGCAAGCGCCCCATGCCAGACGCCCCTCCAAAACGTTCTGATCACCCGCCTGGCAGCATCAAACGTGCGTGACTCGATCGTTCACGCCCTACACCCCTGAGAACGCCGCCGCATACCGCGCCACGCCCTCCCCGCCCGCCAAGCCGCCCGGAATCAGCTCGATCGCCATCAGGTTTGGCCCCGGCCAGGGAGTCTGCAACCGGGCCGCGGTCTCCGCGTGAAACCCGAACCGGCCGTAGTACGCGGGGTTGCCCAGGACCACGACCGCGGGAACTCGCTGCTCCCGGCAACGATCCAGTCCCTGCCACACCAGCGCCGAGCCGATCCCCCGCCCCTGCCGCCCCGGCAGCACCGCGAGCGGGGCGAGCGCCGCCGCGGCGACGATCCTGTCACCCACCTCAATCGGAAGTCTTGAAAACAGCACGTGCCCGACGAGCAAGCCCTCCACCTCGGCCACCAGCCCAAAGAGCGCATCGGCCTCATCGTGCAGCCGCAGGACCAGATCGGCCTCGTCGCATCCGCCAAACGCGGCCTCGTTGACCGCGCGCACTGCCCAGCGGTCGCCCGCGCCCTCGCCCCGCACAACCACGCCCATCCACCCGCCTCAACGCGTCGCTATCAGGCATTCACTCCCTGAGGACAATACGCCCGGAAAAACGCCTCCAGCTCGGCAAAGCCGCTCGCGGAATCGGCAAACGCAAACGTCCCCGCGTCCGCCATCTCCCGCGCCCCGGCCAGGAACGCGCCGTACGCGGCCCGCGCCAACGCTGAGCCGACGCTGATGCGCGCGACTCCCGCCTCCGCCAGCTCGGCGACGCCGAACGTCGCTCCCGGCAGCCCCATCACCACGTTCACCGGCGCATCGACGGCGGCGCACACCGCGCGGATCGCGGCCAGATCACGCAACCCCGGCGCATAGACGACGTCGGCCCCGGCGGCCGCGAACGCTTGCAACCGGGCGATCGTATCGCCCAGATCGTCGCGGCCCCAGAGCAGATTCTCGCACCGCGCCGTCAGCACGAAATCGTCCGGCAATCCCCGACTCGCCTCCACGGCGGCGGCGATGCGCTCCATGGCCAGCGCCAACGGATAGATCGGATCGTCGCGGTCGCCGGTGTGGTCCTCGATCGAGCAGCCGGCCAGCCCGGTCGCCGCCGCGGCGCGGATCGTGTCGGCGACGTCTTCGGGCGCGTCGCCAAACCCGTTCTCCAGATCGGCCGAGACCGGCAGGTCGGTCGCCGCCACGATCACCCGGCAATGATCCAGCACGGCGTCGCGCCGCACGCACCCATCCGGCAACCCCTGCGCAAACGCCATCCCCGCGCTGGTCGTCGCCAGCGCCTCGAATCCCAGCCCGGCCAGCATGCGCGCCGATCCGGTATCCCACGGATTGGGGATGATGAACGCGCCCTCCCGTTCGTGCAGGGCGCGAAAGACGCCGGCATCCGGCATCGCTGGCCTCCTTGGCTTCTTCCGTGCGCCGGTGTGCGACGCGGCCCGGCCACGCGATGCGGGGCCGCCTCCATCATCGGCCATCTTCCGGGCAGCGTGCGCCCGCATTCGGGGTGTTGCAAACCAGCGGGCAGACGAGGCGAGGCCCCGGCCGGGATGGCAGCCGGGGCCTCGATTTGGGGACGAGGGCCAGGGGAGGGAAGGGGAAGTCCTGGACACCTCGTGTATGAGCAACGACGGCACACGCTCGGCGGTTCCCGCCTCGCTCATGAACGTACACCGCATAGTCCGTGCCAGCCGGTCACAGACCTGCCGCGCCCCTCCACGGTTGATGCTCGATCGCCTTGCGCCGGGCAGACCTGGGGCGGCCGCGGATCGTCTCAGGTTGATCCCTCAGGCGGGGACCGCAAGCGAGATCACCACTCCGATGGCCGCCACGCCCAGCGCCAGCAGCGCGAGCCACGTCGCGGCCGTGAAGCACCGGTTCTTCGCCACCGTGATCCGCGAGTTGGCGATCACCTGGCTGGCGATGTCGACGTGGCTGGGGTGCTGCGCCGGGTCGTAGGCGCGGATCTTGTCGTAGCGCCGCGCGATCTCGGCGGCGAGCTGCTCCGGACGATAGGCGCAGACGTCCCCGAAATAGTAGAGGTTATCCGTCGCTTGCGGCCGCCGCCCCACCGGCGAGACCAGATTCCCCAGATCGCCGCGCGGCAGAAATGACCAGAGCGAGATCCCCAGGCTGACCAGCAGCAGCAGACTGGCCCCCACCAGCCCCGCCGTGATCGCCGGAGGCGCCTCCGCCGACGGCAGGATCGCCAAGATCGCCGCCAGCGCCAGACCGTCCAGCGCCACCAGCCCCGCGTTCTTCGCCTCCGCGAATTGCAGCCACTCGTTGACCATCTCCAGGATGGTCAGCAACCGGTTCTCGACCTTCTCCAGCGCCGACGCCAGCCCCTCATCCGCCCCCCGAGGCGCATCGAGCTCCCA
>CALMZR010000347.1 GCA_937870845.1 uncultured Chloroflexota bacterium
TCAAGCAGGTCGAGGGCACGGCACGCAGCATGGGCATCGAGGTCACCGTCTAGGGCGGCGGCCAAGTTCCGCGATTGGAGACGTGGGAGAGGCGAAGCGCCTCGCTAGCACCACTGGAGGGAAATCATGCCGAAGCACGGCAAGAAGTTCATCGAAGCGCAGAAAAAGGTCGATCCGCAGGGGCTCTACGCCCCGGACGAGGGCATCGCTCTCCTCAAAGACGCCGCGTTCGCGAACTTCGACGAGACCGTCGAGGTCCATGCCCGGTTAGGGATCGATCCGCGGCAGGCGGACCAGGCGGTGCGCTCCACGGTCGTGCTGCCCCACGGGACGGGCAAGACGGTGCGCGTGCTCGTTTTCGCCGCTGGCGAGGCGGAGCGGATCGCGAGGGATGCGGGAGCGGACTACGCCGGCGCCGACGACCTGGTGCAGCAGATTCAGGGCGGGTGGCTGGAGTTCGACGCCGCCGTGGCCATGGCGGATCAGATGGGCAAGGTCGGCGGTCTCGGCCGCATCCTAGGCCGCCGCGGTCTCATGCCGAACCCTCGCTCCGGCACCGTGGTTCGGGACGCGGTCGATCTGCCCAACGTCCTGCGTGAGCTGAAGGGCGGCCGCGTCGAGTTCCGCAACGACCGCACCGGCATCGTCCATCTCGGCATCGGGCGCAAGAGTTTCAGCGGCGATCAGCTTCGCGACAACCTCTTTGCCTTTGTCGACGCGCTTCAGCGCGCCAAACCTACTGGCGCAAAGGGCGTTTACCTGCGTACACTGACGATCACGAGCACGATGGCTCCGGGGGTGCATCTCGACGTGCCCTTGACCGTGGCGGCTGCCGCGGAGGCCGCAGCCTAGCGCATCGGCTCGACGCAACCTATCGAAGAGTCCCGGCCGAAGACCGTCGGCGCCGCGTTCCGCGGCTTAATGACCGACCGAGGCCCGGAAGCCGCGAACAGGAGAGGTGAACCTCCCCGCGCCCCGGGTCTGCATGGACCCGGGGCTTTTGGTTGCCGGAAGCGCCATACGGAAGGGAGGTGAAATCCATGCCAACACGACAGAAAGTTCAGGCCGTGAACGTCTTGTCCGATCAGCTTGCGCGGGCGCAAATGGTGATCGTGACGGACTACCGCGGGCTCAAGGTCGCAGACATGCAGACGTTCCGTGGCAACTTGCGCCCCTCGGGCGGCGAGGTCCACATTGCGAAGAACACGCTGACCCGCATCGCCGCCAGCAATGCCGGCCTGACCGGGCTCGACGCACTGCTCGAAGGGCCGTCGGCCCTAGTTTTCGCGTTCGAAGACCCGGTACAGACAGCGAAGGCGGTCTCCGACTTTGTGCGCGTTTCGCGCATCCTGACGATCAAGGGCGGCGTCATGGAGGGGCGGGCGGTCAGCGCCGCCGACGTCGAAGCCATCGCCACGTTACCGTCGCGCGAGGAGTTGCAGGCGAAGTTGCTCGGCATGCTCGTGTCGCCGATGGCGCGCACGCTGGGCGTCCTGGGAGGTCCAGCGCGCTCGATGGTCTACCTGCTCAACGCTCGCGCCGAGCAGTCGGAACTCGCGCAAGCGGCGGACTGAACGAAGTTGAAAGTCGTGAGTCGGAAGGGCAACGCTTCGGTTATGTCCGGGCGGCGGCTCAATGAAAACCAGGAGGAGAAATCGTGGACCAGGAACAGTTGATCACCTCGCTCGAGGGCATGACGGTTCTGGAGCTGAACACGCTCGTCAAGCAGCTCGAGGAGCGCTGGGGTGTCAGCGCCGCGGCTCCGATGGCTGTCGGCGTGGCGGCGGGCGCGCCGGGCGCGGCCGCGGCGGCGGCTCCAGAAGAGGAGCAGACCGAGTTCGACGTGATGCTGACCGAGGTCGGCGCCAACAAGATTCAGGTCATCAAGGCCGTGCGCGAGCTGACCAGTCTCGGCCTCAAGGAGGCCAAGGACGTCGTCGACAGCGCGCCGAAGGCGATCCGCCAGGGCGTCTCCAAGGAGGAGGCCGACGCGGCGAAGGCCAAGCTGGAAGAGGCCGGGGCGACGGTCGAGATCAAGTAGACGAGCGATCAGCCGGGAGCTATCAGCTATCAGTTCTTCGTCTTGGCGTGGGGCTGGCCTTGTTCAGAGGGTCTCGCCGGCTCAGAGCTGATAGCTGATAGCCGAAAGCTGATAGATCAACCCGAGTTTGACATCCCTCGGCCGGGCTGCTAGAGTCCGCCGACAAGTGAAGATGCGCAACGACGATGATCGGAGCGAGTAGGCGCTTGAGCATGGGCGGAGCGATCCGGGGATGGTGGAAGCCCGGGGCCCGTGTGGCGCCGAATGGGTCCGTGAGTCGCGCCCCGAACCGTCGCAGGACGCAGTAGGCGGCGCCGGAGATCTCCCACGTTAGCGGGAGGCGCGCGATCCTTGGCGGCAACGCCCGTCGCGCGGCAAAGTGGGAAGCGGGTTTCGGCCTGCATCCAACGAGGGTGGCACCGCGGAGCGCTCCTGTACGCCTCCGTCCCTTAGGGGATGGGGGTTTCTTGTTGTTCAGCGAAGCGCGGCGCTTCGGTGAGGAGTCGGCGGTGGTCCGGACTGTGGCGAACGGGTCCATTCTGCGGGACCGGTCTGGCCGGTGGTCCCTGCGCCCGTCTCTGGAGGAGGTTGAGGCGCTCGTCAACGAACACCCCGAGGTGATGGCCGTCCCGGTCTATCGAGAGGTGATGGCCGACGTCGAAACGCCGGTGAGCGCCTACTTGAAGATTCTGGGGGAGGGGCCGTCGTTTCTCCTGGAAAGTATCGAAGGCGGCGAGCGGCTGGCGCGCTACTCGTTCATTGGCTCCGAGCCGAAGGCCATACTCTCGATGCACGAAGGGCTCGCGACCCTGGCGAACGTCAACGGCGAAGAGGAGATGCGGTACGAGGATCCCCTGGAACCTCTGGCCGCGCTGATCGACACGTACCGGTCGATCGAGGTTGCGGGACTGCCGCTGCCGCGGTTTTCGGGCGGCGCCGTGGGCTATCTTTCGTACGAGGCGGTGCGCGCCTTCGAGCCTCGTGTGCCCGCCGCGCCCGGCGCCGGCCTGGACCTCCCGGATGGGCTGTGGATGCTGACCGACGCTCTGCTCGTTTTCGACCATCTGGCGCGGACGATCAAGGCGGTGGCTCATGTCCTGGTCGACGATGAGATTCCGCTGGAGGAAATGTATCGGCGGGCAGAGGCTCGAGTCGACGAATTGATCGGCAAACTTCGCGCCCCGCAGCCGCCAATGCCTCGTGGCGGGGCGCTCTCCAAGATTCCGGCCGAGGAGCGGCAGCGCCCGAACACGACCCGCGAGCGCTACCTCGAGATGGTCGAGACGGCGCGCGAGTACATCGCGGCGGGCGACATCTTTCAGGTCGTGCTGTCGCAGCGGGTGGACGTGCCGACGGAGGTGCATCCGTTCACGATCTACCGCGCGCTGCGGACCATCAACCCGTCGCCGTACATGTTCTACCTCGACTTCAAGGACCACCAAATCGTCGGCGCGTCGCCTGAGCTGCTGGTGCGGTTGGAGGGGCGGACGGTTGCGAACCACCCGATCGCCGGCACCCGGCCGCGAGGAGCGACGCCCGTAGAAGACGACGCCCTGGCGCGCGATCTGATGGCTGACGAAAAAGAGCGGGCCGAGCACGTCATGCTCGTCGACCTGGGCCGCAACGACATCGGGCGCGTCTCTGCGCCGGGCACGGTGACGGTGCCGCGCTTCATGGAGGTCGAGCGATACTCGCATGTCATGCACATCGTCAGCAACGTCGAGGGCGAAATCGCGGAGGGTTTGACCGGTCTCGATGCGCTGCGCGCCTGCTTCCCGGCCGGAACCGTCTCGGGCGCGCCGAAGATTCGGGCCATGGAGATCATCGCCGAACTGGAGACGGATCGGAGGGGGCCGTACGCGGGCGCGGCGGGGTACGTCGATTTCTCGGGCGGATTGGATACGGCGATCGCCTTGCGCACGATGGTGGTCAAGGACGGCGTCGTCTCCATGCAGGCCGGCGGCGGCATCGTCGCCGACAGCACCCCGCAGGGGGAGCACGCGGAATCGCTGCACAAGATGCGCGGCCCGCTGCGCGCCATCGAGCTGGCCGAAGAGCTCGAGGCGATTGAGCGTGCCCAGGAGATCCGACCATGATCCTGCTGCTTGACAACTACGACTCGTTCACCTTCAACCTCTACCAGGCGCTCAGCGAGCTTGGCGCGGAGGTTCTCGTCGCGCGTAACGACAAGATTGGCGTGGAAGAAGTGGAACGGATGGCGCCGCGCTTGGACGGCATCGTCATCTCGCCGGGGCCATGCACCCCAACTGAGGCTGGCATCTCTGTACCGCTCGTGCAACGCCTGGCCGGCAGGACGCCCATTCTGGGCGTTTGCCTGGGACACCAGGCGATCGGCGCGGCGTTCGGCGGGACGATCGCGCGCGCGCCGCGGCTGATGCACGGCAAGGTCTCGTACATCACCCATACGGGTCAAGGCGTCTTCGCCGGGCTGCCCAATCCATTTCAGGCCACCCGCTACCACTCCCTGATCGTCGAGCGACACAGCATCCCCTCGGAGCTGGAGATCACCGCCGAGGCGGATGGGCTGATAATGGGCTTCCGTCACCGCACGATGCCGATCGAAGGGGTGCAGTTCCACCCCGAGTCGATTCTGACGCCAAGCGGAAACGACTTGCTGGCCAACTTTCTGGGCCGCGGGGCGCCGAGCCGCGAACTGGCCCTGGCGGCGACGTATGGCTGAGCCGAGAAAGGACGCACTCGTGAGCGACGGGCTTCCCTTCACGGATGCGATTCGCGCGGTCGTCGACGGGGGCAAGCTGAGCGCGGAACAAGCCGCGGCGGCGATGGACCAGATCATGACCGGGGCGGTGACGCCGGCTCAGCTCGGCGCGTTCGTCACGGCGCTGCGGATGCGAGGGGAGACGATCGAGGAGATCGCGGGGCTGGCGGCGACGATGCGGCGGCATGCGCTGCGAGTCGACGTCGACTTGGGTAAGGGGCCTCTCGTCGATACTTGCGGAACCGGGGGCGACGCTTCAGGGACGTTCAACATCTCCACGACGGCATCGTTCGCCATCGCCGGCGCCGGGGTGCGGGTGGCCAAGCATGGCAACCGATCTGTGACGTCGAAGTGTGGGTCTGCCGACCTCCTAGAAGAGCTCGGTGTGGTCATCGAGTTGCCTCCGGCTGCGGTCGCCCGTTGCGTGGACGAGGCGGGGATCGGGTTCATGTACGCGCCGGCGTTTCACCCGGCGATGCGATTCGTGGGTCCGACACGGCGCGAGATCGGGATCCGCACGGTGTTCAACATGCTGGGGCCGCTAACAAATCCGGCGGGGACGCGGCACCAGCTGATCGGCGTCGGCCACGCCGGCATCGCGGGGAAGCTCGCGGGGGCGTTGGCGCGGCTGGGGAGCGCGCACGCGGTGCTGGTCCACGCCGAGGAGGGGCTGGATGAGTTGGGGCTTTCCGGGCCATCGCAGGTGACTGAGTTCGACATCCGGGACGGCGAGGTGCGGACGTACTCGGTCTCGCCTCTCGACGTCGGTTTGAGAGTTGCTCCAGTTGGTTCGCTGGCCGGGGGCGATGCCGCGACCAACGCCAGGATCACGCTTGGGGTGCTCTCCGGCGACCCTGGTCCGACCCGCGACGCGACTCTGCTGAACGCCGGCGCCGGCATCTACGCGGCGAACGCCGCGGAATCGATCGCCGAAGGCATCTCCATGGCCGCCGCGGCGATCGACTCGGGGCGGGCGATGGCGAGCCTGGACCAGTTAATCGCCTTGACGCATGAGTTGGCGCAGGAGGCGCAACCGGTGACGGCAAACGCATGACGTACGCGGAAACGGGCACGATTCTCGACGCCATCCTGGCCCGCACTGCGTCAGATCTGGACGCAAGGAAGGATGCGTTTCCGGTTGCTGGACTCGAAGCGGTCGCCGCTGCGCAGCCGCCCGCCATTCGGCTGGGCGCACGGCTAAAGGGTCTAACCGTTGCCGTCATCGCGGAGATCAAGCGGGCATCGCCGTCGCGCGGGGTATTTCCCGTGACAGTGGATCCCGCCGCGGTCGCCGCGGAATACATCGCCGGCGGCGCCGCCGCCATCTCGGTGCTGACCGACGAGCCGTTCTTCCAGGGAAGTCTGGCCGACATGGAGGCGGCGGCGCATGTCGCGCACGCGGTCAAAGGCAGCGTGCCCATCCTGCGCAAGGATTTTGTCATCGACCCATATCAGGTCGTCGAAGCGCGGGCGCGAGGGGCCGACGCGGTGCTCCTGATCATCGCTGCATTGTCCGACGCCGCGCTTGCTGAGCTCCTCGCCGCGGCAGACACGTTGGGCATGGATGCATTGGTCGAGGTACACGACGAGGAGGAAATGCGGCGCGCCGCCGGCGCTGGAGCGACAGCGATCGGCATCAACAATCGCAATCTCAAGACCTTCACGGTGGATCTGGCGGTGACCGAGCGATTGGCTCCGCACGCTCCGCGTGGCGCCGCCATTGTGGCGGAAAGTGGCGTGTTCGGCGCGGCCGACGCGGAGCGGCTGCATCGAGCGGGCGCCGATGCGGTGCTGGTTGGGGAGGGGCTGATCACCGCGCCGAACCGAACGGAGGCGGTTCGCGCCCTGCGGTCGTGGCAGGGATGAGCGCTGGGTCCGACATTTCGCGTGACGTGCTCGAGCGCAATCACCTGATCAAGATCGACGGTCTTCGCGAACCGGAGCACGCTGCGGCCGCCGCGGCGGCTGGCGCGGATTTGATCGGTTTCATATTTGCGCCGGCGCGGCGGCAAGTGACGCCGGAAACCGCGGCGGCGTGTATTGCCGCTGCGCGCCATGAAGACTCAAGGCGCACGGTCGCGGCAGTGGGAGTTTTCGTCAATGCGTCCGCTGAGTCAATCCGACGCGTCGTTGCGGCGAGCGGGGTAGATCTCGTGCAACTTCATGGCAACGAGTCGCCTGGGCTGCTGGCAGACATTCCGGTCCCGGTATTCAAGGCTTTCAGGCCACGAGCCGGCGCTACTGCAGCCGCGATTCACGCTGACGTAGAGGGATTCAGTCTCGCGACGAACCCGCCCGTCCTGTTCGTGATCGATGGCTACGCTCCCGATGCGTCCGGCGGAACCGGCGTGCGGGCCGACTGGAACCTGGCGGCGGAAATCGCCGCGGAGCGCCCAATCTTGCTCGCAGGTGGACTGAATCCTGAAAACGTGGGAGACGCGATCCGGCAGGTCCGCCCTCGCGGCGTCGATGTCAGCAGCGGGGTCGAGGCGGTCGGGGTCAAGGACGCCGCGCGCATCAAAGCGTTCATTCGCGCGGCGCGCTCGGCGTTTCTCGATCTGGGCGATCCCCGCCGCTGACAGCGACAGCCCGCTGCATGGCCGCTGAGACGAGCGCCGGGAACCATTCGGCTTCGTCGCCGACTTCCTGACGCACGGTTGGGCCGCGGTCGGGAAGCTCGGAGGCGACGCGGTAGACGCCCCTGTCACGGACCATGAAGCCGTAGTCGACGAGCTCCCGGCGCAGGGTGGCCACGTCCTCGTGAGCCAGGCGCAGCAGGTCGTTGACTTCGCGCTCGGGGTAGTCGCGCTGCGGCTCGAACAGCTCCAGCAGGCGGCGCAGGACGATGACCCGTTTCTTGCGGGCCGCCGGGAGGCGGAGCAGGCGAGGGCCGTCGAAGAAGGCGCGGATCACCGCGTCGTCCTCCGTCGCGGGAGCCTTCTCGACGTCCAGGGAATCAGGTCGCGCCAAGTCCCGGAACGCGGCAGTGCGCAGTGAGTAGATGCGCGACTGCGCTTCGGCTGCCGCGTCGACCAGTCCGGCGTCAACGAGCTTGCGCATGTGGTGCGAGATCGTCGGCGGCGTCAGCGCCAACTCCTCGGCCAGCTCATGCCCGGCGTGGGGACGCTCCGCCAAGCGGCCAAGAATGCGCAGGCGGGCCGGGTCGGCGAGGGCCTTGAACAGGTTCGAGAGGGGATCGAGGCGCGATTCGTCCACTGTCCTCTCCTTCTATTTCGTCGATTGTCTAATATCATAGGCATCGAAGATGAAATGATCAACATGCCGTGCGGAAGAAGCGGCGTCCCGAGCGCGGCTAGTAGCCCTGGCTCAAAAGCAACGTCGTAATGGCGGCGCCGAGATTCATCGATCGCCGGAATGACACGAGTTCTGCACGCCGCTACAGCGCGAACCCGCTGCGCAGCCGGACGACGGGATTCTGGCGGGGCTGGCGGAGGGTGCTAAAGAAGGCGAAGAGTGCGAAGAGTGCGAAGAGTGCGAAGATTCGGGGAGCCGCGCGGCGCATCCCGGCGTGGCGGCGCGCCGGCAAAGAATGCCAAGATTGCCAACCCTGGCGGGCTGGGCTGGTTGGCAGTGTTGTGCCGTTGCGGGAACGCCGGCGGGCGCCCCGGACAGCGGCCGCCCGGATTCCGTTTCACACGTCGAGAGGAACGCTGTCCCAGGACTCGCCGAACCCGCACAGCCAGTTCAGCGCGCGCAATCGCTCTTCGGCGAGGGCAGCGAGGCGTTCGAGAGCTTCACTATCCAGATTCGCGGCAGGCGCCCCGGTGATGAGGGAATCGCCGGTGGTCGCATCGACGAGTCCTGCCGATGCCGCTTCGCGGGCAACCTCGGCAATGGCCCGGTCGTAGTCCGCCCGTTCTTGATCGGTGGCGAGGCGGCGAGGGGATTCGACCCCGACGCGCCACTCGATGAGCTCGGCGCGGTCGCGCTCGCGCGCGATCTCAGGTTCTGAACGAAGCCTGGCATCCGCGATCCATGGCGCGGCCGAATCCCACGGCGAGGGGACGCGCGTGAGCACGGATTCGACACTGCCTAGTTCTCCAACTGGGGAGAGATCTGCGACGCCCAGGGCCCAGCCGAGTGAGGCAAGTCCCTCAGCTTGCCAGGCGATAGACGCCATCTCGTCGTCGCTCACCTCACCCAAGGGGCGGTCGAGGAAGGCGGTCTCAGACGTTTCGAGGCTCGACCACAGGCGTTCGGTTTGAAGCCACGCTCGCAAGTCGAACGCTTCGCCGGCGAGGGCCTCGTCGTTTCGATCCTGGGCGAGCGATTCGATCGACAGGCGGCGAATCAGGCAGGCGAGGGCGATGCTGCGCGCGGCGACCTCGGCCGGAGAGCGCAATTCGATGTCGAGCTCATCGTCGGCGTCCACCAGCACTCTGCGCTCTAAACGTTGAAGAGGAAGTTGATCACGTCGCCGTCCTGGACGACGTACTCCTTCCCCTCCCGCCGCAGCTTGCCTAACTTCCGGGCTTCGGGCATGCCGCCCGCCGCGATCAGGTCGTCGTAGCCGACGATTTCGGCGCGGATGAAGCCGCGCTGGATGTCGGAGTGGATCTCGCCCGCCGATTCGACCGCGGAGGCGCCCTGGCGGATGGTCCAGGCGCGGCACTCGTCGGGGCCGACGGTGAAGAACGGCATGAGGCCCAGCAGATTGAATGACAAACGGATAACGCGGTCGAGGCCCGACTCGGCGATGCCGAGGTCATTCATGAACTCCGCCGCGTCGGCCGGTGCGAGGCGGCCGATCTCCATCTCAATCTGCCCGGCGAGTGCGTCAACGGCCACTCCCGGCCGGCCGAATCGCGCCTGCAACTCCTGGACGAGCGCATCCCCCTCGCTCCCGAGTTGTTCTTCGCCGAGGTTGAGCAGGACGAGGATCGGCTTGGCGGTGAGGAAGCCGAAGCCGCGCAGGAGCTTGGCGTCGTCGGGGTCGATGTCAGGCAAGACCTCGCGGATCGGCATCTCGTTCTCGAGAGCCAGCTTGAGTCGCTCCATCAGCGACTTCTCCCGCTCCATCGCCTCGCGCTCGCGGCCGACGACCTTCTGCTTCTGGTTCTGGATGCGGTCGAGGCGCTTCTCGACGGCGGCGAGGTCGCTGAACATTAACTCGAGGGTGAGCGTTTCGATGTCGCGCGCTGGGTCCACGGAGTCTTCGACATGCGGCACGTGGGGGTCGGCGAAGGCGCGGACCACCAGAACAAGGGCGTCGGCCTGGCTGAGGTGGCCGAGGAGCGAACCGCTCATCCCCTTCTCGGCGATGCCTTTGGCGATCCCGGCCACGTCGAGGTACTGGACGTCGGCGGGAACGCGCTTTTGGGGGTGAAACATCTCTGTCAGCAGGTCGAGCCGGGCGTCGGGGACCTTGACGGTGGCCAGATTCGGCTCGTCGGCGTTGGCGCCGTATGTTCCGGTCTCGGCCTGGGAGCGGGTGAGCGCGTTGAAGACCGTCGTCTTGCCGCTGGAGGGCAAGCCGATGATGACGAGCGTGGTGGACACGAAGACTGCTTTCCGCGTAGGCCCGCTCGCTGGCGGGCGAAGGACATCCTGCGACCAGCGATTATGGGGGATGCCGGGCGGATTGTTCCACGATGCGGCGGATGAGGGCGTTGTTGAGCCGGATCACGTCGGCGGTCGCAAGGCGTAGCAGGAGATCTTCGCGGCCGCCTCCGCCATAGGCGACCGGGACCCTGGCGACGCTAACGTCGACTATGACTGGCAGACCTGCGGGGAGTCCCAGAGGCGAGACGCCGCCGGCAGGATAGCCGGTGATTTCCTCCACGAGCTCTGGACTTGCGGCCCGCGGCTTGACCAGCCCCGATGCGTCGGCGAGGAGCGCCCGGTCGACGCGTCCCGTGCCGTTGGCGATGGCGACGACGTAGCGGCCGTCAGAGGCGAAGAGCAGAGTCTTGAGGACTTGCGCTTCCGGCACACCGATCGCCGTGGCCGCTGTCGCGACCGTTGGCATGGGGACGCCCGGGGCCACGAACTCGGCATCGACGCCGTGGCGCTTGAGGAATGCCAGAAGCTGCGGCGGGGCGAGGGTTGCTGAATCGGTCATCGGCCTCGGCGGCGGGGGTCGAGGGCGTCGCGAAGGCCGTCGCCGAAGAAGTTGAGGCCCATGACGACCGACATGATGGCCAGGCCCGGCGCGGCGGCGTACCACCAGTACTGGAGGCCCTTGTCGGCGCCCTGCTTGATCATGGCCCCCCATTCGGGGTCCGGGGGAACAGCGCCGAGGCCGATGAAGCTGAGGCCCGCGGTGAGCACGATGGCCGCGCCGACATCGAGGGTGGCCTTGACGATGACCGGGGCGTCGGTGGAGGGGAGGATGTGGCGGAAGAGGATGCGGCCGCGGCCGGCGCCGATAGACTCGGCGGCGGTGACGTACTCGTTGGCGCGGATGGCGAGCACCTGTCCGCGCATGAGCCGGGCGTACTCGGGCCAGAGGACGATGGCGACGGCGAGCAGGGCGTTGCTGAGGCCAGGGCCGCCGCGGGCTGCCGTGATCGCCATGGCCAAAATGATGGAGGGGAAGGAGAGGATGGCGTCGGCGGTGCGCATGATGGCGTTGTCGACGATGCCACCGGTGTAGCCGGCGATCGCCCCGACCAGACAGCCGACGACGCCGGTGAGCGCGATGACGAGGATCCCGGCGGGCACGGAAACGCGCGCCCCCCAGATGACGCGGCTGATCATGTCCCGGCCCAGGTCGTCTGTGCCGAGCGGATGAGCGGCGCTGGGGCCTAGCAGCTTCTGGGAGAGATCCTGGAAATTCGGGTCCTGGATGGGGAGGACCGGGGCCAGGATGCCAAGCGAGAGCCAGCCGAAGAGAATGCCGAGGCCGACCATCGCCAGCGGCTTGCGGCGCATGGTGTGGACGGCGTCGCCCAGTGGCGAGCGAGCTTTTCGGCCGGGGACGATGACGCCCGGCAGTTCCAGCGCGGCGTCGGCTGCGCCGAAGCGCGTCCGCGGTCGATCGACCGCGATCTGGCCCGTCGAGAACGTCATGGCTTGGATCCGTCGGCGTAATGGCTCACGAGGACCGGATCCTTGGGTCGAGAAGTCCGTACATGATGTCGACGAGGAGGTTGATCAGCACGTAGATGACGGCGACGATCAGGGTGACGCCGAGCAGCGCAGGGTAGTCGAGCTTGATGGCGGCGGAGACGGCGAAGCTGCCGAGACCGGGCCAGGAGAAGATGGTCTCGGTGAGTACGGCGCCGGCGAGCAACCCCGCCGTCGTGAGCCCAAGGACAGTGACGGTCGGGATGAGCGCGTTTCTCAAGGCGTGCCCGGTGACGACGGAACGCTCGCCGAGGCCCTTGGCGCGGGCGGTGCGAACGTAGTCGTCGCCGAGCGAGGCAAGCAGCGAGGAGCGGAGCATGCGAGCGATGATGCCCATGGCGAACGAGCCGAGTACGATCGCCGGCAGCACCAGGCGCTTCAGCGCCGCGAACAGGACTTCCCAGTCGCGGTGGAGGAGGGCGTCAAACGTGACGATGCCGGTGATGGTCGGGGGAGCCTTCATGCCGACATCGAGCCGCCCTGGGCCGGGCAACCATTCCAGACGGTAGAAAAAGACGTAGAGGAGCACCAGGCCGAGCCAGAAGACGGGGATGGAGGTTCCGATGAGCGTCACGAATCGGGCGACGTGGTCCGGCCAACGGTCATGGTTGAGCGCGGATACGATGCCGAGCGGGACGCCGACGACGATGGCGAACATCATGGCGAAGCCGGCCAGCTCCAATGTGGCCGGCACCCGGTCACGAAGCTCCTGGGCGACCGGGGTACGGCGGGAGATCGACTCTCCCCAGTCGCCCTGGCGCAGGTTGTTGACGTAGTAGAGGTACTGCACGGGGAGCGGCTGGTCGAGGCCCCATCGCTTTTCGAGCGCGGCGCGGACCTCTTCGTTGTTGGCTTGGCGCTCGCTCATGATCGCGGTGATCGGGTCTCCCGGCACCGCGTGGGCGAGGAGGAACGTGGCGATGCTGACCACGACGAGGACGAACATGGCCAGCACGATGCGTCTTGCGATGAAAGCCCAGAGCCCCATCGTCGCTCCTGGGTCGGCGCCTGGCGTGGATGGGGTGGCGCGGCCGCCCAGGGCCGCGCCACCCGGCCAAGGCTAGGCAGTCTTGGAGGCGTTGCGCAAGTAGAGCTGATAGACGGAGTGCGTGGCGACGCCCTGGACGTTCGCGGAGGCCGCTTTCTGGTCGACGGGCTGGTAGAGGACGAGGAAGGGCGCATCCTCGATGATCTGGGTGAGGATGTCGATGTAGATTTGCGTCCGCGCCTCCGGGTCCATCTCGGCGATGCCGGCGTCGAGCATGGCGTCGACATCCGGGTTAGAGTAGCCGACGCGGCGTGCGGCGGCGGTGTCGGTGCGGCCGAACGGCTCGGCGTAGGTGTGGATGTCGGTGTAGTCCGGGGTCCAACCGGAAACGGTGAATTGCAGCAGCCCGGCGCGGTAGTCCTCGAGGCGCACGGCCGGGTCCATCGGGTTGAGGGTGACGGTTAATCCTTCGATCTGCTCGAGATCAGCCTGGAGCTTGGTGCAGAGGGTCTCGAGGTCAAGCCCGCCCTCGCCGGAGGAGCCGGCCGCATAGCTGAAGGTGATCTCCGCTGGGCCGACGCCCGACTCGTCGAAGAGCTCCTGCGCCCTGGCGACGTCGGTCGTGTACTTCAGGTCTTGCACTTCGACGGTGGCCAGCAGCGGCTCGGGAGCAATGGTCGCCGGTTGGATGGCCGCGCCCTTCATCAGATCGTTGACGATGCCGTCGTAGTCGATGGCGTGGCCCAGCGCCTGACGCACCAGCTTGTTCGAGACGGGGCCGCCGGGATCCTCCTGGGTGTGCATCGCCAGGTACTCGATGGCCAGCGAAGGACCGGTGATGAGCTGCAGATTCTCGTCTTCGGTTACGCTGCCGGCCACATCGGGGTCGAGAGCGTAGGCCAGGTCGGCTTCGCCGGCCTGCACGGCCTGGAGCTGCGAGTTGGGATCGACGATGTTGCGCCAAATGATGCGCTCGAGCGCGGGGGCTTCGCCCCAGTAGTTCGGATTGCGCTCGAGGATGACCTCGCCCTCGATGTCCCAGGCGGTCAGCATGTAGGGGCCGGTGCCCGCCGAGTTGCCGGCGTTGATCCATTCGCGGGCCGTGTCGGACTGGTCGGCATCCTCGGCGTCGGTGGCGCCGTTCTCGATGAGCAGTTTGCTGTCGCTGATGGCGAGGGGCGTCGAGGCAAGGATTGGCACCAGGGCGGCGTTCGGCGAGACCAGCGTGATCTTGACCGTGAGCGGATCGACCGCCTCGACCGCGGTCCAGTAGTCGAGGGCCAAGAACGAGGCCTGGAACTTGATGTTCTTGAGACGGGTCCAGGAGAAGACGAGGTCGTCCGCGGTCATCTCGTTTCCGCTGTGGAACGAGACGCCGGGGCGGAGCGGGATGGTGACTTCCATGCCGTCGTCGGAGACGGTCGGCATCTCGGTCGCCAGCAGCGGCTCGAACTCGGTCGGCTTGGAGGAGTCGGGGAGGATGTAGAGCGGCTCGTAGTTGAGGATCATCGCCGCTTGGGAGTTGATCTCGTAGATCCAGCCCGGGTCGAGGGTGATCCAGTTGTCGCGCAGGTTGTCAGCGATGACCAGGGTGGAAGCGTCGATCTGGCGTCTCGGGGCGCGGGCCGGGGCCGCGATGGCGCCGGATGCCCCGAGCCTGGCTGACATCGGCGCCGCGACGGCTGCCGCAGCCCCGCCCATGAGCTGCCGACGATTGAAGCGGCCGCGGTCGAGGCGGCGGAGATAGTGCTGAAAACGCGCGTCAGTCATGGTGCATCCTCGCTCACTGGGCGGCGGCCGCCATTGGCCGCACGCTCGGCGCCTCGCCCGAGTAGCGTCGTCGGCTTCGTGAGTCGGAGCGATGTCTACTCGCGCGCCCACGGAGACAATCAGGACACCTTCGGGTTTGGCCAACGCAGCGGAGAATAACATGCTAACGGCGGAATCGGAACCGTGGCGGCGGGTGCATTGTGCTCAATCCCGAGACTCGCGGGTTGGGCAGAGCGTGATCCGCACGTGGTGCTCCCCGACGGTGATCTGGTCGGCATACCACCCGTCAGGGAAGCAGAGCCCGCCGGGCCCTTCCACCGACTCCGGCTCGATGGCGTCGGAAGCGCCGGCGATTGCCTCGCCCTCGAGCCTTGTGGCCAGCGTTTCGGTCGTGACGTAGGCGCGGTGGGCCTCAATGGCGGCGACGACTTCCGGGTCCGCCGCGTATCCGATCTCGATCGAGTCCTCGATGCGGTAGCCGGCTCGCTTGCGCGCGTCCTGAATGCCGCGCACGAAATCCCGCGTCCACCCTTCCTGGATCAGCTCGGGGGTGAGCGAGGTGTCGAGGACTACTGTCGAGCGGGGGCCTTGGGCCGTTGCATAGCCGGGCAGCTTGTCGAGATCGACGAGGATATCATCCGGCTCGAGGCTCTCCTGGCCGTCGGGCGTCTCGACGAGGACCGACTCGCCGGCCTCGACCCTGGCGGCGACCTCTCCCGGATCGAGGGCCGCCAACCCTTCGCGGACGGCGTTCAGCCGCTTGCCGAGTCGGGGACCAAGGACGCGAAGATTCGGCCTGATGGTGTACGAGACGAACCGGCCGGGATCGTCCAGCGGCTCGATGGCCTTGACGTTAAGCTCTTCCAGCACCTGCTCCTTCAGGCGCACGACTGAATCGATCAGGCCTTGGTCGCGGCTGTAGACCATCAGTTTGAGCAGCGGTTGCCGCACCTTGATTGCCGCTTCCTGGCGGGCGGCGTGCCCGGCCCCAACGACCTCCAGCACCGCGTCCATGTCCGCGGAGAGCGATGCGTCGATTAGGGTTTCGTCGGCGATGGGGAAATCGGTGAGATGGATGGACGCCGGCGCCGAGGTATCGACCGAGCGCACGAGGTTCTGGTACATCGCCTCGGCCAGAAACGGGGTGAAGGGCGCCAGCAGCGCGGCGAGGGCGGTGAGGCTTTCGTAGAGCGTCTGGTAGGCGGCGTCCTTGTCGGCGTCGTTCTCGCTTTTCCAGAAGCGGCGACGGTTGCGGCGGATGTACCAGTTCGACAGTTCGTCGATGGTGAAGCGTTCGATTGCCCGCGAGGCGCGATCGGGGGCGTAGTCGTCCAGAGCGGCGCGGACCTCGGCGATGAGCCGGTGGAGCTGCGAAATGATCCAGCGGTCGAGGATCGGCCGATCCGCCAGGGGCACTGTGTTCCTGGGGTCGGTCGGATCGAAGCGGTCGAGGGCGGCGTAGGTGGCGAAGAAGGCGTACGAGTTCCAGAGGGGCAGGATGAACTG
>CALMZR010000348.1 GCA_937870845.1 uncultured Chloroflexota bacterium
CCCTGGCCCACTGCCGGACCACCGGCTCGAAGTCCCAGTCGCCGAGCTGGGAGGCGTGGGCGTGCAGCGAGGCGAGCTTGCGGTCCATCTGGGCGGTGATGTCGATGGCCACGTCCGGGGATTGGGCGCCGGCCAGGTAGATCTCGCGCACCTTGTGCGGCTCGAAGCCTTCCGCCAGCAGCTCCGGGAAGGTGAGGCGGTCGCGGGCCGAGGGGAAGACCGCGGCCAGGGTCGCCTCGCCGGCGGCGCGGTGGTCGGGGTGGTTGATGTACTGGGTGTCGACCCAGCGCACCGTCGGGTCCTGGCAGACGACGACGTCCGGCTTGAGCTTGCGGATCATGCGCGTGAGCGCCTTGCGCATCTCTAGGTTCGGCTCCAGCTCGGCATCGGCGAACTTCATGAAGATGACGTCTCTTACGCCCAAAATGCGGGCCGCTTCTTTCTGCTCGGCCTCGCGGGTGGCCACCAGCTTCTCCGGCGTCATCTCGGGGTCGTCGCTCCCCTTGTCGCCGGAGGTGAGCAGCACGTAGATCACCTCGTGCCCCTCGTCCGCCCAGCGGGCCACGGCCCCGGCGCAGATGAACTCCGCGTCGTCCGGGTGCGCCATGAAGACGGCGATGCGCTTGGGCCCGGTCGGTTCGTCGCTCGTGTCCGCGGCGTCGCGCGCCGCCTGCACCGCCTCGGCGTCGACCGCCGCCGACGGTTCGCTCGGCGCCGGGTGTCGGTGCGTCTCGCTCTCGCTCATCCTCTCCCCATTCCGGTTCTCACGTCGACGGCCGTAACCTCCCGATTGTGCGAGACGCCCGGCCAACCATGCAAACCCCACGAGCGCATAGCTCAAAGCTCAAAGCACATAGCACGATTGGAGTATCGTCTCTGTCATGAGTTTGCATCGGGGGCGCGTTGTGCTCCACGACTAGAAAGCAGCGATCATGTCCGTTTCCCAGCCTCCCGACGGAGGCGCACTGACCAAAGAGCGCGTGTTGGAGGCGGTTTCCGGCGTGCAGGAGCCGGCCATCGGCCGTAGCCTCGTCGAGCTGAAGATGATCCCGGCCATCGAGATCGACGGGACGCGGGTCAAGCTCACGGTCGAGTTGCTCTCTCCGATCGCCCCGTATCGCGATGCGATGGCGCAGGAGCTGAAGTCTGCCGCGGCCGCCATCCCTGGCGTCGAGCAGGTCGAGGTCGACTTTCTGACGCGGGTGCGCGCTTCCGGCTCCGGCAAGACCGACGCGGACCCCATCGCGGGGGTGCGCAACACGATCGCGGTCGCCTCCGGCAAGGGCGGCGTCGGCAAGTCGACGGTGGCGGCGAACCTGGCCGTGGCTTTGGCCAAGGCGGGGGCCAAGGTCGGGCTCCTCGATGCCGACGTGTACGGCCCGAGCATTCCGCTCATGATGGGTCAGGCGGCGAAACCCCTGGTGCGCGGCGGCAAGATCGTGCCGCTGGAGGCGCACGGAGTGAAGGTGATGAGCATCGGCTTTCTCCTCGACCCGGAGAAGGCGCTAATCTGGCGCGGCCCGCTGGTGGCCCAGCTCATCACCCAGTTCCTGAACGACGTCCTCTGGGAAGATCTCGATTACCTCGTCATCGACCTGCCGCCGGGCACCGGCGACGTCCAGCTCACCCTGACCCAGCGCATCCCGCTCTCCGGCGCGGTCATCGTCACCACGCCGCAGGAGGTGGCGCTGGCCGACGCGGTCAAGGGTTTGAAGATGTTCCAGGAGGTGAAGACGCCGGTCATCGGCATCATCGAGAACATGAGCGGCTTCGTCTGCCCCTGCTGCAACACCGTCACCCCCATCTTCGGCGAAGGCGGCGGCCGCCGCACGGCGGAGGAGCACGGCGTCCCGTTCCTGGGCGAGGTGCCGATCGAGCCGCGAGTGCGCGAGGGGGGCGATACGGGCGAGCCGATCGTCGCGGCTCACCCCGACTCCGAAACGGCCAAGGCCTTCGAGCGCCTGGCCGAGGCGGTGGCCGTCCAGCTCGCGCGGGATGCGGCTAGCAAGCCGCGCAAGCCGATGATCCGGTTGATGCAGCGGCCCGCGGGATAGACAACGGGCAAGGGGAGGGCGCCGTGGACGGCTCGTTCGACGCCATCGTCGTCGGTCTCGGCGCCATGGGGAGCGTGACCCTCTACCAGCTTGCCAGGCGCGGCATTCACGCGCTCGGCATCGAGATGTTCGAGCCCGGTCACGACCAGGGGTCCTCGCACGGCTTTCACCGCATGATCCGCATGTCGTCGTCGCAGGACGACGGGTACGCTCCCCTGGCGGAACGCGCCTTTGACCTCTGGCGCGAGGCAGAGGACCGCGCAGGGAGCCTACTCCTGCGATCGCCTCATCATCACCACCGGTCCCTGGGCCGCGGAGCTGCTCGGCGAGCTCGAGCTGCCGATGCAGGTGGAACGGCGCGTCAACGGCTTCTTTCGGCCGACGCGGCCCGAGTGGTGGTCGGTCGAGCGCGGGGCGCCCGTTTCCTGCTCGACGTGCCGGAGGGGAGCTTCTACGGCATGCCGGCGGTCGGCGACGTCGGGGTGAAGATCGGGCTCAGCGCCGGCGAGGCGACGACCGCCCGCACCATCCGCCGCACGATCGACGACGCCGAGATCGCATCCCTGCACGACGTGCTCGACCGCTATCTGCCGGGCGCCAGCGGTCCAGAGCAGCGCCGTATCAGCTGCATATGCACCTACACGGTCGACCGCGACTTCGTGATCGACCGTCATCCAGACCATGGGTCGGTGCTGTTCGGCTGCGGCTTCTCCGGCCGCGGCTACAAGTTCGCACCGGTCGTCGGCGAAATCCTGGCCGACCTGGCCATCGGTGGGCGACCGAGCCACGACATCGCGTTCCTACGAGCCGAACGCTTCGCAAAGGTGACGGGTGTCGAGTGACGGGTGACGGGGTGGCAGCAGATCCGACACGCGCCACGTCTCCCGACACCCGTCACCCACGAAGAGGGGCCCGGATCGCTCCGAGCCCATCTTCCTCGTCCGCCCAAATGCATCGCGGGAAACGTTACTCCCCGTAGGACGATCCGCCTTCGTAGGACGACCCCCCCTCCGGAACCACGTTGACGGCGCGCTGGCGGCTGGGATCGCGCGGGTCGGGGGTGACGTCGAAGCTGACGCGCTGCCCGACTTGCAGCATTTCGAAGCCACGATTGGCGACCGAGGAATGGTGGAAAAAGAGCTCGCCGCTCGACTTGTCGTCGTCCGGTTCGATGAACCCAAAACCACGGTCTCGCAGCGTCCTGATCGTACCCGTTGCCATGCTTTCGGCCTTCCCTCTCCTGCTTTGCTCGCGCGGCGCCACGGCGGCTCCCGCGTCGGCAATGGAAACTGTACCCTCTCAGGCGGTCAGCTTGCCCGATTCGCCTCCTGCCGCGGCGCTCGCGCCACCGGCAGCGGCAACGGCGGCCGGGGTTGCATGAGCAGCGCGCGCAGCTTGGCGCACTCCTCTTCCGCCAACCAGGCGGTCGCATCTTCCTTGATCGCGTCGAGGAGGCCCGCCAGCTCGTGGTGGGCCGAACCCCAGGCGCCGGCCCAGATGGCGGTCCCGGTGACCGGGATGCCGCACGAGCTGCACTCGAAGGCGGCAAGGCACCAGAACCGAGGTTGATGCGGATCGCGCACCGGAGCCACCCGGAAGAGCCGCTGGTCGTCTCCCACGCGCAAAAAAAGGCCCAGGCCGCCGGCCCCGCGCAGCTCGATGACCTGAACGGGCTTGTCCAGCATCAGAGCGCTCCGTTCGGAGCGGCGCCGCTCCGTGCGGAGCAGGCGGCGTGGAGGGGCGTCATGAGTGGGCGAACGGTCGAGCGATCCGGGTGGTCGGTCATCGCGGCCTCCATCTGGTCGCGGCCGAAGCCGCGAACTCGCACGATGGTGGCGATGCCGCACGGCGGCTTCGATGCACGCACCTATCGCTCGATAACGCCCGAGGAAACCATCCTGAACGCGTGCAGCGGGAGAATACCATAAGCGAAGGGGGTGACGGGCGTAGGTGACGGGTGACGGGGGGTGAGAAGATATCGGGAGCTCGTGGGCCGGATGGGAAGGTGGGGAAGCCCAACCAGCGGCGCCGCCTCCCCGCTCACCCGACACCCCCGCCTGGCCTCGTTTGTGCGACATGATTCGGATTGTGTGACAACTTCGACGAAGGACGGACTCGAGGCAGGTGGATTCGATGGCGGCTACGCGACGGTCTGAGGCAACGACCGGGCACGCGGTACGCAGCGGGCCAGCGGAAGGGGTGCAGCGCACGCTCGGCGGGGTGCGCGAGAGGCTCGCGAGTTTCCATGCGACGCGGCAGCGGGACCATGCCGCGTATGCGTTGCTGGTGGCCATCGTGCAGGAGATTCAGCGCCATCAGCCGGCGAATCTCGCCAAGCAGTCGGCCTACTCGTTGCTGTACGCCGTGCCGTCCGTGCTGATCGTCCTCATCTCGTTGGCCGCCATCGTTGACAGGAACACCGGCGCTGGCGTGTCGAATGCGCTGCAAGGCTTCATCGCCGAGCAGGCGCCGGAGGAGGTGCAGCCGCTGCTTGCCTCGCTCGTGGAGAATGCTGTCGTCCGCACCAGCGAGCAAGCGGCGATCCTGGCGGCCATCGTCGCGCTGGTGATCGCGGTCTGGGGCGGCGCCGGCGGCGTGGGGGCGCTGGTGCAAGCCATCAATGCGGTGTACGACATCCGCGACACCCGCCCGTTTTTCAAGGCGACCGGACTCAACCTGGGACTGATGCTGCTCGACGGCGTCCTGGTGGTGGGGGCGTTCTTCCTGCTGATTTTCGGACGCAGGGTGGGGGAATGGCTGGTCGGCATCGTCGGCCGCGGCACGACGCTGGTGAATCTGCTCCTCTCCGGGCCGGTCTGGTCACTATTCATGCTGGCCGCGGCGTTGCTGCTGCTCTACTGGCTGGCGCCGAACATCGCGCAATCGTTCCGCTGGATCGTGCCCGGCACGGCCGTGGCCACGCTCGGCATCCTGGCCGTGTTCGGCTTGCTGGACCTGATTCTGACCTTTTCCAACCCTGGAGCCGCGTTCGGGGCCGTGGGGAGCGTCCTCATTCTCCTCTGGCTCCTCTTCGTCGTCAGCGCCATCGTCATCGTGGGGGCCATCGTCAACGCCGTCGTCGGCCGCCGCTACGACCGCAAGCTCAAGGCGGAGCTGCGCCGCAATCCGGAGAAGGAGCTCAACCGGCCGGAGATCGCGGTTTCGGTGTACCGATGATCCGAGGCGGGTGCTCGCCCTATCTCGGTCGATCGCGATACCAGAGCGTCTGCCGCCACAGCGGTCGGCATCCCGTGCGGTCGTAGACCGGGCGACCGTCGTCGGCAGTCACATGGTCTCCAGCTCCGGAATCGCCGTGTCCATGACGATTCGCCCTCAACGGCGAATCAGGCAGTACCGGCCAGGGCGTCGGCGGCGCGCGGGTTGTTCTTCTCCCCGGCGGTAAACGGGTTGGCCCAGGTCACGGCTGCGTCGTGGAAGCGCGCCGGCCGGAACGGGTCCAGGTCGAACCCCGGCTCCTCTCCGTTGAGCAGCCGCGCCACGACGAGGCCGACGACGACGCCCCAGGAGAACCCGCCGCCGTTGAAGCCGGCGGCGACTGTCAGCCCTGGGGCCGAGTCGTAGCGGCCGATCAATGGCAGGCCGTCGGCGGTGAAGCCCATGATCCCGGACCAGGCGCGGACCACGCGGGCCTTCCCGCGCAAATCGGGGAACAGATCGGTCAGGCAGCGGGCGATCCCGGCCAGCACCGGGATCGTCGTCTCTTCGCGGTAGGTCCCCAGACCCTCATTCTCATCGAGGCGGCGATACCCGCCGCAGAGGATCTGCCCGCCGGGGGTCTGGCGGCCGTACTCCTTGTCGAAGTTGGTCCCGAACGGGCACGCCAGCAGCGGCGGCAGGGGCTGCGTCACCAGGATTTGGCCGCGCGCCGGGACGATCGCGCCCCGCGGCAGGTCGGGAAGCAGGCGGGGCGTCCAGGCGTTCGTCGCCAGCACCACCTCGTCGGCTTCGATCGTCTCGCCGTCGGCGACGACGCCGCGGACCCGGTCGCCCGAACGAGCAAGGCGGGAGATGGCGGTCCCCGTGCGAATCTCGGCCCCGTGCCGCGCCGCCGCGGCGGCGATGCCGGTGACGAGGGCGAACGGCCAGAGGTGGCCGCGGTCGGGCGCGTAGGCGGCGCCCAGGATGTCGTTAGTCAGCGCCGGCATGATCTCGCGCGCGGCGTCGCGGTCGACCAGCTCTATTGCGATGCCGGCCTCGCGCTCGGCTGCCACGGCGGTTTGCAGATGGGCCATCTGCTCGTCCGTCGTGATCACGTCCATCGTGCCAGTCATGCGCAGCTCGAAGTCGGTGTCGAGCTCGTCGGGGAGGGATAGCAACGCGCACAGATTCGCGGTGGTGAGCGCGTAGACGGCGCGACCGGCGCCCGCAGAGGCGTGCATCGACGACCCGGCCCCGGTCATCCCGCCATTGCGGCCCGAGGCCCCGGAGCAGATGCCGCGCTGCTCCAGCAGCAGCACGCGCCGGCCGCTCTGCGCCAGCCGCCAGGCGATGGACGTGCCGGTCACCCCCCCGCCAACCACGATGACGTCGGGCGATCGCCTGCCTCTCCGGGTCGCCGGGGTCATCCGCGCGTTTCTCCAGCCGTCGCGTGCCATTGACTCGACCGCTGTGTATAGCATGCCCTCGTTGCGCTCGCGCGCTCGGTCGGTCCGACGACGCTGTCGATATACTCAGGGGAGCCAGCCGCCCTATCCGTCGTCGCGCGGATCGCCGCCATGCGCAACCTTCTGGGCCGTTTGCACGCCAGGCATCTCCCCGAGCTGCTTCGCATCGCGGAGGCGTGGGGCGTGCCGCTGCGCGGCGAGAGCAAGGGCGACGTGGTCGGCGCGCTCTACCGCGCCATGACCGATCCCCGCACGATGCGCGACATCTGGGAGCGGCTCGACGCCTCTGAACGGGCGCTGGTCCTCTCCATGGCGGATGCCCCTGAAATCGCCCCGGCGCCGACGATCGCCGAGATCGCCGGCCGGCTCGGGGTTGCGGAGGAAGAAGCGAGGGAGACGGCGCGTCGCCTCTACCGGGCAGGCATCCTCGCCCGGGAAGGGGACGACGATCCGCTGCCGATTGGCATGCCGCCGCGCGTGATCCTCCCCCGCGAAATCGCTTTGCACATCCGCCGGCTGCAAGACGAGATGGCGGCCGGCGACCTCACCCGCGCTCCCCTGCGCGTTCTCCTCGAGCTGCTCGACGACGCCGAACTGGAAGCCGCGGCGCGCACGTGGGGGCTACGGACGCTGCCGGGCGCCACGCGCCGCGCCGACTTGGCCTCCCGCCTGCTGCGCCTGGTCAACGATCGGGTGCGGGTCGAGCGGGTGGTGCGCGGCCGGAGCCGCGACGCGGCGGCGATCTGGAGGGTGGTGCGCGCCGCGGAGGAGCCCGTCTCGCTCGCCGAGGCGGCGGCTCAGGCCGGGCTTGGCCGGCCAGACACGGCAAGCGGGTCGCGGCTGCGCGCCGCGCTGGCCGAGCTGGAAGGGGCGCTGCTCGTCTGGCATGCCTATGGAGCCGACGAGACGCGGCGCCTCTTCATCCCAGCCGAGATTCGCACTCCTGCGGAGGCGCCGGCGGAGGAATGGCCACCGCTCATCCCGGCGGACCGCGAGGACGATGGACCCACGCGATGGCGGCATCCCGACGCGCTGGCCTGGGATCTCCTCACGGTGCTGCGCGTCGCCGCCGATCGGCAGGCGCCTGCCTGGGAGGCCGCCGACACGGTTCCTCGCTGGTTAGCGCGATCGGTCAATCAACGCCTCTGGTTCCGTGGTCAGGATAGCCCGCCCACGGGGTATCTGGAGCTCCTGCAAGCGTTGGCGCTCGCGGAAGGGCTGCTCGCGGTCGACGAGGAATCCCGGCCGCATCGGGTGCTCCCGGGACCTCATCTCCGCGCCTGGCGGAGCCGCTCATTCGGCGAGCAGACGGCGCGCTTGCGCGATCGGTGGCTGCGCCTGCCACGCTGGGTCGAAGGGGAACCAGCAGGCTTGGTCGAAATCTGGGGCGCCGACTGGCGCGGCATGCGGCCGCGGCTCCTCGCCGCGCTGGCCGACCCCGAGATCGGGTTCGACACCGGCGATTGGGCGACCCTGGAGAGCGTTGCCTCCCGGTTGGCGGTGGGCTATCCGCGGCTGCTGGGTCCGTCATTCTCCGCGGCAACCGCGCGAATCGCGAGCGAGGCCGGGGCGGCGGGAGACGAACGAGCGGCGCGATTGGCGGCGCTCGGCGATGTCATCGCGGTCGAGCTGAGCGGGCCATTCGTCTGGTTTGGGCTGACGGAGATCGCCGATGCGCCGGGGCGGCCCCGCGCGGTTCGGGTCACGGAAACGGGCGGCGCGCTCGCGGCTCGCAAGGACCCTCCAACCCCTGAGCCTCGCGCCGACAGTGAGGCTCCCCTGCGGGTTGAACCGTCGGGCGAAGTCACCTTGCAGACGCCATCTCCGGAGCGCGTCTGGGCGCTCTCCGCGTTCGCCGAGCAGGTGGACCTCGGCCCGGTGAGCCACTATCGCCTGACGGCCGCGTCGGTCGCCGCCGCGCTATCCGCTGGAATCGAGCGCGGACGAATCGCCGAGTTTCTGGAGCGTACGAGCCGGCAATCCCTGCCGGCCGAGATCGGCGATGCCCTGGAACGATGGGCACGCGCTGCGCGACGTGTCTCGATGCGGCGCGCCATGGTCCTCGGCGTCGACGACGAAGCCGACCGATTGCCTCTGCTGCAGATCCTCGCGGAAGGCGGTTGGGCGGCGCAACCGTTGGGCGAACGAGCCGTGCTCGTCACGTTCGCCCGTCCGAGCGCCCAGGAGGCGATGGGAGCCGATGCGGAAGAAGCGCGCCTGATCGCAACGCTGCGGGCGGCGCACGTTTCGCCGCGCTGGCCGGAGCTCCTCGAAGAGCCATCCGGAACCGGGGAGGGCGCCGAAACAGCCGAGGCCAGCGAAACGAAGCCCGACGCCGATTGAGGGCCGATGGTTCGCGGCCGGCCCCAACCGCGTACTACCATGTCCGCATGTTGAAGCCGACACGGACCTCAGCGTGACCGACGAGCAGACCGCCCCAGTCAGACGGCCGCGCCGAGGCAATCTCCTCAGCAATGTCTTTGCCCTGGCGGCAGTGGCGTTTGGCATCATTGCCGTGGTCCTCTACATCCGCAATCCGGGCGGCGGCGTGGCCCCGGTCCCCACGCCGGCTCCCGGCAGCGCGCAACTCGTCAACGTGACCGACGTGCTGCGGGCGCAAGGGCTGGATGTCGACCAACCCCCTCGGCTTTTCATCCCGATGGGGCCGCTGAACGCCCCCGGCCAGGGGGTCCTCATCGACGGCTCGCCCGGGTTCATCTTCCTCTACCCCGACGCGGGGTCGGCGGCGGCGGACGCCGCGAGCGCGGACGCCGACGCCGTCGTTCCGGAACGCCTGGCGGGAACGCCGGCCCCGGAAGGCGAGCGCCGCCTGACGCAGGGCAGCAACGTCATCGTCGTCCTCGTGGGCGGCAGCGATGAAACGTGGCAGAAGGTCGAGGCCGCTGTCGCCAGTCTCCCATGAGGCCTGGACGATGACTGAGAACGCTGCAACGGACATTGAGACACCGGCCCCGGCTCTTGCCGACGACCCGAACGACGCCGAGGAGCGCCACGGGCGCATCGGATATGGCCGGCTGGGCCGATTCTCCCCGCTGATCCTCGGGCTCGTCCTAGCTCTCGTCGTGGCCGGCATCTGGTGGGCGCAGCGGAGCGACGTTCCGAGCGGACCCTCGCCGGCCCGGGCGACCGGCCAGCTCGCGCCGGATGTCACCTTGACCTTGCTCGACGGAGAGCCGCTCCGGCTGGCCGACCTGCGCGGCAACGTCGTCGTCCTGAACTTCTGGGCCTCCTGGTGCGCGCCGTGCCGCGAGGAGATGCCGGAGCTGCAAGCCTATTGGGACGCGGCGCAGGCGCGCGCGGAGCAGACCATCATCGTCGGGGTCGGCATCCGCACCGACAACGATGCCGACGCCCGCGCGTTCGTCGAGGCTGGCGGCTTCACCTATCCCATCGGCCGCGACACCGAGACGGACCGTCCCGGCGTCGGCCCCGTCGAGGCGGCGTTTGGCGTGCCGAACGCTTACCCGTCGACCATCGTCATTCGCCCGGACGGCGTTGTCGATGCGGTCCACCTCGGCCCGCTCAACGCCGAGAGGCTGGGTTGGATGGTCGATCAGGCGCGGGATTGAGGCGCCGTTCCCGTGTCATGCTGAACGACGTGCAGCGTCTCAGCACACGGGAGCGAGCATCCTGGGATGCCGAGATTCTTCGCCCTATGGGCTCAGACTGACACGATGCGGCCGGGTAGGACTGTGTGCTCAGACGCTCAGGCCCATTCCCCGCAAATTCTCTACCGACCGCTTGGCCGCGGCGCGGCAGGCGTCGTAATCCGGCCAGCCGCGTTCGTCGAACTCGACTTCGGCGCTGATGGGGCCGGAGTAACCGGCCTCGTCGAGGATGGCGAGGAGACCGCTCATGTCCAGCTCGCCGTCGCCCGGCGGCGGGAAATTGAAGACGCCTTTGCCGCCGATATTGTCCTTGAAGTGGAAATGGACGAGGCGGGGAAGAGCGAACCGCACGTCGGTGACGGGATCAGCCCCCGCGTAGTAGACGACGTTGCCCGGGTCGTAGTTGAAGCCGAGCACGTCGGGGCGGCCGATGCGGTCGAGGATGGCGACGCCGATCTCGGCAGTCGGCAGCATATTGCTGTCTGTCTCCATGCCGATCTTGAGCCCGTGGCGCGCGGCGAGGTCGCACAGCTCGGCCACGTTGGCGAAGTAGGCGTCGCGCTCGTCCTCCGTCTTGGCGTCCCCGGTGTAGGTGTTGACGATCTCCATGCCGAGCGCGGCGGCAATGTCGATCGCCCGCCCGAAGCGGGCCGCGCCCTCCTCGGTCTGCAATTGGGCGTGTCCACTCAGGCTGACGGGCGTGATGCCGAGGTTGTTCAGTTTGCGCCCGACGCGGTCGATCTCCGCATCGGAAACGGTGTCGGGGTCGATGTGCTCGAACCACCCCTTGACCGCCCCGATCTCGCAGGCGCGATATCCCGCCTCCGCCAACCCCTCCAGCGCCTGATCGATCGTGTACGGCGCAAAGACGATGGTCGATCCCAGGACAACGCGGTCGCCGCGGCGGGTGTCAGGGTGTCCAGGTGACAGGGTGGCAGGGCGGTGGTTGCCGCTTGGCAGCGGTGATGACGTCACGACCGCATCTTCCCGTCACCCTGACACCCTGTCACCCCCGTCACGCCATGTACTCCTCGCAGGCGATGCCGTCGTAGTTGGGGTCGATTTCCTGCACGAGGGCGGGGTCCGCGGCGGTGGCGCCAAGGTTCTCGTAGGCGACCTGGGCGTCGTACCAGCTCGCGTACTGGGCGCAGAAGCCGGTGGCCGGCGCCGTCTCCGCCGGCGCCGGGGCAGTCTCCGCAGGCGGGGCCGCAGCCTCGACCGGGACGTTCTCGGTTGCGGTCCCTTCGGTCGTGACCAGGGAAGTGGTCGTTTGCGTGGTGGCGTCCGGGGCCGCCGGGGCCGTGGCCACGATGGGCACGCCGCCGATCATGCCGTCGCCAGCGCCCGCGATGATCGGCACGCCGCCGCCGGGGGAGGGGACGTTCGGCGAGTAGACGGCGCTGGGGTCCCCGTACACGTCGCCGCCGCCGCCGCCGGTGTCGATGTTCCCGTACGTGATGTCGTCGCCCTGCCCGGACACGATGTTGGTCGGCGCGTCGTCGTTCGCCACCACGTACGAGCCGTCGGCGTTGACCGGCACGCCGTTCTGAGCCGAGACGGTCCCGAGCGAGGTGGACAGGGCGAGCGCGCCCGTCGCCGCCCAGACCAAATAGCGCTTCATCAGGTTCCCTCCTGAAGGCGACCCCGGCCGTCGCGCCACACCGCACATGCAGCCAGCCGTCGATCGTCACATCGAGTCTCAACATAGCCGTGCGGCGCTGTGGGGCGCAAGACATCAACCGGGTACGCGAGTACCAGGCACGCCGATCGCACATCTCTGCAACGCCCCGGAAACCGGCGTCGTTTCGACGGAATCGCCGGGACTACGCCTCGTTGGCGGCGAGGAAGGCCAGCAGCGCGGCGTTGAACGCCTCCGGCGTCTCCCAGAACATGCCGTGGCCGACCTCCGGCAGAATCGTCAGCGTCGCGCCCGGAATGCCGTTGGCGATTTCTACGGAGTAGCGGGGCGGGGTGAAGATGTCCTCCTCCGCCGCGATAACATGGGCGGGGGCGCGAATCGCGCCCAGGCGACCGCGGGCGTCGAATTCGCGCGCGGCGCGGCACTGGCGGGAGAACATCTCTGGCGTCTGCGGGTGGGGCGCGTGTTTCACCCCGTCGACCAACGTCGCGATCCGCGCCGCATCCTCGTACCAGCGGTGGGTGAAGACCCACAGCCAGGACGCCCGCGCCCAGGCCAGCGCCCCCATGGCCGTGAACATCTCGTCCCACTGCTGGAGGAGATCGCTGAGCCACGGTTCGATCCACGGCCAGGAGCAGACGATCTGCACGCTACGCACCAGATCGGGGCGCTCGATGGCCAGCTCCTGGGCGATGGCCCCGCCCATCGAGGCGCCGATGACGTGGACCGGCCCAGTCTCGAGGGATCCGACCAGAGCCGCCGCGTCTCTCGCGAACTGGACCGTGGCATAGGGCGCGGTGATTGCCCCTGGACCCGTTTCGCCGACGTCGCGGTTGTCGAACGAGTAGACCTGGTAGCGCTCAGCCAGCGCCGGAACTTGCAGATGCCAGCTCCCGCGCACGGCGCCGAGGCCGTTGAACATGAGCACGGGCTCGCCGTCGGTTGGACCCGCCACATCCCAGACGATGTCCAGATCGCCGACCCGCGTGGTCGCCATCCGCTCCCTCCCCGTTCCCTCGTCATTGCCGCCAGGTCTCGGAGCTTCCCGCGAAACGGCGCCGGCGGGAAACCCCTGCCGGCGCCGCTCGCTTTCCAGGAAACACTGGCTCGATTACGGCGCAGGCGTGCTTTCCGCGCCGAAATTGGCCGGGACGATCGAAAAGTCGATCCAGTCGTCGACCAGCCACTCGCCGTCCTGGTTGGCGAAAACGAACAGCAGCGTCTCGGGGCCGCCCGGCGGCAGGAGGGGCTCGTTGAAGACGACGAACGCGGCCACCCGGCCGTCCGGCAGGGTCGAGACATCGGTGACGGTCATCAGGCGAGTGAGAAACTCCGCGGCGCGCGGCTCAGGCGCCGCCTGCAGGCGCTCTTGCGCCAGGTCGCGGTTCTCCTGGTCGATGGTCAGGCCCCAGAAGGCGCGCGTCACGCCGTTGTCGGTCATCAGCGCCGCAGACCGGAGGAAGTCGCCTGCATTGAAGCAGGCCAGGACGAGACGGGCGGTCTCTTCGATGGCGATCGCGGTGTCGAGATCGGCCACTTCGCCCAGGGGAGCGTTGATCTGGGTTGTCGGCGGCGCCGGCACGCCTTCGCCCTCGAGATTCAGGACCGCGGCCAGATCCTCATACGCCCGCGGCTCGGCGACTTGATTCGCGCATTCCTCGGGCGCCACCAAGCGCGGGCTATCGGCCTCGCCCGTGTCGGGCGTGCTCTCCTGGGCCAACACCGGGCCGGTCAACAGCATCGCCGCCACCGGCGCGATCGCCAGCGCTCGCCACCATCGCATCTTCAAGTCATCCTCCCTGCCCGCTGTGCGGGTTTCCAGTGTACGTACGAACGGCCACTATAGCACCCCGATCGCGCCGCCACGCGGGGGCTATCGGAGTGTACGGAGCAGATTCCATGCCGGTTTCGATGACATAGTGTGGCCGGTCTGCTGCTCCGGGCGACTCCCTGCAGGATTGCCAGCGATGTAGGGGCACGGCATGCCGTGCCCCATACGCATCAACTTTAGCCCGTGCGGGCTGACAGGAAGGGACTCCTCTGGCATGGTGGGGGTGCTGAACCGC
>CALMZR010000349.1 GCA_937870845.1 uncultured Chloroflexota bacterium
GGCCGCCGCTTGCGCTTGCCGCCGCGCCGTTTCTTCTTCGTGGCGCCTGCTTCGCTGGCCCAGACCGCCGTCAGGGCGCCGCCGATCGCCGCCCCGGTGAGCTTGCGTCGCATCTCCCGGCGGGGGATGCCCGAGGCAAGCTCGCGGGCGACGTCGTCCAATCGCTCCTGATCCATGCCGCCTCTCCCTGTGCGTGAATCCCGACCACGCAGCGCGTTCCGCGTCACCCGGATGACCCAACACCCTGGATGGATCCTGGTCGCCACTATGGGCCGGACGGGCGATGCTCGCGTCTGCCGAAGGTCGTATTTCGTGATTCACACGCCAATTGCCCGGCTATGACCAAAGTCGTAGCCGGGGCAGCGGGCGATTGCGCCGAAGAACGGTCAGGCGAGATTGTGGCGGTGCGCGTAGTCCGTCGCGGCCGAGCGCGACTTCACGCCCAGCTTGGCGAGGACGTGGGTGACGTGGACCTTGACGGTGCCCAGGCTCACGAACAGGACGTCGGCGATCTCCTGGTTCGACTTGCCGGACGCCATCATCCGCAGCACTTCGCGCTCGCGCTGCGTCAGCCCGAAACCGGAAGGCGACGGGGCTTTGGGGGGCGTCTCACTCCTGGTCAGCGCCAGCGCCGCGCCGATCTCAGCCGCCAGGTCGGCGCTCCTGACCGATGCGTGAATCTGCGCGAAGCGCTCGTCGCCGATACGCTCCATGAGCATGCCCAGGGCAAGGTCGTGAAGGCGGCGAATGTGGGGGGTCAGTGTGGCCCCCAGGAGCTCCTCGAACCGATTGGCCAGCGCCATCAGGCGACCGGCCTGGTCCACCTGCCCATCGGCGGCGGCGACAAGCGACAACCCGGCCAGGCTCCAGGAGACATCCTCCAGATACTGTCGATCCCAGTTGAACCTCAGGCACTCCTGATACAGGATCATCGCTTCAGTGAGGTTGCCCTCTGCCCGCGCCACGTCCGCCAGGTGGCCAGGAATACACTGCGCCAGCTCCCAACTGAAGCCGAGCGCCCGCCACATCGTCAATGCCTCACGCAAGCTTGCTTCTGCCTGCGGAAAGTCGCCGTCCTTGAAGGCGACCAATCCCTCATAGTGCAGGGTGTGCGCGAGCCCGACCTCGTCCCCGCGCCCTGCGAACCGCAGCTTCGCGGAATCGAACCACCGGCGGGCGGCAGCCAGATCGTCATCGTCCCAGGCCAGGCGTCCCAGGGCCAATTCGACACGTCCGGTCATTTCCGGATCGTCGGCCTCCTGATAGTGCAGCAGCGCGTCGGCAAAGAGGGCTTCGGCCTCGGCGCGATCGCCCTCCATGTATGCCAGCGTCCCCGCGCAGAACAGCGCCTTCCTCATCACCGGAGCGGAGACGTCGTTGCCAAGGGCCAGCGCCCGTCGGACCCAATCCCGTCCGACCGTGGCGTGAAACCGGAACTGCCAAAACGGCAGCATGGCTGCGCAGAGGCGCAGGGCGATCTCCGCATCCCCCTGCGCGAGGGCCCACTCGAGCGCGCCATGCAGGTTGCCTTGTTCGGCTTCGAGCCGGTCCAGCCAGGCTTCGCGTTCGATCGTGTTCTGCTTCGCTTCGGCGTGCTCGGCCAGCGCCAGGAAGTACGCGGCGTGCCGCTGGCGGATGGCGCCGGCCTCGCCGCCCTGTTGGAGGCGCTCGACGCCGAACTCGCGCACCATTTCCAGCAGGGTGTACCGTGAGTCGCCATGAGGGGAGTCCGTACGCCGGACCAGGCTGTTCGCAACGAGGGCACGTAGCTCTTGCAGCACATCCAGGGAACCATCCCCGCACATCTGCATTCCGGCGTCGAGCGACCATCCGCCATTGAAGACCGCGACGCGCCGGAACAGCGCCTGCGCTGGCGCGCCGAGCAGCCCATAACTCCACGAGATCGTGTCCCGCAAGCTCCGCTGCCGCTGAGGAGCGCCGAGGGAACCGCCGCTCGGGAGCGCCAGGCGGTGTTCGAGCTGCGCCAGCAGCGCGCCTGGCGCAAGCACGGAGACCCACGCGGCCGCCAGCTCGATCGCCAGCGGCAATCCGTCCAGCCGCTGGCAGATGTCGATGATGGTTCGGGCATTCGCGTCGTCGATCGCAAACTCGGGGTCGAGCGCCTGGGCGCGATCCAGGAAGAGACGGCAGGCGTCGGTATCGACCGCCTGCATCTCGGCGCCCGGAGGTCGTGTGGGCGGGAGCGGGAACGGGCGGATATCCACGACGTGCTCGCCGGGGATCCCGAGCACCACGCGGCTGGTCACCAGCAGCTTCACGTTCGGACACGCATCCAGGAGATCGGCCAGCGCCGCGGCGGCCGGCTGCACCTGCTCGAAGTTGTCGAGCACCAGCAGAAAATCGTCATCCCGCAACACGGCCCTGAGGTTATCGAGCACCGGCCGGCCATCCGGCCGCACCCCGAGCGCGGCGGCAATCGTGGGCAGGACGAGCGCCGGCTCCTGCACATCCGCCAGATCCACGAACTGAGCGGAGGGGAAACCCGAGGAAACCGCACGGATGGCGGTGCGGGTCTTGCCGACGCCGCCGGGTCCAGTCAGGGTGACCAGCCGCACATCGCCGCGGCGCACCAGCGCCTGCACCAGCCCGACTTCGCGTTCTCGCCCCACAAACGACGTGCGCGGCGCCGGCATCGCGCCGGCTTCAGCGTGGGGCCGGATCGGCAAGGGAAGAGCGTGGGCAGGCCTTCCCGTGATGGCTCTGGAACCATGCCGCGCGCCATCGCCCGGCGCCTCTCTCGACTACGAAGCCACGACACGCATGATGAAAGACGGGCTCCCATTATAGCGATACAGCGATGTCCTTCGTTCAACGAGGGCCCGCCTGCCAGGCGTCAAGCACTGGAGTCTCTCGTTGGGCACATCACGCGGACATTCCGAGCGCCGGCTGGCGACCGGGCTGCCCCTCGCCCCGCCTCCCCCGGATCTTCGACACCTTCGACATCTTCCGACAACCACGCCGAATCCGAGGCACGAAAAGCCCCTCTCCCCGCGCACGGGGAGAGGGGTTTGGGGTGAGGGACGCTCGCGCTAGACGGAGGTCCCGGTCTGCGGCCGCTCCCCTTCAGGAGCATTCTCGGCCGCCGGGGCCGAAGGAGCCGCCGGGGCCGCGTGATGGCCATGCTCCACGCCGCTGGCGTGCGCCTGCCGGTGCCACTCCTCGAACGCGGCCCGCTGATCGCCGAAGCCGCTTTGCCCGACGCCGTAGCTCCCCTGACCGGCGCCGTAGCCGGCGTTCTCGACCGGCTGCGCCGGGGCATAACCACCGCCTGGGCCAGGTCCGTAGCCGCCGGGCCCGCCCGGTCCGCCGGGACCGCCCCAGCGCCCGCCGTTGTTGAACCCGCGGCCGCTGAAGACCCCCTTGGTCCACAGGAAGTAAATGATCCCGCCGACGATCAGCAGTCCCCAGGGAAACCCTCCCCCGGCGTAGTGCATCGGCATGTCGGTCAACATCGGTCCCATCGTCGTGTCCTTTCCGGATTCTGACTCCGCGCATCGGCGGCGCATCGCCGCCATCTGCCCTTCAAGGTAACGCCAGATTGTGGAGAGACCGTGAACGAGGGGCGGAAATGTGAAGGAGGGACCGCGGGTGACGGGTGACGGGTGTCGAGTGTCGAGTGTCGGGTGTCGGGTGTCGGCGCGCTGGGATTATGTCGATGAGCATGGGTCTGCCGGAACGGTGGGGGCGCCCCGGCCGTGGGAGCAGATTCGATGCCAGGCTGTCACATGCTAGTCAGCTTAATCAGGTTGGAGCGGAGAGCCTGTCTCGCCGCGGATTGGCAAATGACCCGTGCATTACGGACAGACATCCGGGTTGGGCTGCTCTCCGCGCCGTCGCCTCGCCTCGGCCTCGCGGCTGATCTCATCCATCCACCCCGGTGTCCACGAAATCTCTTCGCCCGCCTCGCCCTTAGCAATCGCGGCTCGCAAGCGCTCCAGTCCATCATCGGATGCCGGTTCCTCCTCGTGCGCGAGACATTTCATGATGCGCGATCGTGTGGAACGAGCCGCCCCATCTCCCCCTCAACGCGCGAGACAAGATCGTCCTGCATCGCTACGAGCCTCCGGTGGCTACCCTCGACATGCGAAAGGGCAAAGGCGCCGATCGCGCTGATCCCGTGCTCTTCAACAGCGCGCATCAAGGCGTCCATCGCGTCTTGCTCGCAGTCGTAGTTCTCGACCATGTTGCCAGAAGCGAGATCGAAAAGTTCGTAGTACGCGTCCACTCGCTTTAGCCTCTCTTCCTCCGGCCATGCCCCATGCTCTTCAGTTCTCGATCACATGCTGGCCTGGGTCCATCTTTCCGTGCAAGACGCGGAGGACCGTCAATGTGTCATCAGAGTATCGGTAGTAGATCATGTGCTGGCGAACGCGAAAGGTTCGCAGATCACCAGGAACTGCGTCCCGTTGGCGGCCGATGAGAGGGTTTTCGCTCAATGTCAGCAGTGCCTGGTTCAGCGCTTCCTCGTAGGCGTCCCGCGCGCTCTGTCCCCACTGTTTGCGGGTGTAGAGAAGGATGGAGCGCACATCCCGTTGTGCAACCGGATTGAGAACAAGCGCAGCCCTACGGGCAGACATCAGGGTCAGGCTCTTCCCCGCGCAGATACATCTCGTCGGCCTCGCGGCTGAGTTGCTTCATGAGCTCCGGGGTCCAGGGGACGCCCTCGCCCTCCTCGCCTTCGGCAATCAGCGCCCGCAAGCGCGCCAAGCGGCGATCGTAGTCCTCGAGGAGCCGCACGGCGGCGTCGATGGCCTCGTCCGGGTTCGCGTAGAGCCCGCTCGTGACTTTCTCCTGGATGACGGCTTCCGCCCGAGGGGGAAGTTGCATGGACATGGCAGCGATACCTCCACCACGAATCGTAGCAACTCTGTACCCCACGCGTTCGGCACGGCCGTGCCGAACGCCCGGACGCCGGCTTCACCAATACCTCACTCATTGCCGCGCCGCATCTTGACCCTGGCACACACGGTGCTACGATGCGCACAGAACTCGGCGCCGCCCCCTGCCATCCTTCCCACTGGCAGACTTCCTTCCCCTGGGTGCGGCAAACGGGCCGTTCGGAAGCCCGGAGGAAACCCAATATGGACACCGCTGTCCTTTCCCGGCGCAAGCTGCTCGGGCGCAGTCTGGCCGGCACCGCCTTGTCCGCCATGGCCGCGCTCGGCATCGACCTCCGCCCGGCGCAGGCCCGCGCCTGGAGCCTGCGCATCGCCGAGGCCAAGCAGTACCCCAGCGTCTGCCCCTACTGCGCGGTGGGGTGCGACACCATGGTCTACGCCCAGGACGGCGTCATCCTCGACATCGAGGGGGACCCCAATTCCCCCATCAACCAGGGGACCCTCTGCCCCAAGGGCGCCGCCATCTACCAGCTCCACGTCAACCCCAACCGCCTCACCCAGGTCCTCCATCGCGCGCCCGGCGCGGCCTCCTGGGAGGTGATCGGGCTGGAAGAGGCGATGGACATGGTCGCCGAGCGGGTGAAAGCGACCCGCGACGAGACCTTCCAGGAGACGTACGAGGCGACCAACGCCGACGGCGAGCCGGTCGAGCGCATCCAGATGGCCACCACGGAGATCTTCTCCCTGGGCGGGGCCACCATGGACAACGAGTGGAACCACGTCCACCAGAAGCTGATGCGCGGCCTGGGGATCGTGCCCATCGAAAACCAGGCCCGCATATGACACTCCGCCAGCGTCCCCGGTCTGGGGGTGCGACTCGGCCGCGGAGCGGCGACGGCGTTTCCGGGCAGCCTCGTCCACTCGAATGCCATCCTCATCGAAGGCTCCAACATGGCGGAGTGCCACCCAGTGGCCTTCCGCTGGGCGATGCAGGCCAAGCTCAATGGAGCCAAAATCATCCACGCCGACCCGCGCTTCACGCGCACCTCGGCGGTGGCCGATCTCTACGCCCCCATTCGCGCCGGCTCCGACATCGCCTTCCTCGGCGGCATCATCAACCACGTCATCAACTCCGAACGCTGGAACACGGAACCGTTCTTCAAGGAGTACGTGGCCACCTACACCAACGCCGCGACGATCATCAACCCGGACTTCCTCGACACCGAAGACGAGACGGCCGACAAGCCGCTCGGCGTCTTCTCCGGTCTCGGCCCCTATAAGGAAGGCCCGTGGGGTCTCAACGGCTTCGTCGGCCAGTACGCCAACGCCTCCTGGCAATACGACCGCGCCCCCGTCGGCGACCAGGGGCGCACCGCCGCCACCGCCCAGTCGGGCGAGCAGCCGGTCGAGTCGGGCCAGCCGGGCGAAGAAGACCCGGTCCCCGCCGGCCCGCCCTACGACGCGCTGGTGCGCGATCTCCTGCCGGACAACCCCGCTCGCCGCGACGAGACGCTGGAAGACCCGCGCTGCGTCTTCCAGCTGATGAAAAAGCACTTCGCCCGCTACACCCCGGAGCTGGTCAGCGAGATCACCGGCTGCCCGCCGGAGCGGATGATCGAGGTCGCCGAGACGCTGCTCACCAACTCCGGCCCGGATCGGACCTCGGCCATCTGCTACGCGGTGGGCTGGACGCAGCACACCTACGGCGTGCAAATGATCGGGACCGCCGCGACCTTGCAGCTCATCCTCGGCAATATCGGCCGCCCCGGCGGCGGCATCATCGCCCTGCGCGGCCACGCCACCATCCAGGGCAGCACCGACGTCCCCACCCTCTACCACTCCATCCACGGCTACATGCCGGCCCCGACGGTGCTCAAAGACCATAATAGCGTCGAGGCGTACCTCAAGGCGGAGACGCTGCCGACCAGCTACTGGGCGAACATGCCCAAGTTCTTCGTCTCCTACCTGAAGTCCATGTACGGCGACGCCGCCACCGCCGAGAACGACTTCGGCTTCGCCTGGCACCCGCGCATCTCCGGCGACCACTCCCACATGCCGATGTTCATCGCCATGACGGAGGGGCGCGTGCGCGGCATGTTCGCCATGGGCCAGAACCCGGCCGTCGGCGGCCAGAACGCCCGCTACCAGCGGATGGCGTTAGGAAAACTCGACTGGCTGGTGGTCAAAGACAACTTCGAGACCGAGACGGCCGCCTTCTGGTACAAGGCCCCGGAGGTCGTCGACGGCACGATCGCCGTCGAAGACATCCAGACGGAGGTCTTCTTCTTCCCCTCGGCCCAGGTGGCCGAGATGGACGGCACCTTCACCAACACGCAGCGCCTGATCAAGTACCACCACAAGGCGGTCGACCCGCCCGGCGACGCCCGCTCCGACATCTGGTTCACCTACCACCTCGGCAAGCGCCTCAAGGCCTTGTACGAAGGAAGCGCCGAGGAGCGCGACCAGGGCTTCCTCAACCTGACCTGGGATTACGACCCGGACCCGGAAGAAGTCGAGCCCTGGGCGATCGAGGACGAGCCGAGCGTGCTGAAGATCATGCGCGAGATCAACGGCTACGACTCCGCCACGGGCGAGCACCTGCCGGGGTTCGCCGCGCTGAAGGATGACGGCTCCACCACCTGCGCCTCCTGGATCTACTCCGGCATCATGCCCGGCCCAGGCCTGGAAAATCTGAAGGCCGCCTCCCGCGTGCCCGACCCCGAGGGCGGCGGCGCCGCCAACCTCGGGTGGGGCTTCGCCTGGCCGGCCAACCGCCGCATCATCTACAACCGCGCCTCGGCCCGGCCGGACGGCACGCCCTGGTCGGAGGAGAAGGCCTGGGTCTACTGGGACCCGGAAAAGATCAACCCGGCCACCGACGAGCCGGGGGTGTGGACCGGCCGCGACGTCCCCGACTTCGCCGCCGGCAAGGCCCCCGACTACGAGCCGGAACCGGGCGCCATCGGCCTCGACGCCCTCTCCGGGACCGATCCCTTCATCATGAAAGCGGACGGCAAGGGGTGGCTCTACACCCCGACCGGGCTGGTCGACGGCCCCTTGCCCACCCACTACGAGCCGATGGAGTCGCCCGCCCCGAACGTCCTCTACCCGGATCAGCGCACCAACCCTGTCCTCAAGGCGTGGAACGTCGACGGCAACCCCACCGCCGAGCCAGCGGACCCGGCCTTCCCCCACGTGCTGACGACCTACCGCCTGACAGAGCATCACCTCTCCGGGGTGATGAGCCGCTGGCTCCCCTGGCTGGCCGAGCTGCAACCGGAGCTGTTCGTCGAGATCAGTCCGGAGCTGGCGGGTGAAATCGGCGTCGCCAACACGGAGGTGGTGCGCGTGCTTACCCCGCGCGGCGACATCACCGCCAAGGCGCTGGTGACTCGCCGCATGCGGCCGATGACGGTGGCCGGCAAGACGATCCACCACGTGGGGATGCCCTGGCACTGGGGCTACCAGGGGCTCGTCACCGGCGCGGTGACGAACGACCTGTCGCTGCTGGTCGGCGACCCCAACGTCACCATCCATGAGGGCAAGGCGTTCGTCTGCAACGTGGAGAAGGCGTGATGGCGATCCCCATGCAGGCGACCCCCGTCGCCACCCCCACCGGGGCCGCGCAACCGATCGAGCCCGCGGCCGGCTCGGCGCTGACCCCGCCCGGCGCCTTCGACGCCGTGCCGATGGGCTTTTTCACCGACACGACGGTCTGCATTGGCTGCAAGGCGTGCGAGGTGGCCTGCAAGAACTGGAACGGCCTCCCCGCCGACGTCGTCGCGCTCTCCGGCAACTCCTACGACAACACGCTGCACCTCAACGGCGAGAACTGGCGCCACGTCCAGTTCATCGAGCAATTCTCCGACGACCGCGCCGACGGCCGCTGGCTGATGATGAGCGACGTCTGCAAGCACTGCGTCCACGCCGGCTGCCTGGAGGTCTGCCCCACCGGGGCGATCATCCGCACCGAGTACGACACCGTCGTCATCCAGGCGGATGTGTGCAACGGCTGCCGCGACTGCATCGCCGCCTGCCCCTTCGGCGTGATTGAGATCAACCCGGTCTCGAAAACGGCGATGAAATGCACCCTCTGCTACGACCGGCTGCAAAGCGGGCTGCAACCCGCCTGCTCCGCCGCCTGCCCCACCGCCTCCATCCGCTTCGGCACGATCCAGGAGCTGCAGGAGGCGGCTACCGCCCGCGTCGAGCAGCTCAACGCCCAGGCGCGCGACGCCGGCCGCCCGGAGGACGCCTACCTCTACGGCGCCGACGACTCGCTCCTGGGCGGGCTCAACTCGTTCTATCTCCTCGTGGATCGGCCGGAGGTCTACCACCTGCCGGCCACGGCCAAGCTGCCTTCGCAAGATCTTCCCGCGGCGAGCGCGCTGGGCGTCGGCGGCGCCATCGGCCTGGCGGCGCTTGGCGCGGTCTCCTTCCGCAAGCGGCGGATGGACAGCTTCGCCGAGGCGGCGCGCGACGGGAGGGGGGAAGAGGGGGGAAGAGGGGAGGATAGGGGGGAAGAGGCGATGGGGGAGGAGCGGTGATGGATGGGCTGCTGCTGCAGGTCGCGCCGCCGTCGCCGACCTTTTTCTCCCTCTCCCCGGAGTGGGGCTGGTACATCGTCGTCTACTTCTTCCTGGGCGGCATCGCCGGCGGCGCCGCCTTCCTCTCCGGGCTGCTCGATCTGCTCGGGGAGCGGCTCGACCGGCGCATGACGCGCATCGGGTACCTGATAGCCCTGGCGGCCATCATCGTCGGCGGCCCGCTACTGATTATTGACCTGACGCGGCCGGAGCGGTTCTGGCACATGTTCTGGCGCTCCGACGTCGGCGGGCCGATGTTCAAGGTCTACTCGCCGCTGTCGATTGGCGTCTGGATCATCGTCGGCTTCGTCCTCTTTGTCGGCCTCGCCGCGCTTGCCTCACTGGCCGACGTCGGCCGGTTCCCGCGCTGGTTCGCCCGGTTCGGCGAGGGCGTGCCGGGCAAGATCGTCGCCATCGGCTGCATCCTCACCGGCTCGGCGCTGGCCGGCTACACCGGGCTGGTCCTGACCGGCACGAACCGGCCGCTGTGGGGCGACACCATCTGGATCACGTTGCTGTTCCTCCTCTCCGGCATCTCCGCCGGCGGCGCGGCGATGATCCTCTTCGGTTGGCGGCGCGGCCACCCCGGCACGGTGCATTGGCTGGAGGAGATGGAGGGGTACAGCTCGGCGCTGGAGCTGATCGTGCTGGCCATCATCGCCGCGACCATCTGGAGCGTGGTGCGCGTGGTCTGGGGCGGCGTCTGGGGCGCGATCCTCCTCTTCGGGGTGATCGTCTTCGGCATCCTGGCCCCGATCTACCTCCACTGGCGGCCGGGCGCCTTCGGTAGAGCCACCGTGCCGCTGGCCGCCGTGCTGGTGCTGCTGGGGAGCTTCCTGCTGCGGACGATGGTGATCCTGTCGTCGGAGGCGGTGTGAGGTGGCGCGGCGACTGGCTGCTGGCGACTGGCTGTTGGCTCGTCGGCTCACCCCGCGTTTGGCTGCCGCCATTCTCCTCACGCTGATCCTGGCCGGCTGCGCCTCATCGCCGGAGGCCGCGCGCGTGCGGGGCGAACCGGGCGCGGACGTGGGCAACCATGGGGATCCGGTCGTGCTCCTGGGCCCACCGGATCGGGTCGAGCGCGTTTACTCCGGCGTGCCGTACGACGGGCCGGCGGTGGCGCAGCCGGACACGTCCGAGTCGTGACAGCGCTATCGTCCGCAATCCGCCAACGTGTCATTCCGACGAAGGAGGAATCTCGGCGTTGCCGAGTACGAGGTCTCATTGAGCCAAGATTCCTCGCTTGCGCTCGGAATGACACGAAACCGGCGCTGCTGTGAACCTGACCCTCTCCCCCGGCGCCCGCCGCCAGCTCGACGCCCTCTCCCAGGCGCAGCCCGAAGCCGGCCCCTGGCTGGCAATGCTGGAAGCGACCTTGGCGGAAGCCGCGGATCCGATCTGGGATGCCACGGCCGCCGCCACGACGCTGCAGCCAGAGCGAGCGCCGGGAACGCCGTTGCTCGCCGGGGCCCAGATTCCGCTCGATCGAGACCGCGCGGATCGCTGGCTGCGCCGGCTTCTGGCGCGGGCGGCAGAAGCGGGCTCCGACGCGATCCCCTTGCGCGCCGCGGCCAGCGACGACGCGCTGGACGCCATCGCCTTGCTCGAAGCGGCGGTGAACAACGACGGCGACCGCCTGGACGGCATCGCCCGATCCCTCGGCCTCGACCCTGAGACGCTAGGAGCGGTGGCGCCGCTGGCGGCGATGCCGCTGTTGCAGGCGCTGCGGCGGCGGTTTGGCGCCGCCGTCGATCCGCGTTGGAGCGAGGGGGTGTGCCCGGTGTGCGGGGGATGGCCGACGCTGGCCGAGCAACGCGGGCTGGAGCGGGCGCGGCGGCTGCGCTGCGGCCGCTGCGGCGGCGACTGGGCGCAACCCGGCATCCGCTGCCCCTTCTGCGACGCGGTCGGGCACGAGGCACGCGCCGCCCTCGTCGCCGAAGCCGACCGCGAATCGCGCCGTGTCGAAACCTGCGCGGTCTGCCGCGGCTACCTCAAGAACGTCTCCACCCTGCGCGCCTGGGCCGGCGACGAGGTGGGTCTCGCCGACTTGGCCACCATCGACCTCGAGCTGGTTGCGGTCGATCGCGAATACGAGCGGCCAGAGGCGAGACCCTTGAACCCGCCCGCGATGGTCAGCGGCGGCTGACCAGCCGGGTCTGGCGCGGCGCCCGATCGGGAGCTGCCGTTTCGCGCCACGTCTCCAGGAGATCGGCGGCCTCGTCGAGAGCGACGTCAAGGGCGAGGGCGCGCCCGGCGTCCCACGCGCTCGCGAACGCCTCCTCGCCCAATTGCTCCCGCGCCGCCGCGACCCGAGTTCTTCGAGTTTCCCTTCATTCTGGTGCGCGACGGCCACTGGTTCGGGAAGTACCCGCCGGGCTTCCCTGCCGTCCTCGCGCTCGGCGTCGCCGCCCTCCAAGGCCAGCACGCCGACGAAGCGCAGCGCGCGCTCGAGCGCGTTCGCCTCGTCAGCCTGCATGCCAACAAGGCCCTGCTCGGTTTCGGCTGGGCCGCGGCCGCGCGCAAACAGCCGGCGATGGCCCTGGTCTCGTGGACCGAACTCGCCGGCCGCGACGCCAGCGACCCGGCCGTGCTCGAAGCGCGGATCGCGCTGCCCTTCGCCCATGCCGAGGTCGGCGCGCACGGCCGCTCGCTCGAGCTCTACGAACAGGCGGTCG
>CALMZR010000350.1 GCA_937870845.1 uncultured Chloroflexota bacterium
AACTGATGACAGATGCCGCCCGGGCGGTTCTAGGAGAGACGCGGGAAGTTGCCCGCGAATTGATCGAAGGCCGAAAGTGGAAAGGCGTCCAATTGATCGAGCGACGAGAGGCCGCGTGACGAAGCCGGTTCGAGCAGTAGTAAAGGCGATCCGAAGCGTCGAGGATCATTCCTTCGAGCACGCGTTCGCGCTGTGACATGACCAAGCGCCGCGAGGCGGTCGATCGTTCGTTTGAATCCTGCAGCGCTTCGCTGAATATACCGGGATGAATCAGCGTTTGTTCCAGCAGACAGTTTCGCCAGTCTGGCGCGTTAGGTAAACCAGAATGACGGAGTGAGACGTAAACTGGTGGCGCGATTCAATGGTCTGTTCTTTAGCGACAAGGCCATGACTCTTTTGGATCGGCTTCCTTGGACTCTGTAGGTTATGGAACAACATCATGCTATGAGACGACATATTCATGCCAACTCGATTTCTGCATAACATAGATTATGGAATATGTTCCTATCTCCCGAAAGACGAAAACCGCTGGTTAGCTAGGTTTATCACGACGCAATCGCTCGTCTTCGCCGGAGAGCGTCGCGTTGGCGTCGGCGGATTGGGCGTTGGTCTGCCGGTGTTCGATCCATCCCAGCCCCGCGGCGATGCCCGCCGCCACGCCCACGTGTTGCACCGCCGCGCGCCGCGAAAGCCCCGAGATCCCAGCCAACCCACCGCGTGCCGCCATCGAACGTCTCCCGTCCTGTCTGCCTGGAAACCGAACCGCCAGCCGGGCGCCATCTTACGGCGAAACTGCTCGCGATACGTCGGTACGCGATCACATCCCGTCATCCGCTAGCCGCGCGGCGCAGTCGATGAATCGACACGACAATGCCCTTGCGATTGTCTTCGGGGTCGGGCCACGGGCCGTCGCAACGTTCCGACTCGCGCACCCAACCGCGTTCCTGCATCGCGTTGAGAAAGATCGCGGCGGGCGCGCGGCCCGGCTCCGCCAGCCAGAGTTCGCCGCCCGGCCCCACGACGTGTTCGACCAGGAAAAGGAGCGGCTCGATATCCCGCCGCTCGTACAGCACGTCGGCGGCGAGGACAACCGGGAAAGGGTCCGTAAGCGGCGAGACCGCAGCCTGGGCCGCATCGCGCCAGTTCAGGCGAAGCTGCGCTGGCGCCCGGCCCACATTGCGCCCCGCGTTGTGGGCGCACAGAGCCAGCGCCTCGGGCGCATAGTCCGTCACGAGCAACTCCGCCCCGGCTTCCAGCGCCGCGATGGCCGTGATCCCCAGCCCACACCCCAGCTCCAGAACCCGCTGTCCGGCGACGATGTCGGGCGTCCGGGCGATCCGGGCCGCGAGCCCAACGCCACTCGGCCAGATTTCGGCCCAGTAGGGGAGGTTCTGCTCGGGATCGGCGGCGGCCTCATCGATCAGCCGGTCGTAGTTGACTGGCCGCACAACCTGGAATGCCATCGACGTTCCGGGCAGCTCGACCCGATCGACACGCAACTCGCCAAGCGGGTCCAGCGTAGACTGGGTCGTGGCGTGCTCGTCAACCGTGCGTGCTCGGATCAACGGTCATCAAGCCCTCGCGTTCGGCAGCGGCGAGCAATCGAGTATCTGCGGAAACGAATGCCAGCGCGCCGGATGCGACGATGTCGAGCCTGTCGCTACTCTGGAGAGCCGAGGCGAGCTGTATGGCGTCTGAAGCCCGCAGCGTGTGGCGCTCCAGCAAATCCTCGGCACGACGTACAACGTCGTCGGTCAGGGCCACGACTTCATACTCCTGGCTGGCATGGCGATCAATTATCAGGTGCGCTTCGCGAGCGGTTCGTTCGCTGAGCAATCCCTCCCGCGTTCGTCGCATGACACCGGACAAGACCTCGACTGGCGCAATTTGAGAGATGACGATAACGTCGCCCGCCCCTGCCGCCGTGATCGCCAAGACCCACTCGGTCCCGCGTTCATTGAGGTAGCGCTACACCAGCGCACTGCTGTCGAAGAAGTACCAGCTCAAAGCCCACCGCGCCGTTCCGCGATGATCTCTTCAGACATCTGAGGGCAGCCTCGTCTATCTCCTCGCCACCTGGATCCGGGATATCCGTGACCAGGTCGCCCAACGCGGCGCGGACACGCTCCTTCTCCGAGAGAATCTCTACGTAGACCTGCTGGCCCTCGGTAAGTTGCACCTCGTCAAGAAGGCGCAGTGCTCCGTTGTCGTAGACGGCTCGAACAGATTGCGGCATAGCACACTCTCCTTCGATCACAAACCGTCCGGCGGATACGGCGTATCCGTCGAAGGCCCCACGTCGCCATACGTCGCGTCGACGTAGTCGCGGATCTCGCGCAGGGTCTTGCCTTCGGGGCGCAGGGTCATCACGGCACGCGTGACGTCGATGCAGACCCCTCAGCCAAAGCTCATCGAGTCGAGCAGGACCGAGCCGTCGTCGCGCACCTCCTGCACGTAGCAGTCGGCGTTCGAGGCATGGCCCCACTCGCCGCAGCCGCAGAAGCAGGGCATCCATTGCAGGAGATCCTGGTTGGCGACAGCGTAACGGTACGTCTCCTGTATCCGCTCCGATGAAGCGAGAAACATCTCCGGCCAGCGGTCGTCCGCCGGCCAGGCCAGCAGCGTTTCATCGACGGGCGCCGTCGTCTGCCCGACGCCGGAGGAGCAGCCGACCAGCGCCAATCCGCTGGCGGCGAGAGCGCCTTGGACCGCGTGGCGGCGGGTAAGTCGTCGCTGGATTCGCATTGAACGAGTCAAATCGAGGTTCTCCTGGCCGACGCCAGCGAATAGGCAGGGCCGCTTCAAGAGTACAACGCCGAGGCCGTCGCGTCGGTTCTCAGCCCACGATCGGAGAAAGGCTAACCGCTTGCCGATTCGAGCCTTCGCGCAAGCCGGCTCTGGAACACCACAACAATAAGCAGGAAGGCGCCGCGGATGAAGTTCTCCCAGAACGAGTTCAACTCGAAGCTCCCTTGACCGCGCTCGAAGTTGAGCGTGACGAAGATCAGCCCCAGCAGCAGCACGCCGACGAGCGTGCTCCCAACCGACCCGACGCCGCCGGTCAGCAACGTGCCGCCGACGACCACGGCCGCGATCGCGGAGAGCTCCCAGCCAATCGCCCCCGTCGGTGAACCCGAAAAGGAGAGCGCGGCGAGAAAGACCCCCGCCAGGCCGGCCAGCGCCCCGCTCATGGCATAGACGACTAGCAGCGTACGCCCTACCGGAATCCCTGCCAGCCGCGCCGCCTCTTCGTTGCCGCCAATGGCCAGCACGTGCCGCCCGAATCGCGTCCGGTTCAGCAGGATGGCGCCAACGGCGTACAGCACAGCGGTGATGGCCACCGGCAACGGCACGGCACCAACCCGAGCCATGCCGAGGGCCGGGAAGCCCTGGGCAAATTCAACCATGACCGGAGCGTTTCCCGACAGCGTCAGCGCCGCTCCCCTCGCGGCCAAGAGCATCGCCAGCGTCACGACAAACGGCTGCAACGAATATCGAGCAATCAAGCCGCCGTTGATCAACCCGGCGAACAGCCCGATCAGCACCCCACCAACCAGCGCCGACCCCAAGCCGTAGACGCTAAGCCTCGCCGCCGCGACCGCCGCCAGCACGGCCACCGAACCGACGGAGAGATCGATGCCGCCGGTGATGATCACGAATGTCATACCCAAGGCGATCAAGGCGTAGTAGGTGTTGTTGTTCAGGAAGGCGTCGAAAACGTTGTAGGCGCTATAGAACGTCTCTCCGTAGCGGACGATCCCGAAGACGACCAACACGATGAGCGCCAAAAGTGCGCCCTGCCGCTGAATGGCGCTGACGACCCGCGCCCGCCCCATCTTTCGACCCTGCCCTACGGTGTCGCCTGGAACCGCGCTCGCCATGCCATTCGCCTCACGTCGAACGCTGACGCTGCGTCAGCACCGCCACGACGATCGCGCCCGCGATCACCATTCTCGTGATGCCGTCCGGGACGTTGTGCGCGATCAGCGTGAAGCGGAGCAGCTGAATGATCATCGCCCCGATGAACGTTCCCAGGATCGTGGCGCGGCCACCGGAGAGCGGCGTCCCCCCGACCGCCACCGCCGCGATCGCGTCCAGCTCCATGTACTCCCCGACCCGGTGCGGATCGGATGAGCGGTTGATCGCCACCACGATCAAGCCGGCGATGCCGGCCAGAAACCCGCTGATGCAGTACACGGCCATCTTGACGCGATTGACCGGAACCCCCGCCAGCCGCGCCGCGGCGGGATTGCCGCCCGTCGCGAGCACGTAGCGCCCGAACGTGGTGGCCCGCAGCACCCAGGCCGCGACGATCACGATGACCACCATGACGATGATCTGGAACCGGATCCCGGCAACTTGGCCCAACCCGACGAATTCGAAACTCGGAATCAACGGCGAGCCCAGGTTGCGAAACTCGCGCAACTCGCCATCGACGATGAGCTGCGCGATGCCGCGGCCGCCCAGGTAGAGGACCAACGTGGCGATGATCGGCTGCAGCCCGACCACCGTCACCAGCGTCCCATTGAACGCTCCAAGCAACGTCGTGGCAACGAGCGGGGCGACGATCGCCAGCGCCAACCCCACCGCCGGCGCCCCGAACTGCTGCCCATCGAGCAAGAAGAGCGGCGCCAGCACCCCGGCGATGGCCATCAGCGAGCCCACCGAGAGGTCGATCCCCCCCGTGGCGATGACGAACGTCATCCCCACCGCCACGATGACGATGGTCGCCACCTGCGTCATGTTCGCGTTGAACGTGCCAATGGATACGAAGTTGTTGGTGAACAAGACGTTGTAGAGGAGCAGCGCCGCCAGCGCGATCAGCGAGCCGTACTTCCTGAGGACATCGGCGATCTGGGAGTCGCCGAGCCGGGCCGCGGGCAGCGGGCGACTCAGGGGTTGTCCGGTTGGCTGGCTCACCGGGAGGGTTCCAGCTCGGCGTCCGAGGTTTCGGGCCGCGCCTCGGGGGTCGATCCGCCCGCGGCGTCCTCGTCTCCGTGCGCCATGGCGCGCATCAGCGCGTCCTGGCTCGCTTCGGCATGGTCGAGCTCGGCCACGGTGCGGCCCTCGCGCAGCACGACGACGCGATCCGCGCCCTCGGTGATCTCCTCCAGCTCCGAGGAGATCATGAGCACTCCCAGGCCGTTCTCGGCCAGCTCGTCGATCAGCCCCTGGATTTCCGCCTTGGCGCCGACGTCGATGCCGCGCGTCGGTTCGTCGAGCAGGAGCAGCGAGGGATTGAGGCAGAGCCAGCGCGCCAGCAGCACCTTCTGCTGGTTCCCGCCGGAGAGCTCGCGGATCGTCTGCTCCGGGCCCGACGTCTTGATGCCGAGGCGCTCGATAAAGCGGTCGACGATCTTTGCTTGCTCGGCGCGGTCGACGATGCCGTTTCGAGACAGCGTCGGCAGCGCCGCCAGGGTGAGATTTTCGCGCACGGACATGTACGGGATGATCCCGTCCGCCTTGCGATCCTCGGCGCACAATCCGAACCCGGCGCGAATCGCGTCTCGGGGCGAGCGCCAATGCACCGGCTTGCCCCGAACGGCGAGGCGCCCCTGCACGGCGTCCGCGCCGAACACCGCCCGCGCCACCTCGGTGCGCCCGGACCCGAGCAGCCCGGCAAGACCGACGATCTCGCCGCCTCGCACGGCGACGCTGGCGCCATCGAGCCGATCGCTTACCAGATTCTCCGCCTCGACCACCACCTCTCCCAGCGGCCGTCGCCCACGGCGGCCGAAGCCCGTCGCCCCGGAGCGGCGGACCTCCCCAATCTCCTTGCCCAGCATGCGCGCCACCAACTCGACCTTGCTCACCCCGGTGATCGGTCGATCGTCGATGGTCCGTCCATCGCGCATGACGGTTACCCGGTCGCACACGGCGAAGAGCTCGTCCAGGCGGTGGCTGATGTAGATCACCGCGATGCCGTTCGCCTTCAATCCGCGAATCACGTCGAACAGCACCCCCACCTCGCGCTCGTCGAGCGAGGAGGTCGGCTCGTCCATGATCACGATGCGCGCATCGGTGGAGACGGCCCGCGCAATGGCGGTCATCTGCTGCAAGGCGATGTTGAGCGTGCCCAGTGGGCGCCGCACATCGAGATGGACGCCTAGCCGTTCCAGAATCGCGGCCGCATCCCGGTTCATCTTCCCGCGGTCGAGAAACCCCCAGCGCCGCGGTTCGCGACCCATGAAGACGTTTTCGGCAACACTGCGGTAGGGAACGAGGTTGATCTCCTGATAGATGGTGCTGACCCCCGCGGCCTGGGCCTCGAGCGGCGAGTGAAAATCGACCGGTTTGCCCGCCAGCACGATCGACCCCGCGTCGCGCCGATAGACCCCGTTGAGAATCTTGATCAGCGTGCTCTTGCCGGCGCCGTTCTGCCCGATGACTGCATGCACCTCCCCCGGCGCCACGCGCAACGATGCCCCATCGAGCGCGACGACGCCCGGAAACGTCTTGCTGATGCCGTCCATGACGAGGAGCGGTTCGGCTGGCGTCGAGCGATCGGTCACGCGCACGGAACTCCGGCGATTCGGCATTCAGGACGGAGCCCCTCTCCCTGGCAGCAGGGAGAGGGGTGGCGGCGCGGGTCAGATCCTAGAACTGCTCCCCCTGGAACTCGGCGGCATTGCTCTCGTCGAAGAAGCGGTCCTCGACCTTGACCCAGTCGGGGATGTCTTCGCCCGCGATGTACTTCGCCATCGTCTCGAAGGCGATCGGCCCGAAGAACGGGCTCGATTCCACCGACGCGCCGAGCGTGCCGTCCACGATGGCGTCGAGGGCGGCATTCGAGCCGTCGATGGAGACCAGGATGACGTCCTCGCCGGGCGTCCGTCCCGCCTCCTGCAGCGCCGCAATGGCGCCGATCGCCATCTCGTCGTTGTGGGCGTAGACCGCGGTCACGTCGGGGTGCGCCTGGAGCAGGGTCTGCATCACTTCGCGGCCGAGGTCGCGCTGGAAATCGCCGGTTTGGGAGGCGATGATCTCCATCCCCGGGTGCGCGCCCGCCGCTGTGGGCGTCCCCTGGAACGTTCCGGCCAGATAGTCCTCGAAGCCTTTCTGCCGGTCGATCGCCGGGTCGGAGCCGGTCGTCCCTTCGAGTTGAATGATCTTGGCTTCGCCGCCGGTCGCCTCCACCAGCCACTCCGCGGCGCGACGACCCTGATCGACGAAGTCGGACCCGATAAAGGTGATGTAGTCCTCTCCAGGCTTGGCGATCGAGTGGTCGACGTCGCGGTCAATGAGGATGACCGGGATGCCGGCGGCTTTCGCCTTCAGCACCGATGGCGCGATCGCCTGGGACTCGCGCGGCGGGAAGATGAGGATGTCGACGCCCTGCGCGATCAACGAATCGAGATCCGCGATCTGCTTGGCGGTGTCCTCGTTCGCGTTCGTCTCGACCAGCGTGTAGCCGAGCCGGGCCGCCTCGTCCTGCATGCTCTTCGACTCGCCGAGCCGCCACGGATTGTTGCTTCCCACCTGGGCGAACCCGACCGTGTAGGTGTCTTTCTCTTCCAGCGGGGGAACCTGCGCCCAAGCCGGAATGGCCACGTAGCGGCTGGCGACGATCGCGCCCGCGCCCGCGGCTCCCAGCCGCAATACCGACCGCCTGTTCAAACTACGCTCGATCACGTCCAGCCTCCTCCGTGGAGTCACTCGACGGACATCGGACAGTCCGCCATCTCGCTACCGCGACGGCGCGGCAGCGCAGATCGATCGCCGCCCAGTCGGCCCGGCGCGGATGGAGCGAGCATGCTCCCAGCCCCGGCGCACCCGCGCAACTGGCCTTGGATCGACACGCCGAATACTACCGCCCGCGGCGCCGCCGTCAAGCGGTCTCAATCACGGTGTTGACAGAACGCCGCCCTGATTCAAGAATCGCCCGTCGAGAGCCGTTGAGGCATTCACCGCAAAGGAGGCCCGCCAAACGTGCGAATTACCGACGTCTCGACGATCAAGCTACGCTATCCCGTGCCGACGCCAATGGCCGACGCGATCCACTACATGCCGGAACGCGCCGTCCTGCTCGTTCAGGTGGCCACCGACGATGGCCTCGTCGGACTCGGCGAATGCGCCGCCTACGGCGGCTCGCTCGACAGCATGGAGCGGATCGTCCTGGACGACTTGAAGCCGTCCCTCATCGGCGAGGATCCGTTTCAGGTAGAGCGGTTATGGAGCCGCATGGCGCGCCGCTCTCATCAGCGCGGCACGGCCGGAATGCTGATGCAGGCCATCAGCGGGGTCGACATCGCCCTCTGGGATCTCATCGGCCAGGCGACGCGCACGCCGCTCTATCGGCTCCTGGGTGGCTATCGCGACACCCTCGACGCCTACGCGTCCGCCGGGTTCTACGCCAGCGACAAGGGCCCGGCCCAGCTCGCCGAGGAGGTCGGCGCCTACGCGGAGCGGGGCTTCCGTACCGTCAAGATGAAAGTCGGGCGCAACCCGGAGGTGATGCTCAATCCGCTCCCGGACATGTGGGCGCCCGACTACGCGACTGCGACCCTCGAAGACGACATTGAGCGCGTCCGCGCCGCGCGGGCCGCCATCGGTCCCAAGGTGCGGCTCGCCATCGACGCCAACAATGCGTGGACCCCAGCCGTCGCCGTCCAGTTCATGCGCCGCGTGACCGACCAGGACATCTACTGGCTGGAAGAGCCTGTCGCCACGGACGACCTCGCCGGCAGCGCCGATGTCGCCCGCGCCCTTGATGTCCCGGTCGCCGGCTACGAGACGGCCACCGGGCTGGTCAGTTTCCGCGAGCTGATCGCGCGGCGGGCCGTCGATATCGTCCAGCCGGACGTGATTTGGACCGGGGGCATCACGCTCTGTCGAAAGGTGGCAGCGCTCGCCGAGGCATACGGTCTGCCGGTGATCCCGCACGTCTTCTCCTCCGCGGTGGCCTCGATCGCCAACATGCACTTCATCGCCGCCCTCCCCAACGCCGGCCTCCTGGAGTTCGACCAGAATCCGAATCCACTGCGCTCCACATTGTTCGAGGAGCCGATCGACGTCCGACCCGACGGCACGGTTCGCCTTCCCGGCCGCCCGGGCCTCGGCGTCACGCTCAACCAAGCCACCGTCGACCGATATCGCGTACCCTGACGAACGAGAAGAAGGAGCCTAAAGCATGAAACTCGAAGGGAAAGCAGCGGCGATCACCGGAGCCGGCTCCGGCATGGGCAAGGCGATAGCCCTCGCCTACGCCCGCGAAGGGGCCAAGGTCGTCGTCGCCGACATCAACCTCGACGCGGCTCAGGCCGTCGCCGCCGAGATCGGCGCCGGGGGCAGAGAAGCGGCCGCCGTCCAGATCGATGTCCGCGACCAGGCGCAGGCGCAAGCCATAGTCGACGCCGCCGTGCAATCGTTCGGTGGCCTCGATATCCTCGTCAACAACGCCGGAGTCGGCCGCATCATCCCATTCCTGGAGACGACGAACGAAGATTGGGACTTCATGTTCGACGTCAACTGCAAGGGGCTCCTCTGGTGCTCGCAGGCCGCGGCCCGGCAGATGATCGCCCAGGGCCGCGGGGGCAAGATCATCAACCTCGCCTCGCAAGCCGGCCGCCGCGGCGAGGCGTTGGTGCTCGCCTATTGCGCCAGCAAGGCGTGCGTCATCAGCATGACGCAGTCGATGGCCCTCGCCCTGGCCGAGCACAAGATCAATGTCAACGGCATCGCCCCCGGCATCGTCGACACTCCCTTCTGGGTCGAGGTCGATAAGCAGTTCGCCAGGCTCCTCGGCTGGGAGGTCGGCGAACCGAAGCGCCGCTTCGTCGCATCGATCCCGCTGGGCCGCATCGAGCAGCCCGAGGACGTCACCGGCGCCGCCATCTTCCTCGCCTCCTCCGACTCCGACTACATGACCCAGCAAACGCTCAACGTGGACGGAGGCAACTGGCCGGGCTAGGTCGAGCGGATCGTTACGCGCTGCGAGGCACAATTGTCCGCCTGATCTCGTCTCCGGACTCCTGCTCCGCCAGCCGAAGCTCGTAGGTCTTTTGCAGGTTCATCCACAACGCGGGTCCTGTTCCCAGCCAGTGCCCTAGCCGCAGGGCGGTGTCCGCTGTCACCGCGCGCTTGCCGGCAAGAATCTGGGTGATACGATTCGTCGGCACGCGCAGTTCCCGCCCCAGCTCCGCGGCGCTCATCGCAAGTTCCGCAAGCTCGTCGGCCAGGACTTCGCCAGGATGGATCGGTGGACGTGCCATGTGCGCCTCCTTCCGTCAGTGATAGTCAACGATCTCGATGTTCGTGGCGCCCTCTTCGTCGTCGTGCCACTCGAAGCAAATGCGCCACTTGCTGTTGATCCGTATGCTGGACTGACCCGTGCGGTCGCCGCCGAGCGCTTCGAATCGATTGCTTGGCAGTGCCATGAGCGCCCCAAGACTGTCAGCGACTTCCAGAATCTCTAGCCGCCGATACGCCTGACGCTCGAACGCTTGAAACTCGCTGACTCGCTCGCCCGCCGCGAAGCGGGCCGTTCGCTTGTCGCGATACTTGCGCGGCCGAAACGGCACGACGTTCGATGGCTCCGACATGCAGGTAAAATACCGCCTAGTACGCGATACGTCAAGCGTAATACGACCGAAATGCTCTCCCTCGCCAATGCACGAACTAACAGATAATTACGTCCATGCGTGAAGTGTCCGTAGAGGTGCGGAGGCAACGTGACCACGGAAACCACACAGCAAGCGATTGACCGACTCTGGGCCGAAATCGACCGCCGGGAAGACGAATTGATCGAGACCGTCGCGGAATTGGTGAAACGCCCAAGCCCTCTCGGAGCCGAAGCCGAAGCACAGGGATATGTCGCCGAGCACCTCGCCAACTCCGGCCTCGCCGTCGAGGTCTGGGATCCGGACGAGGCGATCAAGACGATCCCGAACGCGGGAGACAGCGGCGTCCCCTTCGCCGGGAGGCCCAATGTCGCGGGAGTGCAAGAAGGTTCGGGCGGTGGCCGGTCCTTGATCGTCCAGGGGCACATCGATGTCGTTTCGCCAGAGCCGGTCGAGGCCTGGTCCTACGATCCCTGGCAGGCGACGGTGGTCGGCGACCGCATGTACGGCCGCGGCGCCTTCGACATGAAGAGCGGCGACGCCCTCAACCTCGTGCTGCCCCGCCTGCTGCGCGACCTCGGCATCCAACTCCAGGGCGATCTCATCATCCAGAGCGTCATCGAGGAGGAATGCACCGGCAACGGCGCCCTCGACGCCGCGCGTCGCTACCCCGCCGACGCCGCGGTCATCACCGAGCCGACCGGTGGCCGCTTCACCCACGCCCATGTCGGCGTCGTCTGGTTCCGCATCGCCGTCGTCGGCAAGTCGTGGCACGCCATGCAAGCATGGCAGGGCGTCAACGCCATCACCAGTCCAGCGAGTACGCTCCGACGCACAAATGCGGTTGCGCTGCCACGCGAGTGCGGTTCGGCATAGCCTGCTGCCATCAGCCCTTTTCCTCCTTGGCCTCCGGGCCCGCAATTGGCGAGCCGCAACCTTGTTTGTCTTATCCGGCGACCTGTTACTATGTAGCAGTAAAAGGGTATGGGGTACCCTCGTTGTCAAGGTCTCCCGTTTTTACTCGCGTACTTGTGACCTTCCCTGTGCTGCCACGTGGCAATAACCCCCTTGCAATTGCCCCCCTGTTCGGCACACCTAACCCATAACACTATAACACTCTAAGCAGCCGGAAACGCGGCGCGGCACAGGGGAAACGCCTTGATTGCTAAACGTATTGTCACACTAGCGTTAGCTTTTGCGCTGTATCCGGCAGCCGCATCGGCTGCGCAAAAGGCGATCATTTTTCCTTTTGATCTGATCGATCAGCAGCAGCAGTTCGAGATCGGACTGATGCCGACGGGGCTTGATCCAGAGGATAAGCGACGCCTCGAGGTCATCACTGCCGAGCTCACCAAGCTCATCAAGGACAGCGGTCGCTACGAGGTCGTCGACAGCGCGCCGATCGCTAAGGAGATCGACGACAAGTCTCCGATCCACAAGTGCAATGGCTGCGAGGACGACCTAGCCAAGAAGGTCGGCGCCGACGTCGCCTTCATCGGCACAGTGCGCAAGGCCTCCGACGTTCTGTTCACCGTCAGCATCTACGTGCGCGATG